>NZ_CP108494.1:304583-609166 GCF_041435435.1 Streptomyces sp. NBC_01241 | reverse complement strand
GAGCCGTCGAACGTGAGGGTCTTGGTCCGGTAGGGATCGCCGATCGGCTTGAGGACGGAGGAGTAGGTGACGCCGGTGTCCGGGTCGGTGCGTCGCGGGGCAGCCACCGAGTAGATCAGGTGGTCCAGCCGCCCGTACCGCTGCTTGAGGAGGTCGGCGACCTGGTCCTTCATCGCATCGGAGAACGCGTCACCATTGAGGAAGACCATGTCCCGGCCGTACTCGCGGGCCAGTTCGGCGGTCGCGGCGGTGCGGTACCAGCCGGCCGTGCCGGTGCGCCGCCCGGGTGCCCTCTCGAAGCACACCCCGATGCCGCGGATCCCGACGCGGGCGAGCCCGGCGATCGTGGCGGCGAGCCCGTACCCGGCGGACGAGCCGATGACGAGCGCCACCGGCTCGTCCCCGCCGGACTGCCGGGTGGGGACGGCCCGCCACATGTCGGCCACCACTTTGCGGCAGCCGGCCGGGTGGGAGTCGAGGAAGAGGAAACCACGGTTCAGGGGGGAGATGACGCGTTCGCTCACGATCAGGTCCTTGGGATCGGCGTGGATGAGAGCGCGGCAGCCATCAGGTGGGCCACGCATCCTGCAAGTCTGCGACCGTACGGACAGGGGCGGTGATCTCATCCGGCACAACGATCGCGAGACGGCCTTGGAGGGTTTCCACCAGTTCGAGCAGAGCGAGGCAGCCGCGCACGTGACCGGATGCCCATCCTGTGGCCGACGGGCAGGTCCCTGGGTGCCCCGATCGTACGAAGGGACCGGAACGAACTCGTCAGCACGGTGAGGAGCGGTTCAGTTGGACGACGGAAGCGTGTGAGAGACAAGCGGGGAGGGTTACGGGCGCCGTCCCCACGCGGAGATCATCGGGGCGGTGGCAAGGTCGAGACGTCCGGTGGCGACGTTCGCCAGGTGGCGGTCGATCTCCGTGTCGGTGGCAAGTCCTTCCGCCACCAGAAGGTGGCGGATCTGCCGCACGGTCGCGGCCTCGAGGACGGCACAAGCCGGCGAGGTGATCGGGAAGTACGCGTCGGCCTGGACGTCCTCGAGACCGGCCTCACGCAGCAGCCGGGGCAGGGTTCGCCCGTACGCGAGGTCCGCGCCGCGTGCCGCCATCAAGGCGCGGAAGCCGGATCGCAGCCGGTTCGCGAGCCGCTGTTCGGGACCGGACTCGTCCGGACACAACAGTGGCTGCAACCCAGGGTCGGCGTCCTCCAGGAGCAGCCGGCCGCCGGGCCGCAGCGCCTGGATCATCCGGCGCAGTGCCTCGGCGCGGTCGGTGACGTGCACCAGGACCAGTCGGGCGTGGACGAGGTCGAAGCCGCCGGGCGGCGGCGGGTCGGCCGCCACGTCGTGCCGCAGCACCTCGATCACACCACCGTGGACGTCTCGCGTCCAGGACACGTCGATGTCGGTGGCGATCACCGCTCCCGTCGGACCGACTCGCTCGGCCAGCCCGAGTGGTACGGACGGAGCGCCGGCACCGACCTCCCAGCACCGCATGCCGGCGGCGATCCCGAGCCGGTCGACATGCCGGAACGTCACCGGATCGAACAACTCGCTGAGGGCGCCGAAGCGGATCCCCGCCTCCGATTGCTGGTTGTCCAGCAGGTAGCCGGGGTCCGTGTCGTGTTCAGCCATGTGGTGATTCTGGCAGAGGGGGCAGTCGGGACCCGGTTGCCGGGGCGGTCTTCGCCGGCGGGGATCCGTCCGTCACGCCTCTACGCCGGAGCTCCCCGTACCGAGGCGAGCCGGCCACCCCGGGCCCGCTGCCGAGAGCGACCGCACGGCGGGATGGGCGGCCTCGGTCTGCCGAGATCCGCTTGCCGTTCGATCACCGAGGAGTGTCTGCCGCAGCACCTGGCAGGCCGAACGGGCAGGACGGCCCATGTCCATCGTGCCCGAGTCGACGAAGTCCGCCCTCGCCCGGAACTGTCCGAGGGCGGAGCCGCAGTGCTGGCGGACCCTCCGTAGCACGGGGGTTGAGCTTGATGTGTTCGTCGTCGGCCGATGGAGCGCGCCATGGGGATTGCTGCCGGACCAGGGCAGGGCGGGCGACCCCACTCCGTCCCCACCGCGTTTGTCAGGGCTGTCGGCCGACGAAGTACAGGAATGCGGTCGGCCCGGCAACATACCGTCGGCGAGTGCGTCGGCTGGCGGCGGCAGGTCCCGGTCGATGACAAGTACGGCTACTGTCGGCTCCGTCGGGCCCAGGCGACCTGGGTGATCAAGGCAAGCGGCAAGGCTTCGGCGATCGACCAGCCCACCGCCGTCCTCGAGCAGATGTCGATGACCGTGGCGAGGTAGAGCTACGTCGCGCCGGGCGTGGATGGCGGGGATCTCGCTCACGGTCCGCTTCTCCTCGGCCCAGCGCTCGGCCCGGCACTCGGCCCGGCGCTCGGCGCGGGCCTGCCCGGTGGCCAGGTGCTGGTAGTAGCCGGCGCGGGACGCTCCGGGCACCCGGCAGATCCGCTTGACGCCGAAGTCGGCGCGGTTGCCGGAGATGACGTCCCAGCGGCGGGGCCTCACTTCCCCTCCCACGCGAAATAGGCGGCTGCCCGCCGCAGGATCTCGCGCTCCGGCTGCCACTCCTCCTCGGCCTTGAGCAGCCGGGCGTTCTCCGCCCGCAGCCGGGCCGGCTCCCCGGCCGCGCTCACGTTGCCGTCGCGGCCCTCGGGCGCGGCCCGGATCTCTTCCATGCGCACCCGACGGCGCTCGCGACCAGGGCCAGGCAACGCTCGGGGCGGAGCAGCTTCATGCCCTGCTGGGCCGTGGTCCTCATGACGAACGCGTCGTGCCCGGTGGTCTGGGGCTCGTGGGCCAGGGCGTACGACTGGAGATAGTACCTCTGTGCGAGCCCCTGCTCCCCGCCGTCGTAAGGCCGCCAACCGACCTGGTGAACACCGACAGCGGCGGCGGACAGCATGTGAATTCCTCCGGGCTCAGGGCCGGCCCAGGGGAGTCAGAACCGGGCTGGGTGGCCGAGGGGCGGGAAGCAGAGCAGGCTGGAAGTACCGATGGCCCGGGCGGCCGGGCTGGGAAGCGAGGCTCCCGATGAGCAGGCTCGAAGAACAGGTCGACGTCAATGTCCCGGCGCAGGAGGTCTGGGCGCAGCTGCACCGCATCGACGAGTACCCGATGTTCATGGAGGGTGT
Source organism: Streptomyces sp. NBC_01241 (assembly GCF_041435435.1). Classification (NCBI taxonomy): domain Bacteria; kingdom Bacillati; phylum Actinomycetota; class Actinomycetes; order Kitasatosporales; family Streptomycetaceae; genus Streptomyces; species Streptomyces sp. NBC_01241. Next base: position 606,012 of record NZ_CP108494.1, on the reverse strand, counting down.
GAAGAGCGCCGCTGGGCACGGCAGCAGCCGAGCCCATCTCGACGTCCGGATCGGGGATGACGAGCAGGTTTTCGAGACTCGTATTGCCGATCGAGGCAAGGGTCAGGTGATGGACTGGACGGTGGACAGCCCAGAGCTGAAAGCTGCCTTCGCCGTGAACCCGCTGGATGACCAGCACACCCAGCTGCAAGTCCGGCTGGAGTACGACCCGGACACCGTACGGGCGACCTTCGGCGGTCCGAAGGGATTCGCCCAGGTCCACGCGATCGAAGACACAGTCCGGACCGACCTGGAGAAGTTCAAGGACCTGCTGGAGAGCCGACACTGACTACGACGTGCTGGTGGCGCTCGGGTAGGGATCGTGTGCCTCAGCGGTAGTTGTCGCCCGTCGAAGGCGACCTTGAAAGGGCGTCAGGTGGGGATCGGGAAGGCGAGCGCGAGCGAACCACTGCTGATGCGTCGAAATGCTTGGACGACATCGAAACCGGGGCTTGAAGGTTCCTCCGGGATGAGTCCGGCGGGTTTTTGCTTCCTGGCCAGGCGGTGTCCGGCGTGAAGGTGGCGCGAGCCTGATCTGCGGGGTCTGTGCGGAACAGGAGAAGGCGTACGCCCATGCCGGACGTGCGCTGACGGTCGGTCCGCCTTGCGGCGCGTCACGCAGGCCCGGTGTCAGTTCAGCGGGCCACCTGGAGCAGGCACAGATGCTGACGGAACGCGTTGGGCGGGGTGGTAGGGTAGTGTCGCGACAGCCCTGTGCAAAGACCAGCAGGCCGTCGCGCAGGGAATCACGACCCCCTGCAACTCCGGGGTCAACGAAGGTCGCACAACTGACGTGAAACTTCCCAAACGCATCATGGTCGGACGCGCCGACGTCCCACTCCTACGCCAGCGGGTCGTAGTGATCGCCCACTTACGCCGCCGCTACGCGGACCGGCCGATCACCGTTCCGGAATGACATCCCGCTACGAAGATCTTGCCAAAGCCACTTGTACGCGAACGCCGACACTGGTCCCCGTCTCAGGTGATCTGTTCCGTCGAGTGCGGTCTCAGGTGACCTGGGTGCCCCTTGGTAACGAACCTTGAGCGGGGCCACCGAGGGTTGAGCAACGTGGAAATCTGCCAGTCTCCTGGATTGATGCCAGAACACGGTCGAGCGCCGCCCGGCCCGCGGGTCCCCACGTCGGTTTGCCGCCGGGCAGGCCCCGATCCCCGGCCCGGCCAATGAGGATGAGGGCGAGGCTCTTCAGGGCAGCCAATCCTCGTGCGCGCCGGATCGTCGCCTCGTCCGCGTCCGCGTGCGCGTACGCGTTGAAGAACCGTGCAGCCGTCCCCGCGGGAAGGAGCACCCACGCAGCCGCGAGATCGACCGCCGGATCGCCTGCGCACATGTCACCGAAGTCGATCACGCCCGAGAGCGTTCCGTCCAGGACGACAACATTTGCCGGGTGAAGGTCGCCGTGCAGCCATACCGGCGGGTCCTCCCAGTCGGGAGCCCCAAGGGCCTCGTCCCAGACGTCCTGCACATTCCGGAGGACGGCGGCAATGCCTTCGGAGGCGACGTCCTCGAGTATCTTTCCGAAGTCGTCCGTGAGCGTTTTGAGGGGAACGCCGCGATCTGGACTGAGCGGTGCCTCGGCGGGCGCGTTCACATGGAGCGCCTTGAGGAAGCCCGCCAAAGTGTCGGCCGCGCGGTCGTGGCTGATCGGGGAGGCGAGCGGCACGGAGAAACGGACCGGTGGCAACACCGGCACCGCGCTCCGTGCCGACTCAACCCGGGCCCGGGAGGTGCCGTCGGAGACGGCACCGACTTCCCCACCGCCGCCCACCTCGCCTCCTACGCCGGCCTCGCCCCCACCACGAAATCGTCCGGGACATCGATCCACGGCGAGCACGCACCCCGGGGCGGCAACCGGCAACTCAAACGCGCCATGTTCCTCTCCGCCTTCGCCTGCATGAACGTCGATCCCGCCTCCCGCACCTACTACGACAAGCAACGCGCCCGCGGCAAAACCCACACCCAGGCCCTCCTCCGCCTCGTCCGCCAACGCACCAGCGTCCTGTTCGCCATGCTCCGAGACGGCACCTTCTACGAGTTCCGAACCCCCACCGTCACCCTCGCCGCATGACCAGGATGAAAACCCTCAAAACCGGCAGCACGAACTTGACGAAGGACACGTGCTGCCGGTCTTGAGCGCGTCGTCCAGCCGGGAGATGTAGATCGTGCTGAGGACGGTGATACCGAGCGCACCGCCGACCTGCTGCATGGTCTGCAACATGCCCGCCGGAACGCCGGTGTTCTGCGGTGGCAGACCGGCGAGGACGGTGAAGTTCACCGCTGTGAAGGCGATGCCGATGCCGACGCCGCAGAAAATCGTGGGGACCACTATGAAGGCATAGCCAGTGGACGGGGTCGTCTGGCTGAGCCAGAGCAGGCCGATGTTGATCAGAGCCGCCGCGGCTATCACGAGGTTCTTCGGGCCGAACTTCTTCACCAACGGGGGGAAGGTCCACCGGGAAGAGAAGACGCCCAGGGTCAGCGGAACGACCGCGAAGCCAGCCTCGACAGGAGAACACCAAGTAGCAGGCTGCCGCCGATATCACGGACAGCAGGACCAGCAGCACGCCCATGAACCGCGCACGACCCGGCGACCACCGGTCGGCACCGTCCTTGCTCGACAGTCTGCCCGTGCTGTGAGTCCTCGCCCGCGCTGTCGTCATCGTCAACCCCCCTCCGCCCCAGCTTCCATCAGCCAGAGGCAGGAATGCACCCGGGTCGCACGACAGTCTGTGAGAGGGGCTCGCTTCCGCATCCCGGCAAACCCAGCGCGATGGGGGGGCGCAGGGTGAGGTCAGTCCCAGGTTGCCGGCGGCCGCGACGAACAGCCCGCGACCCCATCCGGACACGGCGTCAGCTCCTGCTCCAGCGCACCGACCGCGTCCAGCACGGGGACAGGTCAGCGGACCCAGGCCGCAGATCTGGTTCCTTTCCCGGACCGCCGCGAAAGCGTTGACGATCCAGCCGCTCGCCTCCCATGACCACATGAGCTGGGGCGCGACTGCAGCCGGGAGATGCTTGCCGACCACCGCCTCTGCCCGGCGTGGCCTTTGTGGATTTGGGTGTTGTGGGGGTTGGGGTTGTTGGTGTGGGTCAGGATGGTTGTATGGCAGATGTATTGATCACTCCGCGCAGTATTGCTGACGGCTATCTCGACCGGGTGGCCGCACATAATCCGGTGGTCTCCGCGTGGCTGGGTCTGAACCGAGGTGACGACCGGCAACCGGACCTCTCGCCGGATGGCTTCGAGGCTCACGCCGAGTTCGCTCGCCGTAGTCTGGCCGCGCTTGGTGCCGCTCCTATATCGGACGACCCCGCTGAGCAGGCCTGTGCCCGGCTGCTGCGGGAACGTCTTACGGCGGAGCTCGCGATGCATGACTCTGGTGAGAATTTCCGGCAGTTGCGCACGGTGGGTGCGCATGTCGACCAGGTACGGACGATCTTCGCTTTCATGCCCACCACCACCGATGAGGACTGGGCAGCGGTGGCGGGGCGGCTGCGTAACGTTCCCGGCGCGCTGGATGGTTACCGGGCCACCCTTACCGAGGGGATCTCGCGTGGCCTGCTCGCTGCTCCCCGGCAGGCCGCCGGGGTGATCGGCCAGCTCGGCGACTGGACCGGGGAGGCTGGCGGACAGCATGCGGGCAGCGGTGCGGGCTGGTTCGCCGACTTCGTCGCGGACGGTACCGAGCGGCTGCGCCCCGAGCTGGACGCCGCCGCCCGCCAGGCCACCACCGCCGTTTCCGAGTTCCGCGACTGGTTGCGTGATACCTACGTTCCCGCTACGGCGGACACCCCGGATGCCGTCGGCCGGGAGCGCTATCTGCGTGCTGCCCGTTACAACACCGGTGCCGAGCTTGATCTGGACGAGGCTTATGCCTGGGCCTGGGACGAGTTCCACCGGACGCTCGCCGAGATGCGCGTCGAGGCCGAGCGCGTCCTGCCCGGCTCTACTCTTCTTGAGGCCATGCACCACCTGGATGAGCACGGCCACGCGGTCAAGGGGGAGGAGGCCGTCCGCGACTGGTTGCAGCAGCTGATGGACGAGGCGAGCGCTGCTCTCGACGGCAGCCATTTCGATCTTTCCGGCCCGATCCGCAAGGTCGAGTCCCGGATTGCGCCCGCGGGCAGCGCCTCCGGGCCCTACTACCAGGGCCCGAGCCTCGACTTCAGCCGCCCCGGACGCACCTATCTGCCGACCCTTGGCCAGGACACCTTTCCGACCTGGCAGCTCGTCAGTATCTGGTACCACGAAGGCGTCCCCGGCCACCATCTCCAGCTCGCTCAGTGGGTCGCGGTCGCCGACCGGCTCAGCCGCTACCAGGTCACCGAGGGCATGGTCAGCGCGAACATCGAGGGCTGGGCCCTGTATGCCGAGCGTTTCATGGACGACCTGGGCTTCTTCTTTGAACCCGGGCGCCGTCTCGGCTTCCTGGACGGGCAGATGCTGCGGACCATCCGGGTGATCGTCGACATCGGTATGCATCTCGAACTCGCCATTCCCGCCGACTCGGGTTTTCATCCTGGTGAGCGCTGGACCCCGGCGCTCGCCACGGAGTTCATGGCCACCTACAACGGCAGCCCGGCTGCTCGTCGTAGCGGCGAGATCGACCGCTACCTCGGCTGGCCGGGCCAGGCCATCGGCTACAAGCTCGGCGAACGCGCCTGGCTCCAGGGCCGTGCGGCGGCGAAGCGCCGCCATGGTGCTGCCTTCGACCTCAAGGCCTGGCACATGAAGGCTCTTTCCCAGGGCTCGTTCGGGCTCGACGACCTGGTCGGTAATCTCGCGGCGCTGTAGTCCCGGAAACGTCCTACCGTGCTGGTTCTGTTGGAGTGCTGCTCGATGAAGATTTCCAGGAAGGTCCACGACGAGCACAGTGTCGGTCCAGGGCCGTCGACACCGAGTTCGACGCGCAGGCGCTGACCGGCATGGCGGAGAAATCCGAGGAGGAAGGAGCCATCCGGAACCGCGTTTCGAGGTGCGTGCCCGGCTTCGTGCCGGAGCTGCCCGTCTCGGCCCGGCGTGCCCGGCCGGTTGTTTTCGGTTCCGGGCTGTGGTTGCTCGCGTTCCTGGCGCTCAGGTCTGTTCGGTGACCCGTGAGGGGTGGCCGCCGGCAGGCGTGTGGACAGGGGGTCGGGGGGCCGGAGGTGAAGCTCATGTCGGGATTCGAGTGGACGCCGCAAAAGGGCAGGTCGCGGGTGGCGGACATGCCGTTGGCGTGGCCGTCGTCGTGGCCGGTCTTGCCTTGGAGCACGGTGGCGTTGGGTAGCTGGGTGGATATCAGACCGGCGCCGAAGCGGGCCATTTTGTCGCAGTTGGTCCCGTCGGCGAACGGGGCCGGCTTGCCCGTGTCGTCCTTGGGCAGTGTGCACATCTCGTTCAGCTGTGCGGCGGGCAGGCAGGCGGCCCTGGAACAGGCCGGTGATGAAGTGGTCCGGGCCGGTCGCGGTGTCGGTCATGTTGGACGGGTCGCCTCCCTGCTCGCTGACATCCACCGCCTCGCTCTGGCTGTTCGTCGCATAGCCGTGCAGGTAGGGCCGGGGCGTCTTTGTTGCTGTGCCTTGCTCGGGCGCTTCGCCGCACGCTCGGGGATCCGGCATGGGGCCCGCCGGTCCGCGGCGGGCGGGGGAGCGCCGTCTTACGGGCTATCCCGCGATTGAAGCTGGGACGTGCTGGCCTGGGGGTTTGGCTGAAGGGTGGTTCAGCAGGTGGTCGTGCGGACGTGCACGAGCTCGGTGCCCGGCCGACGGCGGGTGGTGCGTTTGGCGGCGCGGTCGGAGACCAGGGCGGCGATGGCACGATGGGTTTCGCTATAGGTCTCGCGGCGTTGGGTGTACCGCTGGAGCGGGCGCCACTGGCGGTGTTCGGCGTTGGCGTGTTCGACGCAGATGCTTCGGGAGGACTGGCGGCGTTTGTGCTCACGCCAGCTGTACCGTTCGGTCAGCGGCGCGGTGTCGTCGTCGAGGCCCTTCGGTTTGCGGGGCGGGGCCGAGACCTGGCTGGGGAACTCGTTCGCGAGACCCCGGTAGCCGTCGTCGACTTCGGCTTTCACGGCTGGGTGCTGGCGGAACTGCTCGGCGATGCCCTCAGTGCGCACCGCGGTCTTCGAGTTCGTCCGCGCACTCCTCCGTCACCGCCACGTCCCTCACTGTGCTCTGGTACGCGGGGGTCGCGGACGGGTTGAGCGCTTCCTGCTGCTCGCGCTTGGCCTCGGCGCGGGCTTGTTCGATGTTGTCGGCGATCTCCCGGCAGTCGACGGCGTATGGGCCTGTCGGTGTCGGCTCCTGGGCGGGGGAATCCCGCTTGTCCGTGTACGGCTCGGCATTGAGGGCGGCGGTGGCGGCGATGCCGACCAGGCACAGCCCCGCCCAGACGGCAATGATCCGCCGGCGGGTGCTCAAGGGCCGGCCATTTCGACCGCTGGGCCAACGACGGTGAAGGTGAGCGCCGCGGTACACGCGATTTTCAGCGAAGCCCTTTCTCAAGGGGTCGGTACAGTGAGTCGTTTCCGACCTGATGGCCAGCGGGCCGAGTTGGTGCCGAGCCGAGTGTGGGAAGAGGTGAAGCTCCCGGTAGATGGGGGTCTCGACCCGGATCGACCTGTCCGCCCGGAGCGTCGTGTGCTTGTCTACCCATCAGGGCTCGACCTGTCCAGTTCCACCCTTCGGTTCCTGTCCGGCCTGCTGAGCGCCCGACGTCGCGAACGCGGCACACGGTGGCGCCGGCTTCCGGCGGACCGGCAGGCCCTACTCGTGCTGGCCCATCTGCACTGCGGACACACCTACACCCAGCTCGCGGCAGGCGTCGGCATCGTCACGGTCTACCGCTACCTGGCGGAGGCCGTCGCGATTCTCGCGGCACTCGCCCCGGACCTTGCCGCCGCCACCGGGACACGGCATGCAAAGCTGCCCCATGCAGGTCTCTGGCTGCCCCCATCGCATGGCCGCCCGCCGTGCGCGCCTGCATCATCTTGACCTCGCCACGTACTCAGGCCCGGGCATGCTCGATCGCCTGGCGCGGTCGCGGGTCCCCGGGCCGGGCCGACTCGAAGAGGCCAAGGACGTGCTCTGCACACGAGGCAGCCCATAGAGCGAGGAGACGGTGATCCGCATCAGTGAGAGTCCCACGACGGCGGATCGCCACGAAGCGAGGGTCGCGGACCTTCGGGAGGATTATGACGTGCACTCCCTCCTGCGCACATCGGCGCCACTCGCTGCGGTGTGCCCTGGCGGCCGGTCAGCCGTCTGGCGCAGGGAATGATCCAGAGTGCTCATCAGCCGGGCGACACGACTGCTGTCGCTTGTCGCGGGTGGGTAGCGGCAGAGCACATCGATGAGCACCGGTGTCGCACGCTGCCGCGACCGTTCCAGCAGTACATCCCCGATCGCGGGGTTATGACTGCGTGGGTGGTTACTTCGTCGGCTGTGGTGATGTCGAGGGCGACGAGTCCGGGTTTGCTGAGGTGCTGTGAGTGGATCGGTTGCATGCCGGTTCGGCTGTGCACCGTCCTCGTCGACGCTTCTGTGCGCCTTTGCGGTCCCGGGCTGGATGTTCCGAGTAGGGATATCGTTGGGTCGGGGGCCGGACGGGAATCCCGGCCCGATTACGGCGGGCCGGGATTCTGTGTTGTGTGCCTGGCCGGAGGGCCCCGGCCCGATTACGGCGGGCCGGGGTTCTGCGGCATGCGTATCAGGCGGTTGCTGGGTTTAGTAGTCGCCGAAGTCGCCGCCCTCGCCGCCCTCGCCCCTCTCACCGTGGTGGCGCTTGACGACGCGGAAGCTGGCGATGACTCCGTTCTTGACCTTCACACCGCCATTCATCTCCTCGTGGTGCTTCTTCCCGTGGTCCTCGCCCTTCTCGAAGTTCTCGTCCTCGTCCTTGCCCGGGCGGACGTTGTTGGCGGAGCTGCGGGGGCCGACGGTGGCGATGGGGGCGCCGTTGTCGCACACGGCTCCGCGGAAGACCTCGACTTCGTTGCGGCTTTCGTTGCGGATGTTGAAGCTCTTGGCGCCCAGGCCGCTGACGACGGTGATGCAGCCGTCGGGGCGGCCGGAGTATTCGCGCTCGTTGATGTGGATCCGGCCCTCGTAATGGCGCCTGCCCTCGCGCTCGTTGCCTCCGCGCTCGTTGCCCCGGCGCTCGTTGCCTTCGTTGCCCTTGCCGTTGTTGCCGCCTTCCCCGCCCATGAGTGTCTGGGCGGGGATGGTGTCCGTGGCCACCTGGGCCTGGGCCTGGGCCTGGGGGGCGGGGACGGCGGTGGCGTAGGTGATGCCGGTCGCGGTCAGTACTGCGGCGGTCGCGACGGCCGTGGCGATCGCGTGGGAACGGGTCATGATCATGTCGTTTGTTCTCCTTCTTGGACCTCAGAGACAGTCCCGCTGTGACAGCCGGTGCGATTGAACGTACTAACACCCCCTATTGCTGTCATGTCGAGCAAATCGGGAGCCCTGGTTTGTGGGGCTGATCGGGTATGCAGAACTCCTCTACGCCACTTCGAAAGAGATCTGACTGGCCGTCAAATTCAATTAGAGCGTGGGAGATTGAAAGACCATTAGCCCTTGCAGGTGATCTTCTGACGTCTACTCACCCGCTGTGGCGGTGGGGCGCTGGGAAGTGTCGGCAAGTCGCTGCTTGACATGTGGCCTGTCGTAGGTTCCAGGGGGTCGCATGAACGGTGACTGTCCGACGAACGTGACCGCGCAGGGCAGGGTTCGTCCAGGCCGGACGGTGACCAATGCCGGCGGGCACGGCCTGCCCGTCGCGGTCTGGCCGACCGTCTTGAGGATCCGAGCGGGCAAGCGCCAGGACTTGTCCGGGCACGATGACCATCTGCGTGGACCGCCCCGCCTTCTCCGCCCACACGACCGGAACGCTCGTGGATCGGAACCCATGCGGCTGGGTCGTCGACCAGACGGCTGAGGTCGGTCATCTGAACGCGCTCCAGCCAGTCCGAGACGAGGGCTTCGTCGGAGGTGAGCTTGATTGTGATCTCAGTGTCGTCCACGAGTCGAACTTGGCCCGGCGCCTCACGGAAGTCTCGTTCGCGGTAGAGACAGAAGCGCCGGTAGAGGGGGTCCTGAAGTTCCCCCACGATCATGGACAGCGAATGTTTACGCTGCGTGGGTGAGATCTTGGGCCGCCAGGGCCCTGGTCTCGATCGGGGTGACGTAGCCGTAGACCGGATGCTTGCGCAGACGGGTTCGGTTGTATTCGACCTCGATAAAGCGGAAGACGTCCGCGCGAGCAGCCTCGTGGGACTCCCAGACGGTGGTCCCGATCTCCGCTTTCAGCAAACCGAAAAAGCTTTCAGCCGCGGCGTTATCGTAACATGACCCGGTTCGTCCCATGCTCTGGCTCAGCTTCAACTCCCGTATCAGCTTGCGGTATTCACTCGACGTGTACTCCGATCCGCGATCCGAGTGTGCGATGCAGTCCTCCCTCAGGGCGCCGCGGCCGGCGGCCATCTTCAGGGCGCCGACAACAAGTTCGGCGCGATGGTGGTCGGCCATCGCGTACCCGATCACCTCGCGGGTCGCCAGATCGATGACCGTCGCCAGATACCACCAGCCGGCGAGTGTGGGCAGATATGTGATGTCCGAGACCAGTTTCGTGCCGGGCTCGGCGGCGGTGAAGTCCCTCCCGACCAGGTCCGGCGACGGGGCCGCCTTGGTGTCGGCCTTGGTCAGGCTGCGGCGCTTGCGGCGGGTGATCCCGCGGATGTCGCGCTCGCGCATGATCCGCTCGACCTTCTTCCGATTGATCCGCCTGCCCCCGCGTCGCAGTTTCGCGGTCACCCGCGGGGCCCCGTAAGCCCCACGGGAATCGGCGTGGATCTGCCGGATCTCCCCGGCGAGCTCGTCCTCGGCCGCCTGGCGCACCTCGGCGGCGGGCCGCGCGGCAAGCCAGACGTAATACGCCGATCGCGCCACCTTCAACGCCCGGCACAGCAGACTCACGCCGTAGCCGCCGGGATTGTCCTCGGATGCCTTCTCCGCGTCGATGAACCGGTAGCGCGCGGCTACTTCGTCTTCTGCCGCGCGAAGAAGGCGGTCGCTTTTCCCAGCACCTCGATCGTCTGTTCCTGCTCGCGGACCTTGCGTCGCAGCCGGACCAGTTCCTCACGCTCCGCGGTGGTCAACACCCCGGCCGGCCCCTCGCCCCGGTCGATCGCGGCCTGCTTCACCCAGCCCCGCAGCCCTTCGGAGCTCACCCCGAGCTCACGGGCCACCTCCGTCACCGTCCGCCCGGAGGAGCGGACCAGCCCGACCGCGTCCCGCTTGAACTCGGCCGTGTACCGCTTGCTCGTATTGCTCTTCTTGCTCACTACCTGGATCTGCTTCCTCCGGAACCTGTCGTCCCAGTATCAGGCTGTCCAGCTCCAGGGTGGAACTTCAGTCCTGGGTTCCGAGGGGGGTGTAAATCCGCGCGAATCGTCGGCGCCGACGGGCGGGTCCGCCGCTGCCGCCAGTGCTGGAACGCGCCGGGATCACACTGGACACCGGGCTCCGACAGACCCACCGTGACGGGCGCTACCTGCCGCTGTCCCTCAAGGAGTACGCCGTGCTGGAGGTGCTGAAGGTGCTGATGCGGGCGCGGGGCACGGTGGTCAGCGCCGAGGAGCTCCTGGAGAAGGCGTGGGACGCCAACACCGACCCGCTCACCACCGTCGTCAAGGTCACGATGAGTAAGCTGTGTGCCAAGCTCGGCAACCCGCCGGTGATCGTCACCGTCCCGGGCGGCGGGTGCCGCCTGTGAAGCACGGCCGGCATCTCACGCCACTGCGCGCCTGTCCTGAACCGCCGGATCACCCCTCAAACTGATCCCGCAGCCGCTCGGGGTACGGGCCGTACTCAGCTATCGGCAGGAACGGCTCGATCAACTTCCACTGTTCGTCGGTGAGTTGCCTGCGCGTCGCGATCGTCTTCCCACCGGATCCGCCTTCCAGGCGGATCCGGATCTGCAAGATTGATCACGACATCACACAGGCCCCATTCAGGGGGCCGACCCCGTTGCCTCGGTCGGGGTCAGCCCTGCTCTGCGGCGCTCACCCGACGCTGCGCCAAAGTGCGTTGCCGATGCAGCCGCAGCCCAGCCTTGGCCATCTCCGCACGGCCTCGCTCAGCGAGATGGTCGGCACCACATCGGTCCGCCAGCTCGATACCCTCGAACAGCAGCTCGGCTACCCTGTCGGTGCGGCCGTCGCGCCTGAGCTCCGCGCCGAGGTCAATCAGCGCCTCAGCGTACGCGTGCCGATTGGGGGACCGGCTCAGTACCTTCACCGCGCGCTCTCGCTGGGGCAGCGCCTGCCCGTCCTCGTCCACCGCCGCGCCGAAGCACAGCGCCTCACCGATGGCGGTGGGCGTGCCATATCGCTCTGCCCGACGCAGCATCTCCGCTGCGAGGGCGCGGGCGCGCTGGGGGTCCTCCTCAGCGATGGCGATGGCGAGGTATCCCGCCCAGGGACACCAGGTCGGGTTGAGGATGCCCTTGGCTTCCAGCCGTTTCCCGGCCGCGGTGAGTTGTGCCACGGCCTCCTCGCGCAGACCACGGGCGAGAAGCAGTCGTCCGTAGACGGTTTGGGAGTCGGGGAAGGCCACCGCGTTCGGGTAGGGGGGCGCGAAGTCGTACGTCTCGGCGACGCGAAGCGCCTCCTCGACGCGGCCCCGGGACAGCAGGACGTCCAGCAACAGTCCGACGGCATACCATTGGGCGGGCACCCGGGGGCCCACCCGCTCGGCCAGGCGCACTCCCTCACGCGCGCAGTCCTCGGCTTCGACGAGCATCCCGCGCCGGAACCAGACCAGGCCGAGGAGAGTGAAGCCGAAAGAGAGGTGGGCACCACTCCACCCGACCTGTTCGCACTCTGCGATGGCCGAACTGAACAGTTCTTCCGCGCGGTCGCACTCGTCGGCGTACATGTAGCTGAGCGCGGTCAGGCTCGGGAGTTCGAAACCCCAGTCCGGGTCGGTGTACCTCAGTCCCAGGGCACGTGCAGCGATGGCCAGCGTGTTCGCGGTCGGCTCCCCGCGCAACATCGCGTCCCAGGTTCGAACGCACAGCAGGGCCCGCTCCTCGATGTCCTTTCCGGGCACGTGCTCGGCAAGCCGTACGAGCCGACGGGAGCGCTCGGACGCCTGCGCCTCGTGCGCGTCGAAGGCCAGCCATAGATAATGCGCTGCCTGCAGGCGCAGCCGTGCTCGAGCGGACTTTGCCTGTGCTGCCTCGGCGCCCGCGACGGCGGCCGCTCTGGCGGGCTGGTCGTTGTGGGCGAATGCCTGAGCCAGCCGGAAGGTGGCGTCCTCCCTGAGCGCGGGGTCCAGGAAGGGCTGCTCCAGGGCTGCCGTGAGGTGATTGACGGTGACGGCCGGGGCAGTGAGCAGGGCAGAGCAGCCGAGTTCGTAGAGCACGCCCGCGCGATCCTCGGGCGCCGGCGGTTCGCGCAGCGCACGTTCCAGACAGCGTCGAGCCGCGTCGGGCGCGCCAAGACGGAGATTCTCGCGCGCGGCAGCGCGCAGTTGAAGGACGGTGTGTGGGTCGTCCTCGGGATGGGTCTCGAGCAGATGCCGAGCGGCGGCTGTGACGCCCAGGCCCGCGTCGGCCACCGCCCAGGCGGCCTGACCGTGCAGCGCGGTGCGGGTGGTCGGCGGGATGGCCTGGTACACAGCGGTGGCGACGAGTGGATGGATGAACTCGAGTGTCCGGCTGCCGGTGAGAATACGGGCGACGCGCAGCCGGTCCACGGCGTCCTGGGCCTCGGCCGGTGGCAGTCCGGCCACTGCTGCGGCCAGCTCCGGGGAGATCTCGGTGCCGAGCACCGCGGCGGCCCAGGCAACCCGGACAGAGGCGTGGCCGAGCCTCTCCAGCCGTTTGACCAGTCCGGCGCCGCGTGCGCTCGCAGCGAGTTCGCGCAGCAGGGAGGCCGACTCCGCGTTCGGGGCGAGGCTGCGGTCCTGGACCTTGGCGATGAGCTCGACGGCCTCGTAGGGGTTACCGCCGGTGACCGCCCAACACTCGCGGCAGAAGAGGTCGTCGGCTTCCGCTCCGAGCGAACTTCGCACCAGTTCGCCCACTGCCTCCGGGCTGAGAACGTGCAGGGGGATCGGGCGTCCGCTGCGGCCGTCGATCAGTTCGCGGAACGTCGCGGCCTCGGTGGGCACTTCGTCCGGGCGGTAGCCGAGGACCACCAGCACGGGAAGTTCCTGCGCTCTCACCGCGAACGCGGCGAGCCAGGCGAGTGACTCCAGATCACCCCAGTGGGCGTCGTCGAGAACGATCACTATCGGTGCCCGTCGCACGGCCAGCTGGGTGACGACCCAGTCCAGACCGTCCCGGACGCCCTGCGGGTCCGGGGCGGCGGTACCGGTCTGCTGAGCGAACAGACCAACGGCCGGGCCGGCGATCTCGTACCACCCGCCGAATATCTCGCGACGCTCGGCCTCGGTGCAGGAAGCGAGGATGGGCTGCAGCAGCTGGCGTACGACATGGAAGGGGACGGTATGCTCCTGCTCGCCGCCTCGGGCAGACAGTACAGTGCAGCCGCGGGCAGTGGCGATGCGCCGGACCTCGGCCAGCACGGTCGTCTTGCCCAGCCCGGCGGCAGCGCTGAAGAACAGCAGCCCACCCTGCTTGCCTTCGCGGTCCCCGCCGCCTGCGCAGATCCCCTCCACCGCATTCCGAGCAGCGACCACCTCGTTTTGGCGCTCGTACAGGGGCTTACCCACCCGATCGCGTCCGTCCACGACGGTGGTCCTCTCGGTGCGGTGACGTTCCGACACTCTATTCTCCCTGCTCTGCCAGCATGCTGGGGAGCCTAGCGAAACACGCATATACACGGCAGAGATGTTGGGGGATTGGATGCGGTTGATCGTGCGGTGGGATCTCGCAACGCCGGCGTGGGGTTCGGCTTCACGGCCCATCGTCGCCGAGGTCTCCCGACTTCATCGGTAGGCAGACACACATGATCGGCGTATTCGTGGGTTGACCTGGGAGAACGGCGTGCGGGACCGTCGGGGGCATGTCCACGGCTCCGACGGCCGTTTTCCTTGTCGTCCGGGTCGAGACGGAACGTCGTGGGGTACCAGGCGACCCCCTGGCGGGTCCAGTCCCACGGCAGGTCGACGGGCTGCCACTGGTGTCGGGGAAGCCGGGCAGATACCACCCGGCCCGGTTCTTAGTACATCCACCGGCGTTGAGCGGTCCGCGGACGACTTCGTCCCCGGTCCCGCCCTGGATGCGCCAGGCAAGTACGGTGGCGTCGCCGTCGAGTCCGGCCGCGGTCAGCCCACGGGCCGACTTGAACGCGTCGTGGGCCCAGGAGGGTGCTCTTCGCGCGCCACCTGTGGGACGTGGTGAGGTCGCAGAGCCGCCAGGACGAGTCGTCGAACCCGGCGTCGGCCTCGGGGTTCTCCGGGGCGTACCGCCAGCCGGTGAAGGGCCGGCAGCAGGACCGGGGGCGGTCCTGCTGCCGGTGCGCTCAGGACGCTTCCCGAGCCGGTCGGGCGGACATCGATCGGTCGCCCGTTCCAAAGTAGTCCTGGCTCACAACCGCAGCCCCGCCGTTGCTGGGGGAACGGAGGCCTCGGCGTACCGTGCCGATTCCTGGCTGTATTCGAGAAATCCACGAGCCCATGCGCGGATCCCGTCCACGTACCGGTCAACTGCGGCCTGTTCCTGCACCGTCAGGTTCATGGCGAGGGCGGTGGTCTGCAGACTGACTATTGCGGCAGGCAATTCGATGATTCGCAGGGAGAGCCGGCGGTGCACCTCGTTGACAGCGTCCTGCAGCGTCAAGTGGTGATGGTGCTGCAGTATCACGACGAGGTTGCTGGTTTCGCCGGTGCGTAGTTCTTTGCCGAGGGAGTACAGGTCGTTGGTCCAGCAGATGATGTCGGCGGCGGTATCCCGCAGCTGTCGGCAGGCCGGCGAGGACCACACCAGCTCGGTGAGTTCCGCGTCCTGTGCGTATTCGGTGAGGTCGAAGCACCAGCCGACCGCTCCGGAGACCCGGCGCCAGGCGACGTAGGCATGAGGCGTGGGTACGCTGCGTTCCACCCGGCGCCGGATCATGTCCTGGTTGGTGCGTATCCATTCCGCCAGATGCCGGCGGAAGCGATCGCTCCATGCGGGGCTCATCTGATCGGCCAATCGGGGCACGACCTCTGCCAGTACGCGTACGGTCCCCGGCGCATTTTCGGGCACAACGTCCTGTGCGCAGGTGACGATGCGCATCATGGCTTGCAGCTCTGTGTCGACCGCTCCGGAATCGTCCCCGCGGGCGTCACTGCGGTCATCGACGACGAACATCCACAGGGCCAAGCGAGACAGCTCTGCCAGCCGCTCCGGGGGTGCCCATGGCCAGACCCGTCCGGCGAAGGCAATATGACGCTCCCTGCGGGCCTGCTCAGCCGCTTCCGCAGACAGCAGCCCCACTTTCTGCGCCCACGCCGTGACGTGCGGCTCTACGTGGGGAAGGCCGGGGTTGAGCAGCGAGAGGTCCCGGGTTGTGCACTGCAGGGGGGCAGACCATTGCCCGCCGTCCCCTGGGATGGCCCACCCTGCAATCTCGGTGCCTGCGTTTGCAGGCGTTCGTCTCACGAGAACTTCCCTCCAGCCCGCTACAGCACGGGTAAAGACCGCGCCTTGTCATCTTTCCCTACGGACGGGCTTTTACCCGCGCCGCCGGGACACGGCGCCCTCTCTTCGTGCATCGCGCCCTCGACGCGAAACCCGACGACGCGACTCTGCTGGTGATGTCGGGCAGATCATGCGGTGGCTGAGCACAGAGTGCGGAAGTGCGTGGCCCGGCGTCGTGTTCTGGGTGCGGTGTCGATCCAGTCGGCGACGCGGGCGACGTTGCAGGGCCGCCGAGTTCAGCTGCCACTGGAGTGCGGCTGTTCACCACCATCAGGCTGACCGAGAGTGCGGCTCCCAGGTGCTGCCGGACGTGCGGCACCGGACTCAGGCGTTCCTCCCACAGCGGCCAGATGACGCCCGGTGTCTTGGCGGCCCGGCGGGTCACTGTCTGTGGGGTGGCCGAGGGGAGCGAGGGCGCCGGCGCCGCGGTGCTATAGCGGAGCTGGTCGACGGAACGAAGGGTCGGGGTGATGGCTGCGAGGTGGACAGCCTGCGGCCACGGGCTGGCATACCTCGCCCAGATGCGGATCACGGTCGGGCTGAGCCACTGGCCGCGGTCGACGGACGCGTCCACGAGGTGCCGCATGTGGGAGGCGGCCTGACGGCGGTCCTCCTGGCGGAGGATGTTCCAGGAGGCGGTGACCACAGCGGCAGTGCCCGCCGCACCCTCCGGTACGAACTTGCCGCTCGGGTCGATGCCCGGCGACCCGGGCGCCGACAGGAACAGGACGTCCTCGGCCGCATCATCGTCAAACTCGAAGCAACCCGGCTCGCCGACGAGCCGCCCCAGGCCGTCCGCGGAGCCGGTGTTGAGGCCCGCACCGACGCGATCACCCGCACCCGGGACGGGAGGTGACCGGCATGCGCCGCAACCCCGACAACCTCCGCCAGGCCGCCGCCCGCAAGAGCGCCGCCGCACAGGCTCGCGCCGAGAAGAGGCTACGGGAGATGATCCGCCGCGGCGAGGCCATCACCTTCCGCGGCCTGGCGCAGAGCGCCGACGTCTCACTCGACTTCCTCTACCTCTGATCTTGGCCAGTGCTCCGCCCTTCAGGACTCTGCTGAGGAATGCGTGATTCGGGTGGTCAGGCCGCGAGCATCAGGGCTTCGAGGTGGGAGGTGCGGGTGCCGCCGAGTGGGGTGCCGGTCAGCCATCGGTTGATGCGGATGAGGTTGAGTGCGGTGGCGGCGAAGACGTGGCCGAGGCGGGTCGCGGGTAGATCGCGGTAGCGGGTACGGCGCAGGCCGGTGACACGGACGGCCTGTCGGGTAGCGGCGGCGCGTTGCCGCGCCGCCGCCCCCTGAGAACCGTGCGGGCGGGTTGGCCCCGCACACGGCTCAAGCAGGCCCTATGGCTCACGGGCGGGCAGAAGGCTGGGCCCCTTGCCGGTGGCGGTGACAAGCCGTTGTCGGCAGTGGGCGTGCAGGAGTTGGGCGGGTGGGGCGTCCGGTGTGCCCGGCCCGGTGATGACGATCGCCTTGCGGCTGATCGCTTTGCGGGTCGCCCGCAGCCACTGCTCCCACGCGATGGGGCCGGACGGCGGATGGTCAGCGTGCAGCAGAAGAGCCCCGCAGAGCGGACAGCGGCCGTTCTGGCGGTTGAGCAGGTGCCAGTCGGCCTTGTCGATCAGCGGGATCACGTCCTTGCGCCGCCGCCGGGCCCAGTACTCGGTCAGTGCCGGGTCATCCGGAGACGCCCCGAACTTGACGAGCTGGTGCCGGACGATCTTCGTCCACGCGAACTTGGTGAGGAACCGTCCGCTGCCGCGGTCTCCGAAGACCCACCGGTCACCCCGGCGGGGGTTGAACTCTCCGAAGTAGCGGTGCACGATCCAGTCCTTTGGCTTGTTCGCGTGTTCGTGCTTGGCCCACTTGTAGGCGAGCTGCCACACGTAGAAGTCCAGCGAGCTGAAGACCCTGCTGGACACCCCGATCCGGAAGTAGGCGGACCAGCCCCGGATGATCGGGTTGAGGGTCCTGATCACCGCCTCGGCATTGGACCCGCGCAGGTCCCACATCTCGGCGGCGAGCCGTTTCCGGATCCGTTTCACGGACGCCTTGCTGGGTTTGATCAGCAGTTTCCGGTTGCGATACAGCCGGACGTGGAAGCCCAGGAAGCAGAAGCCCTCGGTGAGGCGCACGATGCGCGTCTTGTCCTCGTTGAAGGCGAGCCCTCTGGGTTCCAGCCAGGCGGCGAGCCGCTGCTTGACCTCCTCGGCCTGCTCACGGCTGTGGCACATCGCCACCAGGAGAGTCGGCGGCGGGAATCGCACCCGCCGCCGCTCGCAGAACCGTGCGGGAGCCTCTCGGCTCACACGGCTCCCATTGCCCAGCCGTCAGGCTTGAGGCCGAACCGCCAGTGGGCGAACATGTTGGGAAACCGGCGGGCCGCGCCTGCCAGTAGTTCTCCCGCGCGTTTCTCCCGGCGGCGCAGTCGTTTGTACTTCTGGCAGGCCCAGCCCACCAACATTCTGTTGATGCGCCGGAGGAGGGGATACAACATGGACTTGTAGAATCGCCCGTAATAGTTGATCCATCCCTGCACGATGTTGTTGAACATCCGCGCAAGGTCCATCAGCGACTTGTCACTGAGCCCTTCTCGGTAACGTCTCGTGACGGTTCGTGATCTTCGTTCAGATGGTGCGGCCGTGTTCCATCTGGAGCAGGACGAGGGCAGCGCGGGTGATCCGGGTGATCGCCTTGGGGTCGAGGCTGACCCTGCGCAGAGCCTTGAAGGTCACCTTGAGCAGGGCGTTGGCGCGTTCGGCCACGCCGTGGACGCCTCGGATGACGGAGTTGAACGCCTTGGCGTCATCGGTGAGTTCGCCGCCCTTGGGCTTTTTGACCGGGTGGCGGAGGCCGGCCCCGGCGTTCTGGTAGCCGAGGTCGGTCAGGGTGGGGATGTCGAGGGTGTCGGCGAGCCGGTTCAGGGCGGCGATCAGGCCGTGGGTACGGGCGCAGGTGGTGTCGTGCTCGCGGCCGGGCCGGACCGGCGAGACCCAGAGCGGCCAGCCGTCGGGTGCGGAAATGACCTGGACGTTGCCGCCGTGGTGCTTGTGCTTGCCCGACCACCACAGGTCGGCCTTGTTCGGGCCGGGGGCGGCGACGCGATCGGTACGGATGACGGTGCCGTCGAGGTTGAGGTGTGTAAAGCCGGCTGCGGCCGCGCGCTCCAGTGCGGTGGACAGGTCCGGGGCTTGGTCGGCGAGCACGGTCAGCCCTTCGTGGAGGTAGCGGTAGGCCGTCGGGACGGAGATCCGGTTGTCGCGGGCAAGTTGAGTCAGCCGGGCACCGTCCAGGAACCAGCGCAGGATCAACACGCTCTGTTTGAACGGACCCAGGGCGCGGGTGCCCTTGCGGGTCCCGAGACGCTCACGGTGTTCGAGCAGCAGCTTCGCGAGGGCCTCAGCAGTGGCCCGGCTGACATCGAGCACGCCGGTGTAGGTGACACTGGTCAACGCGTGAAGCCTCTCGGACCCCGGAACCTGTTCTCCGCAGACCTGTTCCTACCACGGGCTTCTCGCGTATCTGATGCCGGGTCAAGCCCGTCTGATGTCCCTAGGGTGCGTTTCGAAAGTGGATCTTTATGATGCGTTGCCTTACTCAGGAGGTAATCGTCTCGCCCGGACTGTGCGGGCTAGGTTGGTGATCTCGCCGCGTGAGCAGGACGCGGACCATACGGAGGGGCCAATCATGTGCGTAGCCACATCTACGAACACACGGACCGCGGTTGAGGAGTTACTGCGCAGGATTGGTGAGGGCGACCCCGAGCGCATCGCCGAGCTGTACGCCGAGCGGGGCGATTGGAAGCTGAACTGGCCGGAGGCCGAGCACGGTCGTACTGCCACGCCCTGGATCCGTCATCGGTCCACCCGGGCCGACGCGGCCGCCCACTATCGCGAACTTGCCGAGCACCACGTGCCGGAGCAGGTGGCGACTGAGGTTGAGCGCATCCTCATCGACGGAAACGACGCAGTCGTGATCGGCGAGATTCGCCAGACCGCTCGGTCCACCGGACGTGCGTATCGCGCGCGGTTTGCTATGCACCTCACCTTCGAAGACGGCTTGGTCACCCGGCACCATATCTACGAGGACAGCCTCGCCGTGGCCCAGGCATTCGACACCGAAGACCAGTGAAAGCCACCAGGACGAGCATGAGGATGCTGGTCACAGCCACTCGTTGATAGCTGCGACCAGAACGGTCGCTTCGTAGCGGACGGCGAGCTTGTCGTATCTCGTGGCGACCGCGCGGTGCCGCTTGAGGCGGTTGATTCCGCACTCCACCGCGTGGCGCTCTTTGTAGTCGGCCTTGTCGAACTTCGGCGGCCGACCGCCGTGAGGGCCGCGTTTCTTGCGGTTGGCGATCTGGTCACGCTTCTCCGGGATCGTGCAGCGGATACCGCGCTTGCGCAGGTAGGCGCGGTTCGCGCGGGAGCCGTACGCCTTGTCGGCACGAACCTTGTCCGGCCGGGTGCGAGGCCGGCCCGGCCCGAGCCTGGGCACCCGGATACGGTCCAGGACCACCTGGAACTGCGGGGAGTCACCGCGCTGCCCGGCCGTGATCACCAGTGACATCGGCTTCTGCGCCTGCTCGACCGCCAGGTGGAGCTTGGTCGTCAGGCCGCCCCGGGAACGTCCGAGCCCATGGTCGTCAGGCTCGGTGAAGACGCCACCCGGCGGCTCGACCTGCAGATCCCCTTTTTGCGGGCACCCGCCGCATGCTGGTGGGCACGGGCGATAGTCGAGTCCACCGAGACGTCCCAGGTGATCAACCCCTCGGCGTCGGCCCGGGCCTGCAGTTGCTCGAAGATGCGATGCCAGGTGCCGTCCCGCTGCCAAC
Source organism: Streptomyces sp. NBC_01241 (assembly GCF_041435435.1). Lineage (NCBI taxonomy): Bacteria > Bacillati > Actinomycetota > Actinomycetes > Kitasatosporales > Streptomycetaceae > Streptomyces > Streptomyces sp. NBC_01241. Next base: position 585,483 of record NZ_CP108494.1, on the reverse strand, counting down.
GCCGGAACAGTCCGTACACCGTCTCCCACGGGCCATACCGCTCAGGCACGTCCCGCCAGGGAGCACCGGCGCGAGTGCGCCAGCGTATGCCGTCTATCAACTGTCGCTTGGTGCGGACCGGCGGCCGTCCAGGCTTGCTTCCGACCGGGAGCAGCGGCTCCAGCTTCGCCCACTGTGCATTCGTCAGATCATGCCTCCCCATGAAGTGGATCTTGACACATCGAGATCCACTTCTGAAACGCACCCTAGTCAGGAAGATCTCGGATCTGTCGGACGGGCGGCATACTCTGAGCCCTGTCCGCACTATCTGGGAGAGTCATGACAAGTAGGTTCACCGAGTTGGCCGTTGACTGCCACGATCCGGAGAGGCTCGCGGCCTTTTGGTGCGAGGTCCTGGACTTCAAGGTGATCGACCGGAGCGAGGGCAAGGTCGAGATCGGCTCCTGGGTGCCGACCGTCGAGGATGTTCGGGCCCGCCAGATGCCGCCCACCCTGCTGTTCATCCAGGTGCCCGAGGGCAAGACCGTGAAGAACCGGCTTCACCTCGACGTCAGCCCGATCGACGGTAGCACCGAGGACGAGGTGACCAGATTGCTCGGCCTCGGCGCCACCAAGACTGATGTGGGCCAGGGCTCAGACCGAAACTGGGTGGTCATGGCAGACCCCGAGGGCAACGAGTTCGACGTCCTGCGCACCCTGGCACCGCAGAACTAGGCCGCGAGCGGGCACCCGCACCCCGTCACACTCCGCAACTGTCACGTTGCCGAGAAGACCTCACTGCGTTGGGCGATGCGCCAGGAACGCATTACCTTGCCCATCGCCTTGATCGCCGCCTTGCTGACCGCGGGCAGGAAGCTCACAAAGTGCTTCCCGTACCGGTTCTTGGCCAGTCTGGGTCGGAACGTGTATCCAAGAAACGTGAACGCCGTGTGCTCGTACGAGCCTCGCCGATCAGCGTCCTTGCAATAGACGATGCGCGTCTTGTCCGGATGCAATTCCAAACCGACCTGCGCCAATCGCTGCGTGAGAGCGTCCCGCACGTGGCGGGCCTGCCTCTCACTGCCGCAGTGAATCACCGCATCATCGCAGTACCGTTCGAAGGTGACCTGCGGGAACTCCCGAGCCAGCCACAGATCGAACGCGTAGTGGAGATACAGATTCGCCAGCACGGGCGAAATCACGCCCCCAACGCAATGGGCAACTTCTGCTTCGAGGTGACGCTCGGCTACCGGCGCTTGGAACTCCTTCCTCGCGCGGAGGGTAAGGAGCGTCACAATGGGTAGTAGGTTTGTGACATGGTGCGTGGTGATCGTGTCGATAGCGTCGAGTACGCCCGGCGGGTCAACGCCGCCGCGGATCTGGTCGGGGCGGGTGCGCCCGTGGCCGCAGCCGCCCGCACGTTGGCGAGTAGGTACGGGGTGTCGGTGCGTCAGGCACGCCGGTATCTGGAGCAGGCCATGGCCGCTGGACATCTCGAAGTCCCCGAGTCGAGCGTGGTGTTCACTGTCAAGCTGCCGGAATCGCTGGCAGGACAGATCCGCGCCCGTGCCCACGAGAGCGACCGGGCGATCTCCGCGGTGGTGGCCCAGGCCCTGGCCGAATTCCTTGAGCGGGGTGCCCCGGAGGGGCGGCCGGGCAGGTGAGCGGCCGGCCGGTGGAGGTGGAGGCGGTCTTCGACCGTCATGCGGCGGCGGACTTGTCCGCGGCCTATGCGGCGTTGGTTCCGCAGCGGCGGGCCCGGATACGGGATCGCCTGGAGCAGGCAGGAGTGAGCGATGACCAGCGTGGCGATCTACGCCCGGGTGTCCTCGGCCCGGCAGAAGAAGGACCAGACGATCAGCTCGCAGACCGCGGCCCTGCGCGCGCACGTCGCAGAACAGCGTCTTGAGCTGCCCGAGGAGTGGGTGTTCGAGGACGAGGGGCACTCCGGGGCGACCCTGGTGCGGCCCGCGCTGGAGCGGTTGCGCGACCTGGTCGCCCAGGTCGGCGTGGATGTGGTGCTGTGCTATGCGCCCGACCGCCTCGCCCGCAAGTTCGCTTACCAGGCCCTGCTGGTCGAGGAGTTCGCCCGGGCAGGCACCCGGGTGGAGTTCGTCCGCGGCCCACGCGGCGACAGCCCCGAGGACCAGCTGATGGTCCAGTTCCAGGGCATGTTCGCCGAGTACGAGAAGGCCCAGCTGATGGAACGCTACCGGCGCGGGAAGACCTACCGGGCCCGCTCGGGGGCGGTGAACGTGCTGGGCGGAGCCCCGTTCGGCTACCGCTACCTGCGCAAGACCCCCGAGTGCGGGGCCACCTACGAGATCGTCGAGTCCGAGGCGGCGCTGGTGGTCGAGCTGTTCCGCCGCTATACCGACGACGGGGTCTCCATCGCGGACCTGACCCGCTGGCTCACCGACAGCGGCACTCCCACCCGCACCGGCAAGACCCGCTGGGACCGCAGCGTGGTCTGGGGCATGCTCAAAAACCCCGCCTACCAAGGGCAGGCAGCCTTCGGCAAGACCCAGATCCTCCACGAGTCCCCGGGCCTGAACCGCCGGGCCCGCCTGGAGGGCCGCAGTACTCCGCGCGCCGTCAAGACCGCCGACCGCCCCCGCGAGGAGTGGATCACCATCCCCGTTCCCGCGCTCGTCACCCCGGCCACCTTCGAGCGCGCCGCCCAGCGGCTCGCCGACAACAAGCGCTTCGCTTCGCGCAACAGCAAGGTCCCCTCCCTGCTTCAGGGGCTGTCGGCGTGTGTGAGCTGCGGATACGGCTACTACCGCACCTCGACCACTACTTCCTCCGGCAAGAAGATCTACTACTACCGGTGCCTGGGCTCCGACGACTACCGCTACGCGGGCGGCCGGGTCTGCACCAACAAGCCCGTCCGCGCCGACTACCTCGACACCGTCGTCTGGGACCACATCATCGGCATGATCGCCGACCCGCACCTGATCCGGTCCGAGATCGACAAGCGGCTGGACCGTGCCCGCACCTCCGACCCCGCCACCCGCCAGCGCAGCCGTCTCGAACTGGCCCTGGCCAAGGCCACCGCAGCGATCACGCGCATGATCGAGGCGTTCCAGGAACAGCTCGTCACCATCGATGAACTGCGGGCCCGGATGCCCGGCCTGCGGGCCCGGGAGAGTAACCTGCGTGGCCAACTCGACGCGCTGGAAGCCCAGCTCGCCGACCGCGACGCCTACCTCAAGCTCGCTGACGACCTCGAAGGCTTCCTCGCCCAGCTCCGCGAGAACGCTGGGACAGCCGAGGTCCCCGAGCGCCAGCGCGTCCTGAGGCTCCTCGTCAAGGACGTCCTCGTCGGCCCCGAGAAGATCACCATCCGGCACCGCATACCCGTGCGTGAGCGCACCGCCGACGACCAGCATCAAGATCAAGACGCTACGGAGGGTGACTCATGCCCGAGTTACCCATTGCGTTGGGGGCGTGATCGCCGACCCCTGGGGAGTTCCGCGATCCCGTTGCTGCACCGATCCGTCCGCCTTCGCCAGCGGAGCGACCAGCCACCGCTTGACGTAGAGCAGGACCCATTTCCCGTCTGCGTCGATATGCCGCTCGACCGCCTTGAGCATCAGCTCGTGGTCCACGCTGTCGAAGAATGCCCGGATGTCGAGATCGACCACCCAGTCACTCCGCCAACAGCGCTGCCGGCACTGCTCCACCGCGTCCAACGCCGATCGCCGGGGCCGGTAGCCGTAGGAGTCCGGGTGGAACACAGGCTCCACCCGACGCTCCAGATACATCGCGGCCACCGTCTGAGCGATCCGGTCGTCCACGGTGGGCACCCCGAGCACGCGGATGCCTTTCCCGCCTGCTTTGGGGATCTCCACGGCCTTCACCGCCGGAGGGAAATACGAACCGGACGACATCCGATTCCACAATTTGAACAGATTCCTCGAAAGGTTCTGTTCGTATCGCTCGATCGTCACGCCATCCGTTCCGGGCGCACCCTTGTTGGCCTTGACTCGCTGAAATGCCTCCCACACCATCAACTTGGAGATGTAAAACGACTTGACCTCGGCCTGCGGCCTTGATCCGTTCACCTGGCTCCTCCCGGGAACTCCGGTTGACCACCAAACTAGATCGGGACAACTCGCCCCCTTCGCTCCGCCCCCATTACAGAGGCATCATCACTACTACGAGGCGATCCGTCCCCCTGCCACGCATCGGTACTCTGCCCCTCACAGTTTCAGCTGCTTGAGGTTCTCCCTTATCGCCAACCGGCCTCAACCTGACCGGTGGCAGCATCGCGGCGAGGGGTTCCCACGTTCCGCACCAGCGCCTGAACCGAGCTCGCGCCACCTTTATGCCGGGCACCACCTGGCCAGAGATACAGGAACCCGCCAGATTCATCCCGGGGCAACAACTGGACCCCGGTTTCGGTAACCGTTCATACGCTTTCGACACTTCATCAGTGGTTCACTCGCGTTCGCCTTCTCGGCTCACACCTGACGCATCTTGTGCGCCTTTTCCGCAGTGCTCATCACCCCGGCTCATTCACCGGAGCAACCTGCGGCGGTTTGAGACCTCCCCCTGCGTGGGCGGTCTCGGAGGGCCCACCTCCATCACCGGTGCAGCATCACGTCGGAAGATTCCGTCTACATCGAAACCTCCCGTTGTGTTCGTGGCGCACGATCGTCTGCGTACCTCACCAGCACGGGGCTCTTGCGCATCACGCTCCCGGCGTGGATGCCGCTCGCGTGATACCGCACCCCGGCGGCCTCCTCCATTCCGTGCAGAGCCACGTTCATCAGCGCGGGGCTGATCACACCGCCCTGGGGAGTTCCCTCCCCGGTCTCGGTGAGCCGACCGTCCTCGACCACACCGGCCCGCAGCCACTGCGCGACCAGTTCCCGCGCGGGAAACGTGCCGAGCCGCCGGAGCAAGTGATCATGGTCGATCCGGTCGAATGCCGCCGCCAGGTCCGCGTCAAGTACCCATGGCCGACCAGGGTTGGGGCCCCGGCAGGTCAGAAAGATGGACTCGATCGCGTCATGACAGCCACGGCCGGGCCTGAATCCGTAGGACCTCGGCTCGAACCGTGCCTCCCACTCGGGCTCCAGAGCACCAAGGACCACAGCCTGAAGACAGCGGTCCAAGATCACGGGAATGCCGAGCGGACGCCGACGCCCGTCGGGCTTCGGCACATACACCCGTCTGACGGGCCGGGCCGTCCACGACTCGGAGCGGTGCTGCACCCAGTCGGCCACCTCGGCCTTGCCGGGCGCGGTCAGCACCACCTTGCCGTCGACGCCCGCCGTCTCGCGGCCAGCGTTGACCTCCGTCACCCGCCGCACCGCATGCAGTGCGTTGGCGCGGGAACGGAGCATCAGCTTCTGCAAATTGCGGACCCTCTTCAGGTCCCCTGCCTGTGACGCCGTGAAGATCCTCTGCCGCAGCCGCCGTACGTCGTCATCCACCCGCTGCCAGTCGATCGACAGCCAGTCGGTGGCATCGTCCTCGGGTCCGTTCACCACCGCGATCACAGCCGGAGCGGCATCTGCCATCCCGGCCTCCTTCACCGCCTTGGTGTCCAACTTGTCCCTCGGTTCCATCGCCTTCGGTCATCGTCACTTCACAGGCCCACCAGACCCACGTCAGCACCCTTTCGGGTCCGGGCAGCTGCCCGTATCCGGCCGGTTATACGAGACGACCGGCGGAGGGGCCGGTCATCGTGTCCCGCTTTCCCGCTGCCTTTCGGCCGCCGGCGTTCGCTTCTTGGGTCCTCCTGTTCCCGCCGGGGAGTTGAGCTCTCCTCGCGGTCGGCCAACCGGGCACCGGATAACCGGCCCCGGACCCCGACGGGGTTTCCGCGTTGCACACGTACGAGATCCGACTGGGGTGGGCGCCCCCTATGCCCCGGGAACAGCGGTGTCCTACGACTGCAACTCACCTCTTACAGTCGCCGCTTGCCGCCTCTCAACGGCCGGTTCCTGGACTCCGGCAGAGCGATCCATCATCCGGAGCTGATACCTGACGAGACATCAACCAGGGGTTCACTCGTCGTTCGCCCGTCCAGTCTTCCCCTTCGCCTGTGGTCCCCGGATGGCACGGGCACCCTTGGGCTTGACCCCCTGAGCTCCGCACCCCGCGGTTACCCGCAACGCACGTCAGGGTGGGGACAGACCCTGGACACTGGCCCGGAACTACACCTTCAACATCGAACCTCCACTCGGTGTGTTCACTCGTATCGTGCGCCCTCGTGTCGCACGGGAGATCGTTCCTTCGACCCCGGCCCGGATCGCGTAACGGTTCTTCCAATTGTCGGTCTCCTTGGCCTGGCGGACGGCTTCGAGGGCCTCGTGCCGTTCGCGGGGCAGGAAGGTGATGCCCCTTGCCCCGGCGGCCGGACGGGGGCTTGGTGCATGCCGTCTGCTTCGGGCAGGGGCGGCAGTGCTCGGCGGAGAAGAACACCTTGAGGACCGGAGTGCCGTTGCGGTGGTGTTTCTGTTCCCACCACTCGAAACTTCGGTGCCCGCCGGGACAGGTGGCGCTCTCGTTGTCCCAGTCGATGGTGAAGTCGGCGCGGGAGAAGCCCTGATCCTCTCGGGACTGGCGGCTGCTGTCGTGCGGGGCCGGGCCGAGCAGTTCCATACCCCGCTCGGTCGCGGACAGGAACAGGGCGGCAGTGGTGTAGCCGGCATCCACGACATGCACGTGCGGCAGCAACTCCCGTTCCGCGAGCGCCTGGTGGACCGGTTCGGTCATCTCCGTGTCGGCCACCACGGCATCGGTGGTGGCCACCTGCGTGATCACGTGCGGCGCATCCGGCTCGCAGGTCTCGGTCAGATGCGCCTTGTAGCCGGTCCAGCCCGAGCCGCGCTTGATCCCGTAACGGGCATCGGTGTCATAGGGCGAGCACAACCGGTGATGAACCGGCGGGAGATCCTTGCCCTCCCGCCAGCGCACCCCCTCTCGTCGCGGTGGTACTGCTGGACCCAGGAGACCCGCAGGACCTGCACCGCCTCGATCTCGCGCAGCCAGTCCGGAGCCGCGGGGGCGTAGACCGCGTCCAGCAGGACGAACCCGTCCCGTCCGACCTGCTCAGACCACTGTTCACGGACCTCTTCGCCCTTGGGGAAGCGGTAGGCGTCCACGCGCGGCCCGTAGCGCTCGGCCCACTCGGGTGTGACCAGGCCGGACAGCCATGCCGGGGCGGCGACCGCCAGCGCTTCCAGTGCGGCCCGCAGCGTCTCGCCGACGAACTCCATCCTGTTCAGCGTCCGCACCGCCGCCAGCACGTGCGTGGAATCGGTCCGCTGCCGGCCACCGGCCTTCAGCAGGTCCAGCCCGCGCAGGCGTTCCAGCACCAGCTCCAGCGTCGTCTGTTCCAGTCCGTGCTCGATGAGACGGGAACGGAACAGGCTCAGCACGGAGGCATCGAACCCGGGATCGTCCAGCTCCAGGCCGAGCAGAAACTTCCAGTCCATCCGGGCCCGCACCTGGTCAGCGGCCTGCCGATCGGTCAGCCCCTCCGCGTACTGCAACACCGACACCAAAGCCAACGCCCCCGGCGAGACAGCCGGGCGTCCCCGGACGGCAAACGCCCCTGCGAACGCCTCGTCCTCAAACAGCGGGCCCAACGCCTCCCGGATCCGCACCGCCATCGTCCCCTTCGGGAACGCTGCCCGCACCACCCGGGCCGTCAGCTCCGGCACCCCATGATCAGCCCGTGGCTCCAGTGACATCTCTCGGCCCTCCCGCTCACGCCATAACAATCGTGGAGGACCAACGACCCAGCCCTGCTCGAATCACGCATTCCTCAGCAGAGTCCTTCAGGGCGGGGGTGAAGGTCATCCTTGGCCCGGAGGCGCGGAGCGCCGGAGTGCTCTGCGCCTTTGGGGTGAGGTCAGACGGGACGCTGTTGGTTTTCGATGTACTGCTTGACGACGGTCAGGGGTGCGCCGCCGCATGATCCTGCGAAGTAGGAGCCGGACCAGAAGTGTCCGCCCCACAGGTACCGGCGGACATGCGTGGTGTACTCCTGGCGGAGCCTGCGGGAACTGACGCCCTTGAGCGAGTTGACCAGTTTGGAGAGCTGGACCTTCGGCGGGTAGTGCACGAGCAGGTGGACGTGGTCCTGTTCGCCGTTGAACTGTTTCAGCTCGGCCTCGAAGTCCGTGCAGACCTCCCGCATGATCTCTTCGGTGCGGGTCAGCATGGCGTCGGTGAACGCTTCACGCCGGTACTTTGTGACAAAAACCAAATGAACATGCAGGTTGTAGACAACATGGCGACCGGTTCTGACATCGGGATGAGGGTTCCAGCGCGGTGACATAAACCAATGCTATGGTCTCGATCGTGAGTCAAGACACCATGGTCAAGCGGCAGTTCGGGCATCGTGCCCGGCTTACGCTGTCGCCCGCCGAGGCGTTGAGGACTGATAGCCAGGCGCACGCGGCCCGCACCATGTGGAACCTGCTGCACGCCTGGTGGCAGATGATGCCGAAGGAAAAGCGGACTCTCGGACACGCGGATGCCGCCGTACGACAGGCCCGCAAGGACATCGACTTCCTTGCTGTCCTTCCCGCGCAGGCCGCGCAAGCGGTACTCAAGACGTACTTCCAGGCGTGGAAGAACTGCTGGGAGGGCCGCGCCGACGCCCCGAACTTCAAGGGCCGGTTCCGCACGGTGATGTCCGTGGACGTCCCTCAGGGCCGGGACCTGAACATCGTGCGCGTGCACCGCCGCTGGGGCATGGCCAACATTCCCAAGGTGGGCCGGGTCCGCTTCCGGTGGACCAAAGACCTGCCCGTGGGCAAGCACGCAGGCGCGGAGAACCGGATCACCGGGGCACGGCTGGTCAAGGACGTGCTCGGCTGGCACATCGCCTTCCGTGTCCAGAGCGTTGAGGTCAAGCCCGAGCCCCACCAGGGGCCGGAAGTCGGCATCGACGTGGGCGTCACCGTGCCCATCGCCCTCTCGGACGGCGAGACGTACGAGCACGGCGAATGGCTGACGGAGAAGGAGAAGGCCAGGCTTCTGCACCTGGAGCGGCGCGCCGCGCAGCGCAAGCGGCACCGCAAGCCCGGCGAGCGCACCAGCCGCCGGCTGCACCGCACTTACGACCGGATCGCAGGACTCCGCGCGAAAGCCAAGCGCAGGGCCCTGGACTGGCAGCACCAGACGACCACCGCCATCGCCCGCACATACGGCACCGTCGTGGTCGAAGCACTCACCATCACGAACATGGTCAAGTCGGCCAGGGGAACCATCGAGGAGCCAGGGAAGAACGTCGCCCAGAAGTCCGGGCTGAACCGCTCCATCAGCAAGGAGGCATGGGGCCGCACGGTCACCATGCTGACGTACAAGACCGCCCGGCTCGGCGGCACCCTGCACAAGGTCCCCGCCCCCGGCACCTCCCAACGCTGCTCAGCGTGCGGCTTCACCACGCCTGGCAACCGGGAGAGCCAGGCCGTGTTCGTGTGCAAGAACCCCGACTGCGGCTGGTCGGGCAATGCCGACCACAACGCAGCCCGGAACGTCTTGCACCTGTACCGGATGGGCCTCGCGCTCATCCCGGCTGCCGGGAGGGCAGTCGTCAGACGTGCGAAGCGCGTCAAGCCCGCTGCCGCAAGGTAAGCAGGAATCTCCCGGCTTCAGCCGGGAGAGCACTTCAACGGAACACCGACATCCGGCGTCGCGTCGAGCAGCTGAGGGCACAACAGCAAAGCCGCCCACCGCGGCCGTCGGTGCCACCGCCCGACGACTCGCCGAGCAGCGTCGCGCGCACCCTCACCGCCCAACTCGCCGTGCTCAAGCAGCGGCACCGCGACGAGGTCCAGGCTCTTCGGCAGGCGCTCGAAGCCGCCCAGAGCGAGAACCTCGAACTGCGACGCCGCCTCGGTCCCCGGCATGCCGCCCGCCCCGAGACCCCCTGACACCGATCTCTTACAGACGCGACCGCAAGCGTTCTACCCGCACAAACAGCCACAGTTCACCCGTTTGCCCCGGATACTCCCTGGACGACCCGCTCCATCGACGCCGCCGTCGAACAGCTCCAGGCCAAGGGCCACGAGATCCGCGACGCGGACGTCGCCCGACTCTCCCCGCTCAAGCACCGCAACCTGAACCTGCTCGGCCGCTACAGCTTCACCGCCTCCACCCCGGCCGCCGGCGCCCTGCGCCCGCTGCGCGCCCCGGACGCGCCGGAGCTGGACGAGGACGACGACGGTGGCGGACAGGAGTAGGCCCCGTCCGGCGGATCTCGCTGCCTGGCCAGGGCGTGTCTCCCAACTCTCTGTCGCGGCGCGCGCGGACCTGCGGCGCCACGAAACCGGGCGGCCGGGCCTGTCGGTCGCGGGCCCGCCCGGCCCGGTCAGGGATTCCATTCAAGGATGGCGAATGTGCGGTCGAAGCGGCGGGACATCAACCGCGATCGTCAACTCCGAGCGGGCCACGACCTCGTCGTCCAGCACCGCCATCACGTCCAGCCGCGTGGAGTCGATCTGCACGACCTCTCCAGGGCGGGCGGCCATGGACGGAGTGAACGGCCCCACTTTCCGAAGAGCCCGCTGACGGCGGACCGTGGCCGACCCAAGGACTCGTTGTTCTTGGCGAGGCTGTTCACCAGCCGGCGGGCATCTTCACCCGGGGCGAGTACGGCGTTTACGCCATCACTGTGGGTAACGTCACCGCGGCCGGCCCGACCAATGGCACCACGGTCATCGTCCACGACATTCTCCCCGCAGGCCTTCGGGCCGACAGGATCACCGGCAGGGGATGGCACTGCATTCTGGCCACCCTCACCTGTACACGCAGCGCCGTCTTGCCTGCCGGGCACAGCTACCCGCCCGTCACCCTGAAGGTCGACGTCTCCTGCAACGCCCGTACACGGGTCACCAACACCGCCACCGTCACTGGAGGCGGTGACACCAGCACCCACACCGCCACCGACAGCACCACGATCAAGCACCACGGGCACGACGGCGACGGGCACGACGGCCACGACGGACGTCATGATCACTGCGATCGCCACGACCACTGACAACACTCAGCCCGCGTGGACGTAGCGGAAGGCGTGCAGGTACAGGCGCTTGAGGGCGGCCTGTTCCGAGGGCGGCCCTGCGGTAGCGGGGCACCTGGTACCACGCTTACGTCGTCATCGACATCTTCAGCCGCTACATCGTCGGCCACACCGTCGAACGCGCCGAATCAGCAGAGCGTGCCGAGGGGTTGATCCGGGACACCATCGAGCGCAACGGCATCGTGCCCGAGACCGTCCATGCCGACCGGGGCACCTCCATGACCAGCAAGAAGGTCTCTCAGCTGCTGATCGACCTCGGCGTCACCCGCAGCCATTCCCGGCCGAAAGTCTCCAATGACAACCCCTACAGCGAAGCCCATTTCAAGACCACCAAGTACATGTCCGACTACCCCGAGCGGTTCGATTCCCTGGCCCACGCCCGCGAGTGGTTCGACGCGTTCATCGCGTACTACAACTACGAGCACCGGCACTCGGGCATTGGATGGCACACGCCCGCCAGCGTCCACTTCGGCACCGCCGAAAAGGTCCGCGACCAGCGAGCCGTCACGCTCGCCGAAGCGTTCGCCCGCCACCCCGAACGCTTCGGTCGCCGCCCCGGATACGCCCCCCACGTTGTCCGCGGACAACAGCACGCGTCCCTCTACCCCGCTTTCTCATCAGTCACGAGGCCTCGACCTTGGGTCGTTGCCAGGGGACGACCCCGTGTGGTTCGCCGAGCAACTGCGCACCTACATGTCCGCCGACAACCGAAACAAGCTCGCTTCGCTCCTCCACGCGAGGAACGAAAGCTGACCTTCTCTGTTCCAACCGCAGTGGCGTCCAGCCAGTTTTCTGCTGGACGCCACTCTCATGTCCGAGCAGCCCGGCTGGGGGAGCAACGCAGTCGCTGTAGCTGGGATGGTGATGGACGGGGCGATACCGCACTGGGCCCGCGCGGTGTGATGAACTGCCGTCCGTTCACCGTGGGCCAAGAGGGGAGACATGACCGCCGACGCGCCGGCCCGGCGACCGCCTGATCCCGTAAACGCCGCACCAACGCAGGCCGAACAGGAGCGTCAGCAAGCACGCCGTCTCGGCGCGTGGTCGATCGCGTGGACCCTCCTGACCCTGGTGATCTGGGGATGGTTCGCCTTCCTGACGCTCGCCGACTACGGCCCCGAGTCCGGGGACAGGCCCATGTGCCGAGGCCTGCTGGTCGGCCCGTTGTCCGAGGACATCCTGTGCCGCGACCCGCTGCGCCAGTGGCCCGCGCTGCTGGGCATCCTCGCGCTGGCGGTTATGGTGACCGCTTCTGCGGCGGCGACAACGGTGTACGCCAAAGGCCTCTCCCGCCTGGCACGCCGCGACGGGCCCGGCGTGCCAGGCGCAGGACTGACGGCCGACGGGCGGTGCAGTCACCCACGCGATCGGCCAACTGAGCGGCTCAGCCGGCCCCGTTAGCGCCCGAGTTGGCCCGGTTGAGCGTCGCGGTTGGCCCGCCAGATGGGTTGGGCGCTGCCGACCGGGGCATTTCGGGGCTGGTCCGCGTACGCGGCACCCCAGGAGAGATCCGTCACCGTGTGTCGCGTAGCTGGAGAAGGTACGCCGCAGTCAGCGCAACGGCACGCTCCCCGTCATGCGACAGCTCCATGAGGGCACGTGAGGCCGTCGTCCCCGGGATGCCCGCCAACGCTTGGGTCAGCCGTCCGCGTGCAGGCGCTTTGGTGGTGTCGTGGGCGAGGCGGTCGACGAGCCCGGTCGCGATCTGGTCCGCCGTCGCCTTGTCACTCGCCAGCACGCTCAGTGCATCGGCTGCATCGGTGTCGTTCCTTCCCTCCACGATCATGTCGATGAGCGTCGGAACCGCATTGACCACTCCACGTGTCCCGAGAGTCAAAGCCGCATACCCGCGGACCACGACGTCGGGGTTCGCGAGAGCGTCCCGCAGCTGCGCGGTAGCCTCATCACCGGGCATCTCGGCGAGGGACTGAACGGCACGTTCCCGCACCGCGGCCACCGGTGAGCCGAGGCCCTTCGCCAGCAGCGCCGGGCCGCCGTCGCCCGATCGCGCCAGCGCCCATCGAAGAGCCCCGGCGACGTTCGGCTCCGTCTCGCTCAGTGCCGCCTCGACCAGGGCCTCCACCGGCACCGGAACCTCGTCGACCGAGGAAAGGGCCGCGCGTTGGCGCGCGTTGGCGCTCTTCGCCCCCAGTGCCTGGAGGAGCGCAACGACCTGGAGGACGTCCTCCCAGTCGGCGGGGTCCGTGGCATCGATCCGGCGCAGCCGCGTGAGCAGCTCGGTCTCCGCCTCGATGCGTTCGCGCGTCTGACGGATGAGGTCGCCGACGAGAGCCGAGGGCGTGAAGCCGGGATCTTCGAGCGCGCGCCCGATCTCACGCAGCGACAGCCCCAGCGACCGCAGGCTCTCGATATGGAAGATCCGCCGGAGGTCCTTCCCGGAGTACTCCCGATAGCCGGAGCCCGTACGGCCCGAAGGCCGCACCAGGCCGAGCGACTCGTAATGCCTGAGCATGCGGGCACTGACCCCGGACCGTCGTGCCACCTCACCGATCAACACGTCCTATCGTCCCTCCTGACCGGACCCGCCGAGGGCCACGATGCGCTTGGCCTCCTCGATCGCGCACTCGAATCCGGCGTCCGGCTCACGCAGTAGCCGTTGTGTGGCGAGCGCGTGCGCGCACACGCGCGGGTCAGGGGCCGTCGTCGCAGCACGCAGAGCCGGCACAATCACTTCACCCAGCGCGACCAGCGCCCGGCTGAGACTCAGCTGCGTCTCCCGCTCACCGCGCCCGAGCTGCGTCGCCAACACCGTGGCCAGCGCGGACGCCTCGCCTTCCGGTACGAGTATTACCGCGGCCCGCCAGGCGCTCCGCGCCACCTCGTCGTCGGCGTCGGACAGCAGCGCCCGTGTGATCGACGGCCACGCCTGCCGGTCCCCAATCTTGGACAGCGTGTGCAGCGCCTGGCTCCGTGCCTGCGCACGCTCCGAGCGGACTTCGCGGAGCAGCTCGGGAAGCGTCATGGACACCGGGTGGCGGGTGAGCGCCCAGGTCAGCATGTCGCGGACGAAAAACTCGGGCTCGATCGCGCATCGCTCGATGAGCTTGTCGACGAAGCTCGGGTCAGGCGTCGTGCCGACCGCCAGAGCCGCCCGCAGTCGCACGGACGAACGACTGTCCTCCAGCCCCTGGAGCGCTCGTATCGCATCCATGTCCTGTCTCGTGATCGTCATCGAGACCACCTCCTTGGCAAGCAGTGAAGGCCCTGTCACCGTGTCAAGGTCAAACAGGACCCGCTGCTCGATCACCAGTCACCTGCTGCGTCCCGAGCGTGCCCTTGAGCACTGTGCATCGTGAAGTTGCCGGCCATGTGGCTGGTGTGCGCGGGGGTGGGGGTACTCGTGCCGGCCGCGGGTGCGTGACGTGGGCCGCACGGGCCTTCGCGCGGAGCCTGCGGTAGTCGGCTCCGCGCACCTCCTCAGCGACATCCCGCTTCCTACAGCGGGATGTTGCTGTGTTTGCGGGGCGGCAGTGTCACACGCTGGTTACGCAGCGCCTTGAGTGCGCGCAGGACGGTCAGCCGGGTCTCCGACCGAGACGGCCCTGCGCACAAATGCCAAGCGGCGAAGGGCAATGCTGAAGAAGCTTCTATTGGTCGAAGGAGTCGGACAGAACGAGGGAGGTGCTTCGGGTGAGTGACCGGCTGGACAGCCAGGGTGAGGCCGATGACATCCTCGACGCTTTTCTCCTTGCACACGTTGGCGAGCTGCGAAACACGATCGGCCACGCCCTCAACGTCCAGGCCGGGCTGGCGAACCTCCAAGCGCTGAGGCGTAAGGATGACGCTCACGTATATCAGGTCAGGCCTGTGGTAGTGAGTTCCGTCGAGGTCAAGGAGTCGAGTGAACCGGGCAGCGTGGCCGAGGGCCACGCGGTTCGAGAGCTTCTTACCACCCTGACGAAGGAGCGGCGCCAGGTCCGTGGGCGGTTTCTAGCGGTGATTGCGAATCACGGAAACTGTGATGCTATGCCCCAGTCTTGCATGACCTCGGACGGAGTACGGTCTCCCAGGACCATTCGGGGGCGCTCGTTGAGCTGACGGGCCACGGCCGTCAGGTTGCGCAGGGAGTGGACCGTAAGGTCGGTGCCCTTGGGGAAGTACTGCCGCAGCAGCCCGTTGATGTTCTCGTTGGTGCCGCGCTGCCAGGGAGAATGAGGATCGCAGAAATAGATCCGGAAGCCGGAGAGGGCCTCTATCTCTTCATGGAGGACGAGCTCGCGCCCCTGGTCCCAGGTCAGGGTCCGCCGCAACGCTCGTGGCAGATCGGCGGTCTGCGAGACCAGGGCGTCGCGCATCGGCTGGGCCTTCCAGCCGTGCGGCAGGTGGATCAGGCGAACGAAGCGGGTCGTGCGGTCGACGAGGGTGCCTATAGCGGACCGCTGAGCGCGTCCGATGATGAGGTCTCCCTCCCAATCGCCGGGCGTTTCACGATCGTTGACCGTGGCGGGTCGGTCATGGACGAGCGTCATGTTCTTGATCTTGTTGGGTGAGACGACGCCACGGCGTTGCCGCTTGCGGCGGGTGCGTCCGGTGCGCAGTCGGCCCTCACGCTTGCCCAGAAGGCCAGCGAACAGGCCACGGTAGATCGTCTCCGGACAGGCCCGCATGCGAGGGTTGTTCGGGTGCTCGCGTGCGAGGTGTCGAGCAATCTGCTGCGGGGACCACTTCTCGTCGAGCTTCTCGCGCACTGCCGCGCGCAGGGGTCCGTGGTCGCGGAGTTTCTCTTCTTTGGGGCGTTGGCGACGCAGGAGCGCCTGGTTGTGTGCCCACCAGGGTTCGTACTCCCCGTTCTCCTTCCGGCCGCGTCCAATCTCCCGGTAGACCGTCGAAACGCTCTTGCCGATCTCGGCGGCGATGACGACCGGGCTCCGCCCGGCGCGCAGACCGTCGGCGATGGCGATCCGGTCGTCCTGGGTCAGGAAGCGTGGCGAGATGGGAGGGTCAGGAATGATCATGCTTCCAGCATCGATGAACCAGTTGGACCCGCAGCTCACCGATACGCCCACTTGGCGGGCGGCCGCTGCCCCCTTCAGGCCCTTGCGCCGCAGCTCGAAGTACCGCCGTCTGGCCGACGACGGCATGCGATTGGCTCCTCCACGAGGCATGCGAACCATCTCCCCTTGGATGTTCGCAACCACCGATCGAATTCAAGGTGTATTCAGGGAGAGGATCGTAGCCCTTGAGGTCCGTCAGGAGGTCGGCAAGCTTCGCCTCACGCGCGCAGTCAGGCAGCTGCGCTTCTAGGTTCGGGTGCCGGGGCGGGTTGGCCGCATATGGAGCAGGCGCCGGTCCAGGTGGCCAGGAGGGCTTGGAGTTCGCGGAGGACCGCGTAGAGGGTCAGGCCGGCGCAGGGGCTTTTGGGTCGAGTCTGAGCAGGGTGCAGAAGGCTTGGGCGAGGGAGGCGAGGGTGGTGTGGCGGTGCCAGCCGGGGAAGTTGCGGCCCTCGAAGTGGTCCAGGCCCAGGCCGTCCTTGAGTTCGCGGTAGTCGTGCTCGATGCGCCAGCGGATCTTGCAGATGCGGACCAGCTCGCGCAGTGGGGTGTCGGCGGGCAGGGTGGACAGCCAGTAGTCGGTGGGCTCGGCGGCGCCGGGCGGCCACTCGGCCAGCAGCCAGCACTCGGGCAGGGAACCGTCCACGGCGCGGCGGATCGTGCGGTTGGCCGGGCGGACGCGCAGTGCGAGGAATCGTGAGCGCATCTCGGCGCGGGGGTTGTTCCTGGTGGTCTTGCTGCCCTGGCGCCAGGTCACCGTCCGTAGCGTGGATCGTCCTTCGTCCAGGGCGAGTTGGCGCAAGGTGGTGTGGGGGTCGGGGTACGCCGGGCCGGGCGGGCGGCCCTGGCCGCTGTAGGGCGGGCGCCGGGGGACGGCGTCACCCGGGTAGGCGGTGGTGCTGCCCTTGACCGCGACCGCGTAGGCCAGCCCACGTTCGCTCAGGCCCTCGCGAAAGCCTGTCGCGTCCCCGTAGCCGGCGTCGGCGACCACCGGCAGGTCGGGCAGCTCCCAGTCCCC
This sequence comes from Streptomyces sp. NBC_01241, assembly GCF_041435435.1. Classification (NCBI taxonomy): domain Bacteria; kingdom Bacillati; phylum Actinomycetota; class Actinomycetes; order Kitasatosporales; family Streptomycetaceae; genus Streptomyces; species Streptomyces sp. NBC_01241. Next base: position 568,424 of record NZ_CP108494.1, on the reverse strand, counting down.
GCGAACCTCGTCCAGCATGTCCAGGGCCAGGCGCCACTTCTCCCGGTGCCGCTCGCTGTCGGGGATGCCGGCCTTCGTCCGGCGGCGGCGGATCGCCTCGGCCAGCAGCGCATCGTCCGCGTTCTTGGCGTCGTCCCAGCTCTCGGGCAGGAACAGACGCCAGTCGACCGCCGAGGAGGCACGGTCGGACACCAGGTTGACACTGACCCCGACCTGGCAGTTTCCGCGCTTGCCCAGCGCGCCGCAGTACATCCGCGCCACCCCCGGCGAGTCGTAGCCGTCCTTGGGGAAGCCCACGTCATCGATCGCGTACGCCTCGGGCGAGATGTGAGCCGCAGCCCAACGGGCCAGCCGCTCACGGACCTTGCCCCAGTTCCAGGTGGAAGAGGAGACGAACTGCTGGAGCTGCTGATGGTCCACACCCAGACGCTCGGCCATCGGCTGCATCGACTTGCGCTTACCGTCCAGCATCAGCCCGCGCAGGTACAACTCACCCTTGGCCCGCTGGTCCCGCCGCGCCAGTGAACCGAGCATCTCCGCCGCGAACGCCTCCAAGCGCGGGCGGACCGTCTCCATCTCCTCAGGTGTCACACCTGAAAGAAGATCACAACCCTACCCCTGGCCGAACATTCGGGGTACCTAACAAAGCCCTACTAGGAACTGTCACAAAGGACTTCATGAACCCGGTCTCGGTGGACAAGGACCGGGTTCTCACGCAGTCCCGAGTGCATGAGAGGAGTCTCAAGACCATCAGGAGGCAGCTCGAGGCGCTGGTCGCCGATACGGAGGGTCGGCAACAACGGAAATGGAAGCTTCTGGTCCTCCTCATGGAGGAGCGTGAGGAGGCGCTGCTGGAGCTATATACGACCATCCAGCGGATCTTCGATAATTCCGACTTCTTGCAAGAGGTGAGCCCCTGACTCGACGTTGGGCATATCGGGGTACTACGGCAATGGTTGGTAATAGCGGGCAACGCCGTCCGGGTCGACTCGGCACTGCCGCTCGAACTGCTCGGCCCGCTCGGCTGCTCTGTCCTCACCGGCGCCGGAGCCGTGCTGAACACCTTCCGCGCCGGTCCCGGCGACACCCTCGTCGTCCTCGGCGCGGGAGGCGTGGGCCTGGCCGCGGTGATGGCGGCCGGCGCCGCCGGCGTACGGACCGTGGCCGTCGACGGGAATCCGGCGCGACTGGCCCTGGCCGAACGGTACGGCGCGATCCCCCTGCCCGCCACGACGGCCGGTCTGGCCGAGCGCATCCGACGGCGGACCGACGGCGGCGCCCAGTACGCCCTGGACACCACCGCCTCGGCCCCGCTGATCAACGACGCACTCCGCGCACTGCGCCCCACCGGCCTGCTCGGCCTCGTGGCACGCCTCCGCACCGCGCTGCCGCTCGAACCGGACACGCTCGACCGGGGCCGCGGCATCCGGCACATCTGCGAAGGGGACGCCGTACCGGGACTGCTCATACCCCGGCTGATCGGCCTGTGGCAGGCCGGCCGCCTCCCCTTCGACGAACTGATCCGCACCTATCCGCTGGCCGACATCGACGAGGCCGAACGCGACTGCGACGCCGGACGCGTGGTCAAGGCCGTCCTGCTGCCGGAAAGAGGAGACCGATGACCGACACGACCACCGCCCGCGACCCCCGCCGTCCCGACACGGACGGCGTGGACTCGGGCGTGGGACTGACCGCCCTCCTGGTCGCCGCCGCACGGGCGATCGAGACCTACCGTCACGACAGCCTGGCCCGGGACGGCCACGCGGAACACTTCGTGCACGCGGCCGGGGCCTGCGCGGACTGGCCGGTGCGCATCGAGCAGGTCCCGGACGGGGACGGCGATCCGTTGTGGGGGAGGTTCGCCCGCTACTTCGGCCTGCGGACGAGGGTCCTCGACGACTTCGTCGCCCGGTCGGTCGGTGCGGACGCCCGCCAGGTGGTGCTGCTGGGAGCGGGGCTGGACACCCGCGCCTTCCGGCTGGACCTGCCGTCCCACTGCGTCGTCTTCGAGGTCGACAGGGCGGGCGTGCTGGACTTCAAGCAGCGGGTGCTCACGGAACTCGCGGCCGCCCCCAAGGCGAAGCACGTCCCCGTACCGGTCGACCTGCGCGCCGACTGGGTCACCGCGCTGACCTCCGCCGACTTCGACCCGGCCGCCCCGAGCGTCTGGCTGGCCGAGGGACTGCTCTTCTACCTGCCGGGCCCCGTCGAGACGTACCGCGTCGACGCCGTGGACCGGCTCACCGTCCCGGGCAGCGCCCTGGCCTTCGAGGCCAAGCTGGAGAAGGACCTGCTGGCGTACCGCGACAGCGCGATCTACACGGCGACGCGGCAACGGATCGGCATCGACCTGCTCGACCTCTTCGACAAGGGGCCGCGCCCGGACTCAGCGGGCGACCTGGCGGCCAAGGGCTGGTCCACCGCGATGCACACGCCCTTCGACTTCACCCGCCGGCTGGGACGCAGTCCCCTTCCCGAGCCGGACGACGCGCTGGAGGGGAACCGCTGGGTCTTCGCGTACAAGCCCCGGGCCTGACGTCGCCACGGGACGGACGGCCGCCGCGGCCGTCCGTCCCCCCGGCCGTGTCAGACGGCCCGGACGGCCACCAACTGGTCACCCGGGATCCCGGCCAGGTCCGGCGCGTAGTAGTCCTTGATGCCGGAGGCCCAGGTGGTCACGGTGACGCGGTCGTCGGCGTCCGGGCCGAACGCGTCGAAGAGCGCGTGGATGTTCGCCTCGGCGAAGCCGATCGCCGTCATCAGCGACACGAAGAGCGGACGCTCGATCAGGCCGTCCCCGTCCGGGTCGCCGAGGGCGGAGAGCGCCCGGGCGAACTCCTCGACCGTGGGCCCGAAGCGCTCGGGGTCGAGCACGAACGGACGGAACTCCTCAACGCTGATCACACCGTCGCCGTTGGCGTGCAGCTCCGTGGCCAGCGTCGTCCACCAGCGGCGGAACGAGGCCCGCAGGGCCTCCTTGGCGCCGTCGTCCGAAGCGACCGCCGCCTGAAGAACACGTCCCGTCATCAGGTCGGAGTCCTCGGAGTCGAGGACTCCGTTGCCGTTGGCGTCGAAGAGGGAGAAGACCAGCTCGGCCCGCTCTGCAGCCTCGGTTCGCATGTCCGTCACCTGTCTCCTGCGGTCCGTCGATCCCGGGCCTGGCTCGATGAGTGCTCCCTGCACAACCGCACCGGCGGCGGAACGTGACGGTCCGTCCGCCTCCGGCACCGGAAGGAGTGAAGAAGTCCGCGAGACGCCCCGGGCGCCCGCGGCCGTGCCGAACGCTCCGGGCCCTGCCGGGCGTAGGGGTGCTGGCTTCCCGCTAGGGGTGTGCCGGATGCCCGCCGGTCGGTAGCGTCGGTCGCCCGGCCGTGTGCCGGTGACACGGACACGATGTGCCGCGGGCGGCCGTCGTGGGAGCGCGGGAGGTTACAGGTGGCCGGGTCCGAGGTCCGCCGGCTGCTGGCGATCAGCGATCTGCACGTGGTGTACGCCGAGAACCGTGCCCTCGTCGAGGGGCTGCGTCCGCAGAACGAAGGCGACTGGCTCGTCGTCGCGGGCGACGTCGGCGAGTACGTCGCCGACGTCGAATGGGCCCTCGACCTGCTGCGGCGCCGCTTCGCCAAGGTGATCTGGGCGCCCGGCAACCACGAACTCTGGATGCCCCGCGACGACGTGGTGCAACTGCGCGGCGAGGCGCGCTATCAGCATCTGGTGGCGCTGTGCCGCCGCCTCGGTGTGGTGACCCCCGAGGACCCGTACCCCGTGTGGGACGCCGGAGGCGATCCGGTCCTGATCGCGCCCCTGTTCGTCGGCTACGACTACAGCTGGCGACCGGCCGGCGCCCGTACCAGGGACGAGGCGCTGGCCGTGGCGGAGGAGCGGGGCGTCGTCTGCACCGACGAGTTCTTCCTCCACCCCGACCCGCACGCGCGCCGCGACGACTGGTGCCGGGCCCGCGCCGCGTCGACGAAGCGGCGGCTCGACGCGGAGCGCGACGGGCTGCCCACCGTGCTGGTCAACCACTATCCGCTGGTGAGGGAGCCGACCAGGATCCTCCGGCACCCCGAGTTCGCCCTGTGGTGCGGCACCGACCTGACCGCCGACTGGCACATGCGCTACGAGGCCCGCACCGTCGTCTACGGCCACCTCCACATCCCCCGGACCACCTGGCACGACGGCGTGCGGTTCGAGGAGGTGTCGGTCGGCTACCCGCGTGAATGGCGACGCCGCTCCGGCCCGCCCGCCCGGCTCCGCCCGGTGCTGCCCGCACCGGTCGCCCAGCCCTCCTGACAACACCCGGGCCGGGCGGCTCCACCGGCCGCCTTGATGCCGCGCCCACCGCCCGGGAGACCCTCCGCCGGGCCGCGCCCCGGCCAGGGCCCCGACCGCCATTGTCGCGCGACGCGAACAGATGAAAGACTTGGCAAAGACCGGACGGGGAAGATCGACAGAAGGGCCGACGCGGCAACGGCGCGTGACGCGCTCCCGTGCGCCGGCCGGTGAACAGGCTGACCAACGGGGACACCGCGCGACGAGGCATCCGGTCTCGGAGCCGCGGGTGGAGAGGCTGACACGCACAGTGCTCGTGCAACGCGAGGAACAACTGGCCGGACTGCGGGGGATGTACCGCGCCTGCCGGGAGCAGGGACGGGGCCAAGTGGCCCTTCTGAGCGGGCACGTGGGCAGTGGCAAGACCGAGGTGCTGGAGGTCTTCGGCGAGTGGGCGGCCATGGTGGGCGGGCAGGTGCTGCGCGCCGCCGGATCCCGCGCCGAGCGCGACATTCCCCTGGGCGTGATCTGGCAGCTCCTGCACAGCGCCCCGCTGGAACCCGAGGCCCTCGCCCAGGCCGACGAACTCATCGGCACCGCCTTCGACCGCCTCACCCGGACCGCAGGGGTCGTCGAGCAACTGCCCCCGGGCGACGGCCTCTGGGGACGGGCCCTGCACGCCGTGTTCACCTCGCTGACCGGCCTGGGGGACGAGGTCCCCGTGGCCGTCGCCGTGGACGACCTCCACCACGTGGACGCGGCCTCGCTCCACTGCCTGCTGTACGTGGTCCGGCGGTTCCGTCGGGCACCCGTCATGATCGTGCTGGCCGAGACCACCACGCTGCGCCCGGCCCATCCCCTGTTAAGGGCGGAGCTGTTCAGCCAGCCCTTCTTCCGGCGCTACACCCTGCCGCTGCTCACCGCCGACGCCGTCGCCCGACTCGTCCCGCGCGACGCCGACTGCCGGGGCGGAACCTCGGCGCGCGAGACGGCCAGCGGCCTCCTCGGCGTCACCGGCGGCAATCCGCTCCTGCTGCGCGCCCTCCTGGACGAAAACGCCGGTGGTACGGGACGGGACAGCACGTACGGGCCGGTGCCCGGCGACGCCTTCGACCAGGCGGTGCTGCGCTGCCTGTACCGGCACGAGCCCGTCGTCCGTCAGGTGGCGCGCGCCGTGGCCTTACTCGACCGGAGGGCGTCCGCCGAACTGATCGGCCGCCTCCTCGGCATCCCGCCGGACTTCACCGCACAGGCGATGCGGCTGCTGCGCGGCGCCGGCCTCACCGAGGCGGGACGCTTCCGCCATCCGCGGATCCTGGACCTGATCGTCTCCGACATGACGGCCGAGGAGCGGCAGCGGCTGCACCGACTGGCCGGAGAGACGCTCGACGAACGGGGCGCGGCGGCCGGCGAGGTCGCCCGGCACCGCCGTGCCGCCGCCTGGACCGATGCCCTGTGGAGGGCGCCCACGCCGTCGGAGACCGCCGACGAGCCGGTGTCCCACGACCGGTCCGGCCCGGCCCCGGAGCCGACCCGCCACACCGGGCGGCCGCCGGGGGACGGTGACGGGGACGGCGACGTGCTCAGCGAGGCGGAGCGGCGCGTCGCCGAGCTGGCCGCCCTGGGGCACACCAACCGGCAGATCTCCCGCCGGCTGTTCATCACCGTGAGCACGGTCGAACAGCATCTGACCAGGGTGTACCGGAAGCTCGACGTCAAGCGGCGGACCGACCTGGCCGAGCGGCTGAACGCCTGCCGCAGCCGCCCGCAGGAGCCGACCCGGGAGCATGCCCCGGGCCCGCTCGCCCCACCGCCCCGGATCAGCGGGCCGCCACCGGGAACTCCGCCATCCCGCGGATGATGAACGAGCTGCCGCGCCGTATCCGGCCCGCCCGGCGCAGCCCCGGCATCCGGGTGGCCAGCGCCCGGAACGCGATCTCCGCCTCCAGCTTCGCCAGGTTGGCGCCCATGCAGTAGTGGATGCCCGCGGAGAACGCCAGGGTGTCGGCGCCGACGCTGCGCGTGATGTCGAAGGTGTTCGGGTCGGGGAAGACCTTCGGGTCGCGGTTGGCCCCACCGACCATGATCGCCAGCTCACCGTCGACGGGCAGCGTGCAGCCGGCCAGCTCAAGCCGCTCGTGCACGATGCGCCGGTACTGCTGGACCGGCGGGTCGAAGCGCAGGGTCTCCTCGGCCACTCCGGCCGCGAGCTCGGGCCGCTCGACCAGGAGCCGCCACTGCTCGGGGTGGGACAGCAGCGCGAGGACACCGTTGCCGATCAGGTTGACGGTGGTCTCACTGCCCGCCAGCGGCACGAAGGTCACCATCGGCACCAGCTCCGCCATGGTCATGGTGCCCTCGTCGACCAGCCCCAGCAGGCGCGTGATCATGTCGTCCCGCGGATCGGCCTTGCTCTGCGCGATGACGTCGACGAGAAGGTCCGTGATCTCCCGGATCGCCGTCTCGGTGCTCTGCGTCTGCTCGTAGGTGACCACACCCTCCAGCAGGGGCGTCATCCGGCGGCTGATGCGGTGGAAGTCGTCACGATGGCCGTCCGGGATCCCGACGAGGTCGGCGATCAGCGCGACGGGCAGCCGTTGCGCGAAGGCCGTCATCAGGTCGAACGGACCGGCCTCGGCGAGGATCTCGTCGATCAGCCGGTCGCAGATCTCCTCGATACGGGTCCGCCAGCCCTCGGCCATGCGCGGGTTGAGGGTGGGCGTCGCGATACGGCGCAGCCTCGTGTGGTCGGGCGGATCGGCGCCGAGCATCGAGTTGTCGAAGCCGATGAACTCCGGGAGCCGCTCCCCGCTCGCCTTCCGGACCCCGAAGCGCCGGTCCCGCAGGATCTGGTTGGCGAGCGCGTGGTCCGCCGTCACCCAGGCGCCGATGGAGCTCTGGTGGAGAGGACCCCGGGCCCGGATCTCCTCGAAGTGGGGATACGGACTCTCCGGCACGCTCAGCACCTTGGCGTACGGGTCGCCCCGCTCGGCCTGGACGCGGATGAAGTCATGGAAGAAGGCGAGCTGCGCCCGCAGCTGTCGTTCGCTCGGCCGCATCGGTGCCCGCTCCTAACCCCGTCCTGCCATGGCGTCCCGCTTCGAGAACGTAATGACGGCCGCCCCCTACCGGACACCCCTAACTTCGACCCGGTCGTCCGCCGTCCCCCGCCCCGTCGGCCGGCATCCGGCTGGCCGACGGGGCCGTGACGGAGGACGGGGGAGGGTTCAGGGAGGGTTGCCCGCACAGGAGAGCAGGCTGGTCGGCAGATCCGAGCGGCTGTTGATCCGCAACTTGCGGTAGACCCGGGTCAGATGCTGCTCGACGGTGCTCACCGTGACGAACAGCTTCCTGGAGATCTCCCGGTTGGTGCACCCCCGCGCCGCGAGCGAGGCGACCCGGCGCTCGGCGTCGCTGAGGTCCACGATGGCCGGATCGTCCGCCGGCGAGACCTCTCCCGGGGGGACGTCCGCCGGGCCCGTCTCCGAGGGGGGACCCTGCCGCTGCCCCGGCAGGGCCACCAGCATCTGGCCGGTGAACTGCTCCGCCCGGCGGCCGATCACCTGGGCGTGGGAGTACTCGCCGAGGGCGTGCTGGGCGTGGCTGAGCGCCGCCAGGGTCTCGGCCAGCTCCAACCGGTCCCCGGAGGCCTGCAGTAGATCGACCGCCTCCCGCAGCATCGGGGGCCGGCTGCGCAGCTCGCTGGAGGCGGCGAGCACCCGCAGCGTGATGCCCCGAGTGCGGGCGTTCTGGGTGCCCAGCCGCGCCGTCTGGTCGGCGGCCAGGGTGCCCGCGGACAGCCCGCCCGCCAGCCGGGCCGCGGCGAGGTCGGTGCGCCACGGCACCAGTCCCGGAAAATCCGAGCCCCAGCGGCGCATCAGGTCGCCGCAGGCCTCGAAGTCCTCCATCGCGGCCTCGTGTCTGCCGCAGGCGAGGTAGTAGTGGCCGCGGGCACGCCGGTAGTGCAGTCCGACGGTGGTCTGGAACATGGCGTCCGGCACCGCCATGTTCAGATGGCTGAGGGCCTGTTCGTTCTCGCCCGCCCGGGTGGCGGTCATGATCAGGACGGACAGCGGGATGCCGATCAGAATGCCCAGACCCCTGGGCAGAATCTGCCGCAGACACGTGCGGGCACAACGCTCCGCCGCGGCCAGGTCGCCCTGACGGTAACTCACCATCGCCCGCAGCCCGTAGAGCATGGCCCGCCAGGCGGGCGCCGACCGCCGTCGTGCCTCGTCGAGCAGACGGTCGCACCAGGACGCCGCCGCGTCCAGACAGTCCGCGAAGACCAGCGTCTCGAGGGCGATCATGATGGGGTAGAGGGTGTGGTCCTCCAGGCGGCAGCTGTGCAGCAGCGCCTTGGCGTCGGCCACGACGGTGTCGGTGTACCCGGACGCGTACACGGTGTGGACGATGCCCGCCGCCAGGGACTTGGGCTCGGCCGCGGTGACGGACCGCGCCGACGAGGCGGCCGGCGGCTCCTTCACCGGCTCGACCACTCCCGGGTACCAGTAGGCCAGCGCCATGCGGGCGTTGTACAGCGGAACCGAGGGGACGCCGGGGCTCCCCGATCCGGCCGACGCCTCGACCCGGGTCAGCACCGCCTCCGCCTCGGCGGGCCGGCCGTACCACTCCAGCGGGGCGACCAGCCTCAGCGCGTCCTCGGAGGGAAGCTGCCCGGACCGGAAGGCGTCCAGAAGCCTGTCCACATGGTGCTCCGCGAAGACGGGGTCGAGCCGCCACTTCGCACGCGCCAGCAGAGCGTCGATGCCCACGCGCGAACAGGGTTCGGCCTTCACGCGGGTGGCCAGCCGCAGGCAGTCGAGGGCCAGGCCGCTGTCGTCCTGCGCCAGCGCCTGCTCGGCCGCCTTCAGCAGTACCGGCACCGACCCGGGCGGCGTGGGCCGGCGTGCGGCCACCCAGTGCCGCGCCACACGCACCGGCGCGGCGCCGACCCGGTCCAGCAGTCCGGCGAGCCGGGCGTGCAGCGCGACGCGCTCCCGCGGCTCCATCAGCTCCAGCACCACGTCGCGGGAACGCCGGTGACGCAGACGGCCGTCGGCGATCAGACCCGCCTCCGTGGCGGCCTCCACGGCCCACTCGGTGGCCGACGTCGTCCAGTCCAGTAGTTCGGCCAGGAAGGCGACGGGCACCGCCTCGTCCAGCGCGGCGACGGCGCGCACCACCGGCAGCAGGCTCGGGTCGCTGCGCATCAGGCAGTTCAGCACCGCCTGCCCGAAGACGTGCCCGGAGGCAGGGAGCGACGTCTCGGGGTGACCGGCCTGCCGGCGCACCTGCGCAGCCCGCAGCTCCTCGACGAGCGCCATGAGCAGCAGAGGGCTGCCGCCGGTCGCCTCGTACAGGCTCGCCGGGGTGTTGTCCCGGAGGTCGACGGCCTCGGCCCGCAGTACCGCGGCGACGCCCACCGGGGACAGCATGTTGAGGCGGATGAGCTGGCGGTGCGGCTGGCTGAGCAGCTCGGCCCAGATCATCGGCCGCGCCGGCCGGACGGTGGTGTTGTCGTTGAGCACGACGAGGACGGGCGCGTGGTCGATACGGCGCACCAGATAGCGCAGACACTCCAGGGAGTCCGCGTCCACGAAGTGGGCGTCGTCGACCCCGATCAGCAGCGGCGCCCGTTGGGCCGCGGCCAGGATGATGCCGGTCAGGCCGTGCAGGACCGCCACGTCGACCTGGGCCCGCGACTCGTCGTCGCTGTCCTGCAGCATCGAGGTGAGCGCGCCGGCCTCCAGCAGCCGCTGGGCGCGGGCGGCCTCCTCGCCCCGCAGGTCCAGGCCGGCGAAGATCTGGGTCATCGCCCCCATCGGATTGGTCTGCTCGGCCTGGGACCCGGTGGCGCCCACGTGGGCGCCACCGGCGACGGCCGCCTCGCGCACCAGACTGCGCAGGAGTTCGGTCTTGCCGACCCCTACCGGGCCGCGGATGACCACCGACCCTCCGGTGCCGCGGACGCAAGCGGCGAGAGACGCGCGCAGTACCGCGAGTTCGGCATCCCATTCGACACGGACCATGGACACTCTCCCCGTGAGCTCACCTGTGGCCACCGGTCTTTCCTCCGCACCCCACGCATGGTGGTGGTGGCCCGCGCAACAACCGCGGCTCGATGCCGCGGTCCGCAGGGTGCGAGGTATGGAGTGCTGTGAAACGCGCCCACTTCGATACGTTCGGAAAGTATCGGGAACGCGCCCTTTCCTGAGGGTCCCGCAAGGTGAAACCGCGGTGAATCCGGAATTTCACCGGGAGGCGAATGCTTCTTCCCCGGCAGTTCCGGTCAGCACCGCCGTTTCCGGACAGTGTCGGCAGTTCCGGACGGGACCGCCGCGCACCGTACGGCCATTGCCCTCGCGGCCGATTCCAGCCGAATCCGGCCGGCGGCCGCCGCCCGGCCGCAGGGCACGCGGCCGTCACCGCCCGGCCAGGGTCCGCTAGCGACCGGTTCGGGCCGGGTCCCCGGGAGGCGACAGGGACTGCAACTGGTCCAGCATGGTCTTCAGCAGGCGGGACTGATGCGCCGTGAGGAAGAAGTGGCCGCCGTCGAAGACGTGGAAGTCGAACGCGGCGCTGGTGTGGTCCTGCCAGGCCCGCGCCTCCTCGACCGTGACCTTCGGGTCGTCGTCGCCCACGAAGGCGGTGATCGGACAGCTCAGCGGGGCGCCGGGCACGTACCTGTAGGTCTCCGCCGCCCGGTAGTCGGAACGCGTGGCGGGCAGGATCATGCGCAGCATCTCCTCGTCGCCGAGGATGTTTCCGGCGGTGCCCTGCAGACGCTGCAGTTCCTTGATGAACTCCGGGTCGGAGGCCAGGTGGTTGCGCTCGTCCCGCGGCATGGACGGGGCTCGCCGCCCCGAGGCGAACAACCAGGCCGGAACGATGCCCCGCTCCTGCTCCAGCATGCGCGCCAGTTCGAAGCCGACCGTCGCGCCCATGCTGTGCCCGAAGAGCGCGAGCGGCTTGTCGAGAACCCCGTCGAGTGCGCCGAGGATCGCCCGCGCGAGGGAGGGCAGATCGTCGATGTTCGGTTCCGAACGCCGGTCCTGACGGCCCGGGTACTGCACGGCCAGGACCTCGACGGCCGGCGAAAGGGCGCGGGAGACCGGGAAGTAGAAGCTGGCGGACCCTCCGGCGTGTGGCAGGCACAGCAGCCTGACGGCGCTGTCCGGTGCCGGATGATACCGGCGGATCCACAAACCGGTGTCGTCCTGCGCAGTCGTCATTCCCGACCCCTTCGTGTGGCGTTCATCATTCGCGCGCGCCGAGACTTTCGTGCCCGAACGGCGCATTCGTGTGTGGGTTTTGAAAGATCGATAGCGATTTTGCGGGGATGTGATCCGGCCAGCAACCCCTACACCCGCCGCTTGCCCCTAGAGCCAGAATACGGGTTGACCTGGCCGGTGTCATCGATGTAATCCGTTCATCGGCCCGGCGCCCCCGGGCCGGTGAACGGCCTGCGAACTCCGGGAAATCCCGGAGTCACGGCCTCAGCCGCCGAGCTCCTCGTCGATCAGCGCGAAGATGTTATCGGCCGTGGCGGTCTCCAGGTCCGCGCCGTCGATCCCGGCGGGTCGCCGGTCCCCGCCCTGGATCCGCTCCAGCATGACCTCCAGCCGCGAGCGGACCGACGCCCGCTCACCCACCGTCAGCCCGGACTCCCCGGACGTCACTTCGGCGAGCCCGGCCTCCATCCGTGCCAGCTCGTCCAGCAGGACCTCGGCCGGCGTCCTGTCCGGCGGCACGAGTTCGTCCAGCAGCCACACGGCGAGCGCGGCCGGAGTCGGGTGGTCGAAGACGAGCGTGGCCGGCAGCCGCAGCCCGGTCACGGCATTGAGCCGGTTGCGCAGTTCGACCGCGGTGAGCGAGTCGAATCCGAGGTCCTTGAACGGGCGGTCCGCCCCGATCGCGTCGGACGAGGCGTGCCCGAGCACCACGGCGGACGAGGCGACGACCAGGTCGAGCACCACCGGGTCCCGCTGGGCAGCGGGCATCCCGGCGAGCCGGTCCGCGAGCGACGGCCCGGACCGGGCGGCCGTGCCGGCGGCGTGCCGCACCGGACGGCGCAGCAGCCCCCGCACCAGCGGAGGGATCTCGGCGTCCGCGGAACGCGGCGCGTTGAGATCCAGGTTGATCGGTATCAGGTGTGCTGTGGGGCGGTTGAGGGCGGTGTCGAAGAGGGCGAGTCCTTGTGCGGTGGACAGGGTGGTGCCTGCGGTGGTGGCGCGGGTCCGGTCGGTGTGGGCGAGTGCGCCGGTCATGGTGCTGGCTTGTTCCCACATGCCCCAGGCGAGGGAGAGGCCGGGCAGGCCGTGTGCGCGGCGGCGGGTGGCGAGGGCGTCGAGGTAGGCGTTGGCGGCGGCGTAGTTGGCCTGTCCGGGGGTGCCGAAGGTTGCCGATGCGGAGGAGTAGAGGACGAACATGGCGAGGTCGGTGTGGCGGGTGAGTTCGTCGAGGTTGGTGGCGGCGGTGGCCTTGGCGCGCAGGACGGTGTCCAGGCGTTCCTGGGTGAGGGCGGTGACGATGCCGTCGTCGAGGACGCCGGCGGCGTGGACGACGCCGGTGAGCGGGGTCTCGGCGGGGATGTCGGCGAGGACGGTGGCGAGGGCGTCGCGGTCGGCGGCGTCGCACGCCACGATGCTTGCCTGCGCGCCGAGTTCGGCCAGTTCCTCGATGAGAGCGGCTGCGCCGGGGGCGTCGGGGCCCTTGCGGGACAGCAGGAGGAGGTTCCTCGTGCCGTGTTCGGTGGCGAGGTGGCGGGCGAGGAGGCCGCCGAGGGTTCCGGTGCCGCCGGTGATCAGTACGGTGCCGTCGGGGTTGGGGCGGACGGGGAGGGAGAGGACGTTCTTGCCGGTGTGCTTGGCCTGGGCCATGTGCCGCCAGGCGGTGACGGCTTCACGCACGTCCCACACGGTCAACGGCAGCGGTGCGAGCACACCCGCCTCGAACAGGGCGACGACCTCGGTCAGGATGCGGCCCATACCCTCGGGACCCGCATCCGACAGGTCGAACGGGTAGTACGGGACGTCGAGGCCGGCCCGGATGTCGGTCTTGCCCATCTCGACGAACCGGCCGCCGGGGGCCAGCAGCCTCAGGGACGCGTCGAGGAACTCGCCCGCAAGGGAGTTGAGGACGACGTCGACGCCCCGGTCACGGGTGGCGGTGCGTAGCTGCTTCTCGAAGTCGAGGTCGCGGGAGGAGGCGATGCGTGAGGGGTCGACTCCGCCTGCGATGACGGTGGGCCACTTGGCGGGGCTGGCGGTGGCATACACCTCCAGGCCCCAGTGACGGGCCAGTTGGACGGCGGCCATGCCGACACCACCGGCGGCCGCGTGGATCAGCACGGATTCACCGGCCTTGACCTGGGCCAGGTCCCGCAGTCCGTACCAGGCCGTCGCGAACACCAGCGGCACCGCTGCCGCCTGCGCCCACGACCAGCCCTCGGGCACCCGGACCACCAGACGGCGGTCGGTGACGGCGTCGGTGGCGAATCCGCCGTCGAAGAATCCGAAGACCCGGTCACCGACGGCGAGGTCGTCGACGCCGGGACCGGTCTCGACGACCACGCCGGCCGCCTCGGAGCCCATGGTTCCGGGTTCCGGATACATGCCCAGTCCCAGGAGCACGTCCCGGAAGTTCACACCCGCGGCACGGATCTCGACCCGCACCTGGCCGGGGCCCGGCTTCCGCACGTCGGCGGCGGCGACGTGGAGGGACTCCAGGGTCCCGTCGGTGCCGGGCAGAAGACGCCAGTTGTGGTCCGGCAGTACCAGTCCGCTGCGTCCGGCGCGCATCAGGCGGGGCGCCAGCAGCGCCCCCTGCCGGATGGCGACCTGCGGCTCGTCGAGACCGGTGAGCAGGGCCAGGTCGAGCTGTTCCTCAGATGCCGGGTCGGTGTCGACGAGCACGATGCGGTCCGGGTGCTCGGACTGCGCCGAGCGCACCAGACCCCACACCGCCGAGCCGACCACGTCCGCGATCGCACCGGTCTCGGCAGGCATGGCCCCTTGGGTGACCACTGCGAGGCGTGCGTGCTCGGGGTGTTCCTTGCTCAGCCACTCCTGCACTCCGTGCAGGACCTCGCCGAGGACCTGTTCCACCGGGCTGTCACCGGCCGGCAGCACCGTCCACGCCGTGTTGCCGGAGGCGCTGCCGGGCGGGAGGGCGACCCACTCGACCGCGAAGAGCGCGTCGTCCGCCGCGTGCCCGGCCGCCGACAACTGCTCCGCCGACACCGCGCGCGACACCAGCGAACGGACCACCGCGACCGGTGCACCGGTGCCGTCGGCCGCCTGCACGGTGAGGCCCTCGCCGTCGGGACGGAGCGCCACCCGCAGGGTGGTCGCGCCGACCGCGAACAGTTCCACGCCCGACCACGCGAACGGCAGCCGGGGCCCACTTGCTTCGGTGTCGGTCTCGGTGCCGGAGATCAAGCCGGAGGGGTGGAGTGCCGCGTCGAAGAGGGCGGGGTGGATACCGAACCCGTCCACCGACTCCGCGAATGTGACCTCGGCGTAGACACCGGAAGCGTCCCGCCAGGCCGCCTGGACGCCCTGGAACGCCGGACCGTAGCCGAAGCCCGCACCGGCCAGCGACGCGTAGAAGTTGTCGATGGCGATCGCCTCCGCGTCCTGCGGAGGCCAGGCACTCAGGTCGAAGCCCGCACCTGAAGGGGCCTGCTCCGCCAGCGCCCCGGACGCGTGCAGCGTCCATTCGTCCGCGCCTTCGGGGCGAGCGTGGAGGTGGACCGGACGGTCGCCCGAGGGATCGGGTTCCTCGATCCGGATCTGGACCTGGACGCCGCCGCTCTCGGGCAGCACCAGCGGGGCGCGCAGGACCAGCTCACGGAGCAGACCGCAGTCGACCTCCTGGCCGGCGCGCAGCGCCATCTCCACCAGTGCGGTGCCGGGCACCACGACACGGCCGAGCACGAGGTGATCGGCCAGCCACGGCTGCGCGTCCACCGAGAGACGGCCGGTGAGGAGTACGCCGTCCGCGTCGGCGAGGGCTACCACGGAGCCGAGCAGCGCGTGCTCGGCGCCCTGGATGCCGAGTGCGCCCGCGTCCGCGCCGAGTACGCCCGGCTGCGGCCAGTAGCGTTCGCGCTGGAAGGGGTAGGTGGGCAGGTCGACCGTCCGGCCGCCCCAGTCGGCGAACACGGCGTGCCAGTCGATGTCGGTGCCGGAGGTCCACAGGCGGCTGATCGCGGTGAGGGCGGTGTCGGTCTCGTCGCGGTCCTTGCGCAGGACGGGGACGAACTCGGCCTCGGTGACGGTGTCCTGGGCCATGCCCGTCAGGACGCCGTCGGGGCCGAGTTCGAGGTAGCGGGTGACGCCCATGGTGTGGAGGGTGGCGACGCCGTCGGCGAAGCGGACGGGCTGGCGGACCTGGTTCAGCCAGTACTCCGGCTGCTGCATGGCGTCAGGGGCGGCGAGGGCTCCGGTGAGGTTGGAGACGAGCGGAATCCGGGCCGGGTGGAAGGTGAGGCCGTTCAGGACGGTCGCGAACTCGTCCAGCATCGGTTGCATCAGGGCCGAGTGGAAGGCGTGTGACACCGACAGGACGTTGGACCGCAGGCCACGCTCGGTGCACTCGGCGGCGTAGTGCTCGATGGCGTCCGAGTCGCCGGACAGGACGACGGAGTTCGGGCCGTTGACGGCGGCGATGTCGAGGCCGGATTCGGCGACTTCGTCTTCGGTGGCCTGGACGGCGAGCATGCCGCCGCCCGCGGGCAGGGCCTGCATCAGGCGGCCCCGCTCCGCCACCAGCACGCACGCATCGTCCAGGTCGAAGATCCCGGCAACGTGGGCGGCGCTGATCTCGCCGAGCGAGTGGCCGAGGAGCACGTCCGGGGTCACGCCCCAGGACTCCACGAGCCGGTACAGAGCGACTTCGAGGGCGAAGAGGCCGGCCTGTGCCCAGACGGTGTGGTCCAGGTCGGTGCCGTCGGTCAGGGCCTCCCGGAGCGGGCGCTCCAGCCGGACGTCCAGCCGGGCGCAGACAGCATCAAACGCTTCGGCGAACACCGGGAACGCCTCGTACAGCCCGAGCCCCATACCGGCACGCTGCGACCCCTGGCCGGTGAACAGGAACGCGGTTCGGCCCTCGGCAGCGAGCCCGGAGGCCAGCAACGTGTCGCCGTGAAGCACCGCGCGGTGCTCCAGCGGAGCCCGAGTGGTGGCCAGCGACCAGCCGACGTCCACCGGATCCAGGGTGGGGCGCTCGGACGCAAAGGACCGCAGTCGTTCGATCTGGGCACGCAGGGCGGACTCGGACTTCGCCGACACCGCCCACGGAATGAGCCTGGGTGGCGTCGCACGGACCGCCGTCACCTTGACGGTCTCCGCGGCGGAAGGCTGTTCGAGGATGATGTGGGCGTTGGTGCCGCTGATGCCGAACGAGGAGATGGCGGCACGGCGCGGACGGTCCGACTCGGGCCAGGGACGCTGTTCGGTGAGGAGTTCGACCGCGCCGGTGGTCCAGTCGACCTGGGGTGTGGGCTCGTCGACGTGGAGGGTGGCGGGCATCACGCCGTGGCGCATGGCCATGATCATTTTGATGATGCCGGCGACGCCGGCGGCGGCCTGGGTGTGGCCGATGTTCGACTTGATGGAGCCGAGCCAGAGCGGTTCGTTGTCGGTGCGGTCTTGGCCGTAGGTGGCGAGCAGGGCCTGCGCTTCGATGGGGTCGCCGAGGCGGGTGCCGGTGCCGTGCGCTTCGACGATATCGACATCCGCGGTCGTGAGCTGGGCGTTGGCGAGGGCCTGGCGGATCACGCGTTGTTGGGAGGGGCCGTTGGGGGCGGTGAGGCCGTTGGAGGCGCCGTCCTGGTTGACGGCGCTGCCCTGGACGACCGCCAGAACGTGGTGGCCGTTGCGGCGCGCGTCGGACAGCCGCTCGACGAGGAGGAGGCCGACGCCTTCGGCCCAGCCGGTGCCGTCGGCGGCGGCGGCGAAGGACTTGCAGCGGCCGTCCGTCGCGAGGCCGTCCTGGCGGTCGAACTCGGCGAATGCGCCGGGGGTGACCATGACGGTGACGCCGCCGGCGAGGGCCATGTCGCATTCGCCGGTTCGCAGGGCCTGGGCGGCGAGGTGGAGGGCGACGAGGGAGGAGGAGCAGGCGGTGTCGACGGTGAGGGCCGGGCCTTGGAGACCGAAGACATAGGCCAGGCGACCGGAGATCACACTGCTGGCGGTTCCGGTGAGCAGGTGCCCCTCGGCGCCGGTGACTCCGGTGCCGTAGCCGGAGGGGGAGGCGCCGGCGAACACGCCGATGTTGTGGCCCTTCAGGGAGCGGGGGTTGATGCCTGCGGTTTCGAGGGTTTCCCACGCGGTTTCCAGCAGGAGGCGCTGCTGGGGGTCCATGGCGAGGGCTTCACGCGGTGAGATGCCGAACAGGGCGGCGTCGAACTCGTCGGCGTCGTGGACGAAACCGCCCACCGAAGCGCTTGAATCGAGCAGGACGGTGGGCCAGCCCCGGTCGTCGGGGAACGGGGTGACGCCGTCCGTCCCGCCCGCTACCAGGTTCCACAGTTCCTGCGGGGAGGTGACGCCTCCGGGGTAGCGGCAGGCCATGCCCACGATCGCGACCGGTTCGTCGAGGATGGCACCCGCGACTGCGGGGGTGTTCTGTGCGGTGTCGCCTGCCAGGTGGGACAGGAGGTGGTTGGTGAGGGCGGTCGGGTTGGGGTGGTCGAAGACGAGGGTGGCGGGGAGCGTCAGGCCGGTCTCGGTGGTCAGCAGGTTGCGCAGTTCGACCGCCATCAGCGAGTCGAAGCCCAGATCGCGGAACGCCCGCCCGGGCTCGACCGCGTCCGCACCCGTGTGCCCGAGCACCGCGGCGGCCCGCTCACGCACCAGATCCAGCACGAATCGGGCCCGTTCCCCGGCAGGGACGTCCAGGAGTCGCTGCCGCAGTCCCTGCGCGGCACCACCGTCCGGCGTGCCTGCGAGCGCCTGCGCAGCTTCCGGAAGCTCGGAGAACAAGGCGCTGGGACGGGACGAGGTGAACGCCGGGGAGAACACCGACCAGTCAGTGTCGGTGACCGTCAGACCGCTGTCGTTCCGGTCGATCGCCTCCGCCAGGGCACAGACAGCCAACACCGGGTCCATCGGGGCCAGCCCACGCCGACGCAGGCTCCTGCCGGCTTCCGGGTCCATGGCCATGCCGGCTCCGGCCCAGGGGCCCCAAGAGATGGATGTGCCGGGGAGTCCGCGGTCGTGGCGGTGTTGGATCCAGGCGTCGAGGAAGGCGTTGCCGGCCGCGTAGGCGGCCTGGCCGCCGCTGCCCCAGGTCGCGGCGATCGAGGAGAAGACGACGAACAGGTCGAGCGGCAGATCTGCGGTCAGCTCGTCGAGGTATCTCGTGCCGTCGACCTTGGCCCGCAGTACGGCGTCGAACGCTTCCGGGGTGGCTGCCTCAAGCCATTGCGGGACGTCGACCCCGGCCGCGTGGACGATGCCGGTCAGCGGCAGGTCGGCGAGGACGGTGGCGAGGGCGTCGCGGTCGGCGACGTCGCAGGCCGTGACCGTGACCTGCGTACCCAGCCCGGACAGCTCCTCGACCAGACCCTCGGGCGCGACACCGCCGCGGCTGGTCAGCAGCAGATGCGGCACACCCCGGCCCGCGAGCCAGCGCGCGACCTCGGCACCCAGACCACCGGTGCCACCGGTGACGAGCACGGTCCCCGACGGCCGCCAGCCCTCACCGACCACCACGGCCGGCACCGCACGCGCCACACGACGGCCGTACACACCCGCCCCGCGGATCGCGACCTGATCCTCACCACCACCGGCCAGGACGCCGGCGAGGCGGGCACCCGCCCGCCCGTCCAGGACCTCGGGCAGGTCGACGAGACCGCCCCAGCGCTGCGGCAGCTCCAGCGCCGCGACCCGGCCCATGCCCCACACCGCCGCCAGGTCCGGATCAGTCAGCCGGTCCGAGCCGCCCACCGACACCGCGCCCCGGGTCAGCACCCACAACGGTGCGTTCACCCCGGCCAGTGCCTGGACCACGGACAGTGTCTCCACCCACCCCGACGGGGCCAGGACGACACCCGCCAGGCCGGGCAGTCCCGGCACCTCATCGGCCGGAACGCTGACCACCGTCGCACCCGCCCCCGACAGGGCCGCGGACACCGCCGGATCCTCCGCGCCGACAACCGCCCACACCCCCGACAGCACTCCCGCCCGCGGCAGGCCGTCGAGCGGCTTCCACATGACGCGGTAACGCCACGAGTCGAGCGTCGAACGCTCCCGGTGACGCCGCCGCCACTCCGCCAGAGCCGGCAGGGCCGACTCCAGACCGGCGAGCTCGGACAGGTCCCCGCGTTCCACCGCGTCCCAGAACACGGCATCGACCAGATCCCCACCACCACCCGCAGCGGCCACCGCCGACAGCTCCGGCCAGAACCGCTCCCGCTGGAAGGCATACGTCGGCAGATCCACCACCCGACCGCCCCAACCGGCGAACACCGCAGACCAGCCGACCTCGACACCACAGGCCCACAGACGACCGGCCGCGGTCAGCGCGCTGCCGGCCTCGTCCCGGTCCTTGCGCAGCACAGGGATGAACTCCGCTTCGGCGGCCGTCTCCTGGGCCATGCCCGACAGCACACCGTCCGGACCCAGCTCCACATACCACGTCACGCCCATCGCGTCGAGCGCCGCCACACCGTCCGCGAACCGCACCGCCTGCCGCACCTGACGCAGCCAGTACCCCGGGTCCTGCATGGCACCCGGCTCGGCCACCGCACCCGTCACGTTCGACACGACAGGGATCCGCGCCGGGTGGAACGTCAGCCCGGCAAGCACCGCCGCGAACTCGTCCAGCATCGGCTCCATCAGCACCGAGTGGAACGCGTGCGACACCGACAGCACCCGGACCCGCACGCCACGCTCCGCGCACTCCGCGGCACACCGCTCGACAGCCTCGACCGCGCCCGACAGGACGACGGAGCTCGGGCCGTTGACGGCCGCGACGTCGAGACCGGAGCCGACGACATCCGCCTCCGTGGCCTGGACAGCGAGCATGCCGCCACCCGCCGGCAGCGCCTGCATCAGCCGGCCCCGCTCCGCCACCAGCACGCACGCGTCGTCCAGGTCGAGGATCCCCGCGACATGCGCGGCGCTGATCTCACCCAGCGAGTGACCCAGCAGCACATCCGGGGTGATGCCCCACGATTCGACGAGGCGGTACAGGGCGACTTCGAGCGCGAACAGCCCCGACTGCGCCCACACCGTCCGGTCCAGGTCCACGCCGTCGGTCAGAACCTCCCGCAGCGGGCGCTCCAGCCGGACGTCCATCCGCGCGCACACCGCGTCGAAGGCTTCGGTGAAGACGGGGAACGCCTCGTACAGCCCCAGCCCCATGCCCGCACGCTGCGAACCCTGCCCCGTGAACAGGAACGCGGTCCGCCCCTCGGCCGCCACGCCCTCGGCGAGCGTCCCGCCCCCCGCCAGCACCGCACGATGCTCCAGCCCGGCACGGGTCGTCGCCAGCGACCACCCCACATCCACCGGATCCAGCTCCGGCCGCTCCGCCACGAACGACCTCAGCCGCTCCACCTGAGCCCGCAACGCAGCGTCCGACTTCGCCGACACCACCCACGGCACCGGCCCAGGCGCTTGCCGGGTCGCAGCAACCGGAACGGTCTCCGATGGTGGAGCCTGCTCCAGGATCACATGCGCGTTCGTGCCGCTGATGCCGAACGACGACACCGCCGCACGCCGCGGACGCTCCACCTCGGGCCAGGCCCGGGACTCCGTCAGCAGTTCGACCGCGCCCGCGGACCAGTCCACCTGCTGCGACGGCTCGTCGACGTGCAGCGTCGCGGGCAGCACGCCGTGCCGCAACGCCATGACCATCTTGATCACGCCCGCGACACCGGCGGCGGCCTGAGCATGGCCGATGTTCGACTTCACCGAGCCCAGCCACAACGGGCCGGCCTCGTCACGCTCCCGGCCGTAGGTCGCCAGCAGCGCCTCCGCCTCGATCGGGTCCCCGAGACGGGTGCCCGTCCCGTGCGCCTCGACCACGTCGACGTCCGCGCCCGTCAGCCGGGCGCCTGCCAGTGCCTGGCGGATCACCCGCTGCTGCGCGGGGCCGTTCGGCGCCGTCAGGCCGTTGGAGGCGCCGTCCTGGTTGATCGCGCTGCCCCGGACCACCGCCAGTACCTGGTGTCCATTGCGGACGGCCTCCGACAGACGCTCGACCAGCAGGACGCCGACGCCCTCGGACCAGCCCGTGCCGTCGGCGGCCGCGGCGAACGACTTGCACCGGCCGTCGTCGGCCAGTCCGAGTTGCCGGGAGAACTCCGCGAACGCGGTCGGGGTGGACATCACCGTCGCCCCGCCGACCAGGGCGAGGTCGCACTCTCCGCGTTGCAGGGTCTGGGCGGCGAGATGCAGGGCCACCAGGGACGACGAGCAGGCCGTGTCCACCGTCACCGCCGGGCCCTCCAGGCCGAAGGTGTACGCGATGCGGCCGGAGAGGACCGATGCCGAGTTGCCGGTGCCACGATGGCCTTCGGTGTCCTGCTCCCCGCCGGCGAGGATGCCGACGTAGTCCTGGCCGCTGGTGCCGACGAACACGCCGGTCCGGCTGCCGTGCACGGCGCGGGGCGAGATGCCGGCGCGCTCGAACACCTCCCAGGACACTTCGAGGAGCAGCCGCTGCTGCGGGTCCATCGCGAAGGCCTCGCGCGGGGAGACGGCGAACAGGCCGTTGTCGAAGTGTGCCGCGCCGTTCACGAAGCCGCCTGCCCAGGAGGCCCCGGCGGCCGCGGCCGGGTCTGCCTGCGGCCAGCCCCGGTCGGTGGGCAGGCCGGTCACCGCGTCCACACCGTCGGCGACCAGCCGCCACAGGTCCTCGGGTGAGGCGACCATGCCCGGGTACCGGCAGCCCATCGCGACGATGGCGACGGGCTCGTCGCCGGTGACGGCCGCCGGGGCGGCCGGTTCGTCGCCGAACGGCCGGGTGCCGAGGATCTCGGTGCGCAGCCGGGTGGCGAGGGCCTGGGGCGTGGGGTGGTCGAAGACCAGTCCCGACGGCAGGGCGAGTCCTGTCTCCGCGGTGAGACGGTTGCGGAGCTCGACCGCGGTGAGCGAGTCGAAGCCGAGGTTCTTGAACGGGGCGTCCGCCGCGATGTCGGTCTGGCCCCGGTAGCCCAGGACGGCCGCGATCTGGTGCCGGACGAGGTCCAGCAGGAAGCGGAGCTGCTCGGCCTCCGGCTGGGCGGCCAGGGTCCGCGCGAGTGGGGACGTGTCACCCGGCGTGGCCGCGGTGGCCGCTTCGAGGGCGGGCCGGGCTTCGGGGATGTCGTCGATCAGCGGGCGTGCCCGGCCGGCGGTGAAGGCCGGGGCGAACACCGCCCATTCCACGTCCGCCACGGTCACGCAGGTGTCGTCGGCCTGGAGGGCCTGTCCCAGAGCCGCCACGGCCAGCTCCGGGGCCATCACGCGCAGCCCGCGACGGCGGAGCAGTGCCGCCATCTCCGCTCCGCCGGCCATTCCGGCACCGGCCCAGGCACCCCAGGACACCGCCGTTGCCGTCACCCCCCGGGCCCGCCGGTTGACCGCCAGCGCGTCCAGATAGGCGTTCGCCGCGGCGTAGGCAGACTGCCCGCCGCTGCCCCAGACGCCGGCGATCGACGAGAACAGGACGAAGAAGTCCAGCGGCGAGTCGCCCAGCACCTCGTCCAGGCACATCGCGCCGTCGACCTTGGCGGCCACGACCCGCGTGAAGTCCTCGACGTCCGAGGTGTCGAGGGGAGTCACATCGCCTGCGCCGGCGGCGTGCACGACTCCCGAGAGTGTCGATCCGTCCGGAACCTGTGCCAGGGTGTGCCGTACGAACTCCCGGTCGGTGACGTCACCGGCCAGCACGGATGCGCTCGTTCCCAGCTCCGCCAGCTCGGCGACGAGCGTGTCGGCCCCGGGCGCTCCGGGTCCCTGCCGGGACAGGAGGATCAGGTGCTCGACGCCGGACCTCGCCAGCCAGCGCGCCACCTCGGTGCCGAGCGCGCCGGTGCCGCCCGTGACGACAACGGTTCCCCGGCCACGCCACTCGCCTTCCGGTCCAGCGGCGCCGAAGCCGTCGGCGGCACCGGCCCGCACCAGCCGCCGGGCGTACACCCCCGGGCCACGGACGGCGACCTGGTCCTCGGCGCCCGACGCCAGGACGGAGACGAGTCGTGAGCCCGCGGTGTCGTCGAGCGTGCCGGGCAGGTCGATCAGGCCGCCCCACAGCGCGGGCAGTTCCAGTCCGACCACCCGGCCCAGACCCCACACCTGTGCCTGCGCCGGGTGTTCCAGCCGGTCCGACCGGCCGACGCCGACCGCGCCGGAGGTCACCGTCCACAGCGGTGCCGTGATGTCGAGAGCGCTCATGGCCTTCACCAGCGCGACCGTCAGCGCGGCTCCCACGGGCAGGACCGTCCCGGGCAGGGGCCGGTCGGCGAGGCCGGTCAGCGAGAGCACTCCGGACGGCCGCACACCGCCGAGGAGTTCGCGGAGGCGGTCGGCGAGCCGTGCGTGGTCGGTGTCCTCCGCGTCGACGGGAAGTTCGACCACCTGTGCTCCGGCGGCGCGCAGCCGGGCGCCGAAGTCGTCGGCGGGACCTGAGGTGACGAGGAGCCAGGTTCCGTCGAGCGATCCGCCGGAGGGCAGGTCCAGAGGCTTCCAGACGATCCGGTAGCGCCACGAGTCGAGCGTGGACCGCTCCCGGCGCTGCCGCCACCACACCGATAGCGCAGGCAACGCCGACTCCAGGCCCGCGAGTTGCTCCAGGTCCTCCCGCTCGACCGCGTCCCAGAACGCGGCGTCCGCGGGCTGCCCGCCGACCGCGTGCGTGGCGTCCTTGGGCCAGTACCGCTCGTGCTGGAAGGCGTAGGTGGGCAGGTCGACCGCCCGGCCGTCCAGCACGGCGGTCCAGTCGACGTCGGCGCCGGAGGTCCAGAGCCGGCTGAGGGCGGTGAGGGCGGTGTGGGTCTCGTCGCGGTCCTTGCGCAGGACGGGGACGAACCGGGCGCCGGGGGCGGAGTCTTGAGCCATGCCGGACAGCACACCGTCCGGACCCAGCTCCACATACCACGTCACGCCCAGGGCTTCGAGGGCCGTGACGCCGTCGGCGAAACGCACGGGCTGCCGTACCTGCCGAAGCCAGTACTCCGGATCCTGCATCAGCCCTGCTTCGGCAACGTTACCCGTCAGGTTGGAGACGACCGGGATGCGGGCCGGGTGGAACGTCAACCGGCGGAGAACCGTGCCGAGTTCGTTCAGCATCGGTTCCATCAGGGTGGAGTGGAAGGCGTGTGACACCGACAGGACGTTGAACCGCAGTCCGCGCTCGGCGCGCTGGGCCGCGTAGTGTGCGATGGCGTCCGCGTCGCCGGAGAGGACGACGGAGTTCGGGCCGTTGACGGCGGCGATGTCGAGGCCGGAGTCGGCGACTTCGTCTTCGGTGGCCTGGACGGCGAGCATGCCGCCGCCCGCGGGCAGGGCCTGCATGAGGCGGCCGCGTTCGGCGATCAGGGTGCAGGCGTCGTCGAGGTCGAGGATGCCCGCGACGTGTGCGGCGCTGATCTCCCCGAGGGAGTGGCCGAGGAGCACGTCCGGGGTCACGCCCCAGGACTCCACGAGCCGATACAGGGCGACTTCGAGGGCGAAGAGACCTGCCTGTGCCCAGACGGTGTGGTCCAGGTCGGTGCCGTCGGTGAGGACTTCCCGCAGCGGGCGTTCCAGCCGGGGATCGAGGCGGGCGCACACCGCGTCGAAGGCTTCGGCGTAGACCGGGAACGCCTCGTACAGCCCCAGGCCCATACCGGCACGCTGCGAACCCTGCCCCGCGAACAGGAACGCGGTCTTTCCTTCGCCCGCCACGCCCTCGGCGAGGGTCGTGTCCCCGGCGAGCACCGTACGGTGCTCCAGCGCGGCGCGCCTGGTCGCCAGCGACCAGCCCACGTCCACCGGGTCCAGCCCGGGACGCTCCGCCACGAACGACGTCAGCTGCTTCACCTGCGCCCGCAACGCGGTCTCGGACTTCGCCGACACCGGCCACGGCACCGGCCCGGGGCGCACCACCGACGACTCGGCGGATGCCACGGGCTCTGACTCCGGTGCCTGCTCCACGATCACATGCGCGTTGGTGCCGCTGATGCCGAACGACGACACACCTGCGCGCCGCGGGCGCTCCACCTCGGGCCAGGCACGGGACTCCGTCAGCAGTTCCACCGCGCCCGCCGACCAGTCCACCTGCGGCGACGGGGCGTCGACATGAAGCGTCGCCGGCAGCACACCGTGCCGCATCGCCATGACCATCTTGATCACGCCCGCGACACCTGCCGCGGACTGGGTGTGACCAATGTTGGACTTGATCGAGCCGAGCCACAGTGGATCGCCGGTCTCGCCCCGTGCCCTGCCGTAGGTGGCGAGCAGTGCCTGCGCCTCGATCGGGTCGCCGAGCCGGGTGCCCGTCCCGTGCGCCTCCACCACGTCCACGTCCGCGCCGGTGAGCCGGGCGTTGGCGAGCGCCTGGCGGATGACCCGTTGCTGCGATGGCCCGTTCGGCGCCGTCAGGCCGTTGGACGCGCCGTCCTGGTTGATGGCGCTTCCCCGCACCACCGCCAGCACCTGATGTCCGTTGCGCCGGGCGTCGGAGAGCCGTTCCAGCAGCACCAGGCCGACGCCCTCGGCCCAGCCCGTCCCGTCGGCGGCCGCGGCGAACGACTTGCAGCGGCCGTCGGCGGCCAGGCCCTGCTCGACGCTGAAGGCACCGAACACGTCGGGGGTGGCGATGACGGTGACGCCGCCCGCCAGGGCCAGCGAGCACTCGCCGGCGCGCAGAGCCTGGCACGCCAGGTGCAGGGCGACCAGGGACGAGGAGCAGGCGGTGTCCACGGTGACGGCTGGGCCGACCAGGCCGAACGTGTAGGAGACGCGGCCGGACAGGACGCTCGTCGCGCCGCCGGCCAAGGCGTACGCCTGCCCGGCGTCGGACGGCTGGAGGCCGATTCCGTAGCCGGACGGGGCCGCGCCGACGAAGACGCCCGTGCGGCTGCCCTTCAGCCGGGGCGGCAGGATCCCGGCGTGCTCGAACGCCTCCCAGGAGGTCTCCAGCAGGAGACGCTGCTGGGGGTCCATGGCCAGGGCCTCGCGCGGGGAGATGTCGAAGAAGCCGGGGTCGAACCGGGCGACGCCGTCGAGGAATCCGCCCGACGCCGACTCGTCCGCCGTGTCGGCGGCGTCCAGGCGCCACCCGCGGTCGGAGGGGAACGGGGTCACGGCGTCCCCGCCGGCATCCACCAGACCCCAGAGCTCTTCCGGCGACCGGACGCCCCCGGGGTAGCGGCAGGCCATGGACACGATCGCGATGGGCTCGCGTGACGCCGCGGTGAGTTCGCGGTTCTCCGCCCGCAGCCGCTCCGTCTCCTTCAAAGAAGTACGCAGCGCCTTGACGTAGTCCTCCATGGAGGCGGCGGCCATTTCAAGCTCCTCGATCTGCTCGATCTGTCTGTCCATCCGACTCCGGACCACCGCCGAGAGCGAGCCTGAGCAGGCTCTCGCCGTCCATCGAGTCGATCGAATCCTGAATGTCCTGGCCCGGCTCCGGGTCCTCCGGGGCCGTCCCGTCGTTCGCACCGTCCTCCGCGGCGAGCCGCAGCAGCGGGGCGAGGAGACCGGCGTCGGCCAGGCGGGACAGCGGGATCCCCCGCAGTGCCCGCCGGATCTCGGCGGCGCGTTCCTCGTCGATCTCGCCGACGCTGTCCGGGAACATCTCGGCCCGCAGCAGGCCGGCGACGGCCCGCGCGCTCGGGTGGTCGAACAGCAGCGTCGCGGGCAGCCGCAGACCGGTCTCGGCGGCCAGCCGGTCGCGCAGTTCAACGGCGCTGAGAGAGTCGAAGCCGAGGTCGCGGAAGGCCTTGTCGGCGGTCACCGCCTCGGGCGACGGGTAGCCCAGTACGTCGGCGGCGTGCCGCTGCACGACACCGACGAGGGCCGCCTCCCGCTCGTCGCCGGTCAGGGTCGAGAGCCGGTCGCGCAGGCGGGCGGCGAGCGCGCCGTCCACCTCCGCGGAGGCCGCCGTCAGCGCGGTGACTTCGGGGATGTCGTGGATCAGCGGGCGTTCCCGGCTGGCGCTGAAGGAAGGCAGGAACGCCGCCCAGTCGACGTCGGCGACCGTCACGCACGCGTCGCCGGCGAGCAGCGCGGGGCCGAGCCGCCGGACCGCCGCGCCGGGCGCCATCGCCCGCAGACCGCGGCGCCGCAGATATTCCGACGCGCCGGCGTCCGCCGCCATGCCCTCGCCCGCCCACGGCCCCCAGGACACCGACGTGGCGACGGCGCCTCGCGCGCGCCGGTTGGCCGCCAGCGCGTCCAGGTAGGCGTTCGCGGCCGCGTAGGCGCCCTGTCCGCCACTGCCCCAGACTCCGGCGATCGAGGAGAACAGCACGAAGAAGTCCAGGGGCACGTCCCCCAGCGCCTCGTCGAGCAGGCGCGCGCCCTCGGCTTTCGCGGCCATCACCCGGGCGAAATCCTCCGGGCCCGAAGTGCCCAGCGGGGTCGGGTCGCCCACACCGGCCGCGTGGACCACCCCGGAGGGGCGGTACCGCTCGACGACCGACCGCACGAACGCACGGTCCCCGATGTCGCCCGCGACGACCGACACCGCCGTCCCGGCGCCCTCCAGCTCGGCCACCAGCCGGTCGGCGCCCGGCGCCGCCGACCCACGCCGTGAGACCAGGACCAGCCGCTCGGCTCCGGACCGGGCCAGCCAGAGGGCGACTTCGCGTCCCAGCCCTCCCGTGCCTCCGGTGACCAGCACGGTCCCGTGGCCCTGCCACTCTCCCGCCGGTGTGCCGCCGGCCCGCACCAGCCGCCGGACGAACGCGCCGGCCGGACGCAGCGCCACCTGGTCCTCGACGCCGGAGCCCAGGATCTCGGCGAGACGCTCGGCCGATGCGGTGTCACCGACGTCGACGAGACCGCCCCACATCTCGGGGAGTTCGAGCCCCGCCACCCGGCCGAGGCCCCACACCTGCGCCTGGTCGGTGTCGACCGTCTCACCGGCGTCGACGGCGACTCCGCCGGAGGTGATCCACCAGACGGGCGCCCGGACCCCGCGGTGCCGCAACGCCTCCACGGTGGCCAGCACGCTCGCGACCGACGCGGGCGGGACAGCACTTCCGGGGCCGCCGTCGGCGGTCAGCCCGGCGAAGGAGAGCACACCGGCGGGCTCGGCACCGTCCGCGCATGCCTCGGCGACGCGCTCCCGGAGGTCCGCGGCCTCCGCCCGTACCGTCACGACATGCGCGCCGGCGTCGGTGAGCGCGCGTACGCACCGTTCGGCCACATCGTGGTGTTTCGTGGTGTCCGGCAGCAGTGCCAGCCAGGTGCCGCCCGGAGCCGCCGCGGAGAGGGCGGGTCCCGCGGGCTTCCACTCCACGGCGTAACGCCACGAATCCGCCGCGGTGTGCGGAGAGGGCTGTGGCCAGTAGTGCTCGTGCTGGAAGGCGTAGGTGGGCAGGTCGACCGCCCGGCCGTCCAGTACGGCGGTCCAGTCGATGTCGCCGCCGGAGGTCCAGAGCCGGCTGAGGGCGGTGAGGGCGGTGTGGGTCTCGTCGCGGTCCTTGCGCAGGACGGGGACGAACGTGGCGCCGGGGGCGGCCTGTCGGGCCATGGCGGACAGGACGCCGTCGGGGCCGAGTTCGAGGGAGCGGGTGACGCCCATGGTGTGGAGGGTGGTGACGCCGTCGGCGAAGCGGACCGGCCGGCGGGCCTGGTTCAGCCAGTACGCGGGCTGCTGCATGGCGCCCGGCTCGGCCACGTCTCCGGTGAGGTTGGAGACGACCGGGATGCGGGCCGGGTGGAACGTCAACCGGCGGAGAACCGTGCCGAGTTCGTTCAGCATCGGTTCCATCAGGGTGGAGTGGAAGGCGTGTGACACCGACAGGACGTTGAACCGCAGTCCGCGCTCGGCGCGCTGGGCCGCGTAGTGTGCGATGGCGTCCGCGTCGCCGGAGAGGACGACGGAGTTCGGGCCGTTGACGGCGGCGATGTCGAGGCCGGAGTCGGCGACTTCGTCTTCGGTGGCCTGGACGGCGAGCATGCCGCCGCCCGCGGGCAGGGCCTGCATGAGGCGGCCGCGTTCGGCGATCAGGGTGCAGGCGTCGTCGAGGTCGAGGATGCCCGCGACGTGTGCGGCGCTGATCTCCCCGAGGGAGTGGCCGAGGAGCACGTCCGGGGTCACGCCCCAGGACTCCACGAGCCGGTACAGGGCGACTTCGAGGGCGAAGAGACCTGCCTGTGCCCAGACGGTGTGGTCCAGGTCGGTGCCGTCGGTGAGGACTTCCCGCAGCGGGCGTTCCAGCCGGGGATCGAGGCGGGCGCACACCGCGTCGAAGGCTTCGGCGTAGACCGGGAACGCCTCGTACAGCCCCAGGCCCATACCGGCACGCTGCGAACCCTGCCCCGCGAACAGGAACGCGGTCTTTCCTTCGCCCGCCACGCCCTCGGCGAGGGTCGTGTCCCCGGCGAGCACCGTACGGTGCTCCAGCGCGGCGCGCCTGGTCGCCAGCGACCAGCCCACGTCCACCGGGTCCAGCCCGGGACGCTCCGCCACGAACGACGTCAGCTGCTTCACCTGCGCCCGCAACGCGGTCTCGGACTTCGCCGACACCGGCCACGGCACCGGCCCGGGGCGCACCACCGACGACTCGGCGGATGCCACGGGCTCTGACTCCGGTGCCTGCTCCACGATCACATGCGCGTTGGTGCCGCTGATGCCGAACGACGACACACCTGCGCGCCGCGGGCGGTCCGATGCGGGCCAGGGGCGCGCGTCGTCGAGCAGTTCCACCGCGCCCGCCGACCAGTCCACCTGGGGCGACGGGGCGTCCACGTGCAGCGTCGCCGGCAGCACACCGTGCCGCATCGCCATGACCATCTTGATCACGCCCGCGACACCGGCGGCCGCCTGGGTGTGACCGATGTTGGACTTCACCGACCCCAGCCGCAACGGATCGGCGTCGCCCCGTTCCTGGCCGTAGGTGGCGAGCAGTGCCTGCGCCTCGATCGGGTCGCCGAGCCGGGTGCCCGTCCCGTGCGCCTCCACCACGTCCACGTCCGCGGCGGTCAGGCGGGCGTTCGCCAGGGCGTCGCGGATCACCCGTTGCTGCGACGGCCCGTTCGGCGCCGTCAGCCCGCTCGACGCGCCGTCCTGGTTCACCGCGCTGCCCCGCACCACAGCGAGGATCCGGTGGCCGTTGCGCCGCGCGTCCGAGAGCCGCTCCACGAGCAGTATGCCGACGCCTTCCGACCAGCCCATGCCGTCGGCCGCGGCGGCGAACGACTTGCAGCGGCCGTCCGGAGCGAGGCCCTGGTCGACGCCGAACGCCCCGAACACCTCGGGGGTGGCCATCACGGTGACACCGCCGGCGATCGCCAGATCGCACTCACCGGCCCGCAGCGCCTGGCACGCCAGGTGCAGCGTCACCAGCGAGGAGGAGCAGGCGGTGTCGACGGTGACCGCGGGGCCCTCCAGCCCGAAGGAGTAGGCGACGCGGCCGGAGGCGGCGCTCCCCGCGGTGCCGGTGGCCAGGTACGCCTCGCTGCCGGGCGGCATCTCGGCCGAGCCGACCAGATAGTCGTGGTACATCTGGCCGATGTAGACGCCGGTGCGGCTGCCGCGCAGCGTCGCGGGGTCGACGCCGGCGGACTCCATCACCTCCCAGGAGGTTTCCAGCAGCAGGCGTTGCTGGGGGTCGGTGGCCAGGGCCTCGCGCGGGGACATGGCGAAGAACGCCGCGTCGAACCGGCCGGCGTCGTGCAGGAATCCTGCCTCGCGGGGGCCGTCGGCCGGGAGCCGGCCGAGGTCCCAGCCGCGGTTCTCCGGGAAGCCGGACAGGCCGTCGCCGCGCGTGTCGACGAGGTGCCACAGGCCGTCCGGTGAGGCGACGTCGCCGGGGTACCGGCAGGACATGCCGACGATCGCGACCGGCTCGCGTACGCGTTCGTCCAGTTCGCGGAGGTCCCTTCGGGCCTCGCGCAGGTCGGCGGTCGCCTGCCGCAGGTATCGCAGCATCTCTTCGGTGGTGGTCATGCTCGCGCTCCCGGCGGTTCAGTCGGACTCGTCGAGGATCTGGAACAGCTCCTCGGCGGTCGCCGTTTCGAGGCTGACGGCGTCATCGGGCCGCTGCCGTCCGTCGTTCCACCCGGCGAGCAGCTCCCGCAGCCGGCTGCCGACCGTGGCACGGTCGGCGTCGTCGGGGGACACGGCGGCCAGGACCTCCGCCAGCCGGCCGAGTTCCTCCAGGGCGCGCGCGGACGGGGCCACCGGCTCCGGCAGCAGTTCGGCGCGGAGGTACCGGGCGAGGGCGATCGGTGTGGGGTGGTCGAACACCAGAGTGGCCGGCAGGCGCAGCCCGGTCAGGGCCGCGAGCCGGTTGCGGAGTTCGACGCCGGTGAGGGAGTCGACGCCGGTTTCGAGGAAGCCCCGGTCGGGCCGGACCGCCTCACCACCGGAGTGGCCCAGGACGACGGCGAGTTGGGTGCGGACGAGGTCGAGGACCGCCTTGTGGCCCTCGGCGTCGCCGAGGTCGGCGAGGCGGCGGCGCAGCTCCGCCCCGTCGTCGCCGGTGGCGACGGCGGAGGGGCGGCCGGGCCGGACGAGCTCCCGCAGCAGCGGCGGCGCCGTCTCGGAACGGATGCGCAGCGCACCGGTGTCGAGGAGCATCGGGACGGCGACCGCGGTGGCGGAGCCGAGCGCGGCGTCGAACAGCGCCATGCCGTCCCGCGTGGACATCGGCGTCACACCGAGCCGTTCGACGCGCCGGACGTCGGCGTCGGTGAGCCCGCTGGTCATGCCGCTCGCCTCGGCCCACGGGCCCCACGCCATGGACACCGCCGTCAGCCCGCGGGCCCGGCGGTGGTGGGCGAGGGCGTCCACGAACGCGTTCGCGGCGGCGTAGTTGGCCTGCCCCGCGGCGCCGAACGTCGCCGAGGCCGAGGAGAAGAGCACGAACGCGGACAGCTCCAGGTCCCGGGTCAGATCGTGCAGATGCCACGCGCCGTTCGCCTTGGCGTGCAGCACCCGGTCGAGCCGGGCGTCGTCGAGGCCGGTGACCAGGCCGTCGTCGAGTGCCCCGGCCGCGTGCACCACGATGCGCAGCGGCCGGTCGGCCGGGACGGTCCGCAACAGGTCGGCGACCTCGTCCCGTTCGCCGATGTCGCAGGCCACGACCGTGGCCTCGCAGCCGAGGGCGGCGAGGTCGGCCACGAGGCCGTCCGCACCCGGTGCCTTCGGGCCGCGCCTGCTGGTCAGCACGAGCCGGCGGACGCCGTGTTCGGCGGCCAGATGCCGGGCGAGCGCCGAGCCGATGGTGCCGGTGCCGCCGGTGATCAGCGCCGTGCCACCGGCGTCGAGGGACGTCTCCGCCGGCCGCTCGGCCCGCGCCAGGCGCGGCGCGTACAACCGGCCGGCGCGCACCGCCACCTGCGGTTCCGGGCAGCTCAGTGCCTCGGCGAGCACGTCGGGTGAGACGGGGCCGTCGAGGTCGACCAGGACGAACCGGCCGGGGTGTTCGGCCTGTGCGGAGCGGATCAGCCCCCAGGCCGCGGCTCCCGCGAGATCACCGATGTCCGTGTCCGTGTCAGTGTCGACGTCGGCCGCCACGCCTCCCCGGGTGACGATCACGAGGCGGGCGTCCGCGCGTCGCTCGTCGGCGAGCCACCGGCGCACGAGCCGGAGCGCGTCGCGCGGCACGCCGGCCGGCTCCGCGGACCCGTCCGCTGTGGCCAGGGACGCGAGGACGACGCCCGCACCGGCCTCGTCGCCGAAGCCGGAGCCGTCGGAGCCACCGGAGCCGTCGGTGTCGTCGGCCCGGTGGGCCGGCGCCCCGGCCGCCAGGAGCCCGGCGTGGAGGTCCAGCGGGTCGGGGCCGTACACCGTCCAGGACGGCACGGGGGGCGCCGGGACGCCCCCCACCTCCGCCCAGCCGACCTGGAACAGCGCGTTGCGGGACGGGTGTCCCGCGCCGAAACCGTCCGGCACGGGCCGGGAGACGATCGAGTCCGCCGTGGCGACCGGCGCGCCGTCGGTGCCGGCGACGGTCACACCGATGCCGCCCGTCCCGCCCAGGGTCAGCCGGACCCGCAGGGCCCGCACGCCGTGCTGCAGAAGCCGCACACCGCGCCAGGCGAACGGCAGTTCCGCCCGGACCGGTTCGCTTCCCCCGCCCAGCGACCGCAGCATGCCGATGCCGTGCAGCGCCGCGTCCAGAAGGGCCGGGTGGACGGCGAAGCCGTCGGCCTCCGGGCCGTCCGGGAGAGCGACCTCCGCGTACACCGCTCCGTCACGGTGCCAGGCGGCACGCATGCCCTGGAACGCGGGCCCGTAGCTGTAGCCGAGGGCCGCGAGGTCGTCGTAGAAGCCTCCGAGGTCGATCTCGGCCGCTCCGGCCGGGGGCCACTGCGCCAGACTTTCGGGCTCCGCCGCCACGGGCGCGGCGGGCGCGACGGTGGCGGTGGCGTGCAGCACCCAGTCGCCGTCGGCGTCGCCCAAGTCCGGTGAGCCGTCGTCGGGCCGGGACCAGACGCCCACGGACCGCCGCCCGGTGTCGTCCGGCGGCCGGACGACGGCCTGGACGCGCACGGCGTCCGTGTCGGACAGCACCAGCGGCGTCTCGAGGGTGAGTTCCTCGACGAACGGGCAGCCGGCCCGGCCGCCCGCGGTGACCGCGAGATCGACGAAGGCGGTACCGGGCACCAGGACGGTGCCGAGGACGGCGTGGTCGGCGAGCCACGGGTGGGTCCGGGTCGACATCCGGCCGGTCAGCAGGAGGGTGCCGGTGCCCGCCACCGGAGCGGCGGCGGTGAGCACCGGATGCGCGGTGGCGTCCAGCCCGGCGCCGGACTGGTCCGTCCCGGACACCGTCCCCGGCGAGCTCATCCAGTACCGGTCGGACTGGAACGCGTAGGTGGGCAGATCGACGGCGCGTGCGCCGCGGCCGCCCAGCACCTTGCGCCAGTCGACACGGATGCCGGACACGTGCGCCTGGGCGGCGGAGGCGAGCATACGGGCCGCGTCGCCCTGCCCGGAGCGCAGCGAGGAGACGGGCTGCGGCCACGGGACGCCGTCGTCGCCGATGTCCTCGAGCGTCTCCTGGATGCCCATGGCCTGCAGGGGGTGCGGACCGACCTCGACGAAATGCCGGTAGCCCTGGGCGGCGAGAGAGCGCACGGCGGGCTCGAACCCGACGCAGCGGCGCAGATTGTCGAACCAGTACGCGCCGTCCAGCGTGGCCCCCTCGACCCAGCCGCCGGTCACGCTGGAGAAGAGCGGGACCGCCCCCGTCCGCGGCCGGATGTCCGCCAGCGCCTCCCGCAGAGGGCCGGCGAGCCCGTCCACATGGTGCGAGTGCGACGCGTAGCCGATCCGGACCGGCTTGACGCGGATCTCCTCCATGGCACACGCCGCGGCGAACTCCGCGAGCGCGTCCCGGTCGCCGCTGACGACGTTCGTGCCGGGCGCGTTGCGCACGGCGAGACAGAGGCGGCCCTCCCACGCGGCGAGCCGCTTCTCGATCTCGACGGCCGGCAGCGCCACCGACAGCATGCCGCCGCGGCCGACGACGCTCGCGAGGAGGTCGGCGCGCAGGGCGACCACCTGTGCCGCGTCGTCCAGGGAGAGCGCCCCGGCGACGTACGCGGCGGCGATCTCGCCCTGCGAATGGCCGACCACGGCGTCGGGTTCGACGCCCCAGGAGCGCCACATCGCGGCCAGCGAGACCATCACGGTGAACAGCGAGATCTGGACGACGTCGTCGCGCTCCAGCGAGGCCGCGCCGTCGGCGCCGCGCAGGACGTCGAGCACGGACCAGTCGGTGTGACGGGCGAACGCCTCGTCGCACGCGGCGGCCGTCTCAGCGAACACGGCGTCGGATTCCAGCAGCGGGCCGCCCATACCGGCCCACTGCGACCCCTGGCCGGGGAAGACGAACGCGGTGCGGCCCTCGACGGCCCGGCCGAGGACCGCACCGGCGGGGAGTTCCCCGGCTGCCAGGGCGGCCAAGGCGTCGCGGTCGCCCGGGAGCAGCACCGCACGGTGCTCGAACGCGGTCCGGGTGGTGGCCAGCGACCAGGCGACGTCGCCCGCCTCCGGCGCGGGCCCGCGCCCGAGGTGGTCGTGCAGCCGTCGGGCCTGCTCCCGCAGGGCCCGCTCGCTGCGCCCGGACAGCAGCCACGGCAGCGCGGCCGGTGCCCCGGCGCCGGTGGCGGAGGACGTCGCGTCGGGCGCCTCGCCGGTCGCGTCGTGCGGCGGCGCGGGCTGCGCCTCGCCGGCCGTCGCGCGGGGCGGTGCGTCGGGTGCCTCGTCGCCGTCGTCGTGCGCCGGTGCGAGCGGTGCCTGTTCGAGGACGGCGTGGGCGTTGGTGCCGCTGCCGCCGAAGGAGGACACAGCGGCTCGGCGGATCCGGCCGGTCTCCGGCCAGGGCCGCGCCTCGGTGAGCAGCGCCACCGACCCCTCGGACCAGTCCACGTGCGGGGTGGGCTCGTCGACGTGCAGGGTCGGCGGCAGGACGCTGTGCCGCAGCGCCATCACGGTCTTGATCACTCCGGCGATGCCCGCGGCGCTCTGGGAGTGGCCGATGTTCGACTTGACCGAGCCGAGCCACAGCGGGTTCTCCGCGGAGTGTCCCGGCCCGTAGACGGACAGCAGGGCCTGGGCCTCGATGGGGTCGCCGAGCGGGGTGCCGGTGCCGTGCGCCTCCACGAGGTCGACGTCGCCGGCGTCCAGCCGGGCGCCGGCGAGGGCGGCGGCGATGACGCGGCGCTGGGAGGGGCCGTTGGGCGCGGTCAGTCCATTGCTGGCGCCGTCCTGGTTGACGGCGGAACCGGCGACCACGGCCAGGATGTTCCGGCCTTCGGCCAGGGCGGTGCTGAGGCGCTGCACGGCGACGACTCCGACGCCCTCGCTCCAGCCGGTGCCGTCGGCCGCGGCGGCGAACGGCTTGCAGCGGCCGTCGGGCGCCAGGCCGCGCTGGCGGCTGAACTCGGTGAAGGACACCGGCGTGGGCAGGACGGTGACACCGCCGGCCAGGGCCAGGTCGCACTCGCCCTGCCGGAGCGACTGGCAGGCGAGGTGCAGCGCGACCAGTGACGAGGAGCAGGCGGTGTCGACGGTGACGGCCGGGCCCTCCAGGCCGAGGCTGTAGGACAGGCGCCCGGACACCGCGGCCGTTCCCGTTCCGGCGAGGAAGAATCCTTCGGCGGCGCCGAGCGCGTCGGCGTCGCCCAGCCCGTAGCCCTGGAACGAGGTGCCGACGAACACGCCGGTGCGGCTGCCGGTCAGCCCCGCAGGGTCGACGCGGGTGCGCTCCAGCGCCTCCCAGGCGGTCTCCAGCAGCACCCGCTGCTGCGGGTCCATCGCCATCGCCTCGCGGGGGCTGATGCCGAAGAACTCGGCGTCGAAGTCGCCCGCGCCGTCCAGGAAGCCGCCCTCGCGGACGTACGAACTGCCGGGCCGCGACAAGTCGGGGTCGTAGAGGGCGTCGAGGTCCCAGCCCCGGTCGTCGGGGAACGGGGTGATCGCGTCCCGGCCGTGGACGACGAGGTCCCACAGGTCCTCCGGCGAGCGCACCCCGCCGGGGAACCGGCAGCCCATGCCGACGATGGCGACGGGCTCGTCGGCGGACCCGGCCGCGGCCCCCGCCTCCGCCGCGGTACCGGCCGCGGGCGTACCGGCGGGCGCGGACGCGCCGAGCAGTTCGTCGGCGAGGAAGCCCGCCAGCGCGTTCGGCGTCGGATGGTCGAAGGCGATGGTGGTGGGCAGCCGCAGGCCGGTCGCGGCGCGCAGCCGGTTGCGGATGTCGACGGCGGTCAGGGAGTCGAACCCGAGCTCCCGGAAGGCGCGGCCCGGTTCGATGTCGGCCGGACCCGTGTGGCCCAGCGCGGCGGCGGCCTCGGTGCGCACCAGGGTCAGCAGGAACGGCCGGCGTTCGCCCGCGGGCAGCGCGGCGAGCTGACGGCCGAGACCGGAGCCCGCCTCGTCGCCGCCGGAGCCGTCGCCGCCGTCGGCGACGGCCAGGGCCCGCGCCGCTTCCGGGATCTCGCCGATCAGCGGACGGGGACGGGCCGCGGTGTAGCCGGGGACGAAGCGGGCCCAGTCCATGTCGGTGACGGTGAGCAGCGTCTCGTCGTGGGTGAGGGCCTGTCCGAGGGCGACGAGGGCGAGCTGAGGCGGCATCAGCCGCAGACCGCGCCGTCCGAGGAGCTCGATCGCCTCGGCGTCCGCCATACCGCCGCCGTCCCAGCCGCCCCACGATACCGACGTGGCCGTCCGGCCCTGCCGGCGGCGCCGCAGCGCCAGCGCGTCGAGATGGGCGTTGGCGGCCGCGTAGGCCGCCTGGCCGGCGCCGCCCCAGACGGCGGCGCCCGACGAGAAGAGGACGAACGCGTCGAGGCCGTCGCCGAGGAGTTCGTCGAGATGACGCGCGCCGTCGGCCTTCGCGGCGATCACCTGGGCGACCTCTTCGGCCGTGGTGTCCAGGACGGACGCGGACCGGGTCACCCCGGCGGCGTGGACGACGGTGGTCACGGGCGGGCCGTCGTCGAGCCCCGCGAGCAGCGCCCGCAGCGCCTCGCGGTCGCCGACGTCGCAGGCCTCGATCAGCACCTCGGTGCCGGCCGCCGTCAGTTCCGCGGCCAGCTCCGCGGCGCCCGGCGCCTGCGGTCCGCTGCGGCTGGTCAGGACGATACGGGGCGCGCCCAGCCCGGCCAGCCAGCGGGCGACGTGCGCGCCGAGAGCGCCGGTGCCGCCGGTGACCAGCGCGGTGCCGGTCGGCCGCCACGGTTCGGTGCGGGGAGCGTGGCCCAGCGGCGCGCGCACCAGGCGGCGGGTGAAGACCCCGGCGGGGCGTACGGCGACCTGGTCCTCGCCGTTCTCACCGGCCAGGACCTCGGCCAGACGGTCGGCGGCCCGGTCGTCGAGCTCGGCCGGCAGGTCCACCAGACCGCCCCAGCGGGCGGGCAGTTCCAGCCCGGCGGCCAGCCCGAGGCCCCACAGCCCCGACTGGGCCGGGTCCGGCGCCGGGTCGGCCTCGCCGACGCACACCGCGCCGCGGGTCGCCGCCCACAGGGGCGCGGCCACGCCGAGGTCCTCGGCCGCCCGGACCAGCGCGAGCGTGGTGGCGACACCGTTCGCCACGCCACCGGGGCCGGGGCGGGTGTCGAGGCCGAGCAGGGACAGCAGCCCGGCGACACGGGCGCCCGCCGGGCCGGGGCCCGCGCCGTCGGCGGCCCGGGCCACGGCGTCCGCGAGGCCGGCGGCCAGACCCTCGCCGTACGGGTCGTCGTCGGAGACGGTCACTGTCAGGACCTGGGTGACGCCCCGTTCGGCGAGCGCCCCGGAGATCCGGCCCACGACACCGCCGGGGTCGTGGGCCGGGGCGACGAGGAGCCAGACGCCCGACAGCACCGGCCGCGGAAGCCGGGTGGTGCGCCGCCACCGGATCCGGTAGCGCCAGCGGTCCACGGTGGACCGGTCACCGCGCTCGGCACGCCACGCCGACAGGACGGGCAGCACGGACGCGGCGCCCTCCAGCAGCTCGCGCCGCTGCGGGTCGGACACGTCGAGCGCGTCGGCGAGCGCCAGCGGATCGCCGCCCGCGACCGCGTCCCAGAACGCCTCGTCGGCCGGGTCGGCGACGCCGGGACCCGCCGTCGCCACGGCCGGCGCGGCGGGCTCCAGCCAGAACCGCCGCCGCTGGAACGGGTATCCGGGCAGCTCGGGGAGGGCGGCCGAGGCGCCCGGCGCGGGCAGGACGGCGTCCCAGTCGAGGGCGAGGCCCCGGGCGAACGCGGTCGCCACCGCCTCCCGGAAGCGGCCCGGACCGCCGTTGTCGCGGCGCAGCGTCGTGACGACGACCGTGTCGTCGGCGCCCTCGGCGTCGGCGACGTCCTCGACGTTCGCGGTCAGCGACGGATACGGGCTGGGCTCGACGAAGGCGCGGAAGCCGTCGCGCAGCATGGCGGCGACGGCCGGGGCGAATCGCACCGGCAGCCGCATGTTCCGGTACCAGTGCTCCGCGTCCAGGGCGGCGCCGTCGACCGGGCCGCCGTCGACGGCCGAGTAGAGCGGGACGGCCGCGGCCCGCGGGGCGATCCCGTCGAACGCGGCGAGCGCCTCGTCGCGGAGCCGTTCGACCTCGGGGGAGTGGGCGGCGCCGGTGATCGGCATCCGGCGGGCGGCGATCCCGTCGGCGGCCAGCGCCGCGGCGAGCTCCCCGACCGCCTCGAGGTCGCCCGACACCACGGTGGCCCGGGGGCCGTTGACGGCGGCGAGGTGCAGCCGGCCCGGCCACCGAGCGATCCGCTCGGCGAGTTCACCGGCGGGCAGGGTCACCGTCAGCATCGCGCCGGCGCTGTCCAGGGAGGCGAGCAGCCGGCTGCGGGCCACGACGATCCGCGCCGCGTCCGGCAGGGTCAGGGCCCCCGCGGCGCAGGCCGCCGCGATCTCGCCCTGCGAATGCCCGACCACGGCCTCCGGCACGATGCCGTGCGCCCGCCACAGCGCGGTCAGGGACATCATCATCGCGAACAGGGCCGGCTGGACGACGTCCAGCCGCTCCAGCGACGGGGCCCCCTCGACGCCCCGCAGGACGTCCTCGGCCGACCAGCCGGCGTGCTCCGCGATCGCCGCCGAGCACTCGCTCAGCGCGTCACGGAACACCGGTGCGGTACGCAGCAGTT
Organism: Streptomyces sp. NBC_01241; assembly: GCF_041435435.1. Lineage (NCBI taxonomy): Bacteria > Bacillati > Actinomycetota > Actinomycetes > Kitasatosporales > Streptomycetaceae > Streptomyces > Streptomyces sp. NBC_01241. The sequence goes on along the minus strand of NZ_CP108494.1, from coordinate 528,402 downwards.
CCGAGGCCATCCCCGGCCACTGCGAGCCCTGCCCGGGGAAGACGAACGCGACCGGGCCGTCCGGTCCCGCCTCGTCCCTGACGAGGCCCCGGACACCGCGGCCCGCGGCCAGGGCATCCAACTGGTCGAGGTAGCGCGCCGGATCGGGTCCGAGCAGGACGGCGCGGTGGCGGAACGCGGTCCGGCCGGTGGCCAGGGCACGGGCCACCTCCGGGACGGACTCCGGGGCGGCGAGGCCGGGCCGCTCGACGAGCCGTTCGCGCAGCCGCGCCGCCTGGGCGCGCAGCGCCGGTTCCGTCCGGCCGGACAGCACCCACGGCACCGGCGATTCGGCGACCACGGGCGCGGCGGCCGGAGCGTCGGCCGTCCGGGGCGCCGGCTCGGCCGGAGCCTCCTCCAGGACGACGTGGGCGTTGGTGCCGCTCATGCCGAACGACGACACACCGGCCCGGCGCACGACGCCGTCGCGCGGCCACGGCACCGGCTCGGTGAGCAGCCGCATCGCCCCGGACGACCAGTCGACGTGCGGCGTCGCCTCCGCGGCGTGCAGCGTCGCCGGGAGCACCTCGTGGCGCAGGGCCTGCACCATCTTGATGACGCCGGCGACCCCGGCGGCGCACTGGGAGTGGCCGATGTTGGACTTCACGGAGCCGACCCACAGCGGGCGCCCGGCGGGCCGCTCCTGCCCGTACACGGCAAGCAGGGCCCCGCCCTCGATCGGGTCGCCGAGCGCGGTTCCGGTGCCGTGCGCCTCGACGGCGTCGACCTCGTGGGGCTCCAGGCCGGCACTGCGCAGCGCCCGGCGGATGACCCGCTGCTGGGCCGGACCGCTCGGTGCGGTCAGGCCGTTGCTGGCGCCGTCGTGGTTGACCGCGGAGCCGCGCAGCACCGCCAGCACACGGTGGCCGTTGCGCCGGGCGTCGGAGAGCCGCTCGGTCAGGAGCATCCCGGCGCCCTCGCTCCAGCCGGTGCCGTCGGCGTCGGCGGAGAACACCTTGCACCGGCCGTCGGCGGCCAGCGCGCCGCCCTGGCTGCCGTCCGTGAACATGCTCGGCGTGGTCATGACGGTGACACCGCCGACCAGGGCCATCGAGCACTCACCGCGGCGCAGCGCCTCGGCGGCCATGTGCATGGCCACCAGCGAGGACGAACAGGCGGTGTCGACCGTGAGGGTGGGGCCCTCCAGGCCGAGCACGTAGGAGACCCGGCCGGAGGCGACGCTCGTCGACGTGCCCAGCAGCAGATGCGCGCCCGTCCCCTCGGGGATGTCCAGCGGGCCCGTGCCGTAGCCGGTCGACGCCGCGCCCACGAAGACACCGGTGGGGCTGCCGGCGAGCGAGCCGGGGGCGATCCCGGCGTGCTCGACCGCCTCCCAGGCGGTCTCCAGCAGCAGCCGCTGCTGCGGGTCCATGGCGAGGGCCTCACGCGGGCCGATGCCGAAGAACTCGGCGTCGAAGTCCGCCATGCCGTCGACGAACCCGCCCTCGAAGGTCCGGCTGAGACCGGCCCCGGCGCTGTCGGCCGCGTAGACGGAGTCGAGCCGCCAGCCGCGGTCGTCGGGGAACGGAGCGATGGCGTCGACGCCCTCGCTGACGATCCGCCACAACGCGTCGGGGGTGTCGGCGGAGCCGGGCAGCCGGCAGCTCATCCCGATGATCGCGATCGGATCGTTGGCCGGCGCGGGCGCGTCCGCCGTCCCGGGGACGTCGGCCGTCTCCTCGCGGTCGCCCACCACGGCCCGGCCGAGCATCGCTGCCAGCAGGCGGGGCGTCGGGTGGTCGAAGACCAGGGTGGCCGGCAGCCGCAGCCCGGTGGCCGCGGCCAGCCGGTTGCGGAGTTCGACGGCCGTCAGCGAGTCGAAGCCGAGTTCCTTGAACGCCCGCCCCTCCTCGACCGCCCGCGGGCCGGAGAAGCCGAGGACCGCGGCGGCGGCCGAACGGACCAGGTCGAGCAGGAACCGGGCACGGTCCTGCGGGGCGAGCGCGGCGAGCCGGTCGGCCCAGGCGCCGCGCTCCACCGGCGCGGCATCGCCGACCGTGCGCCGGGCACCGGGACGGACCAGACCGGTCAGCATCGGCGGCAGCGAACCGGCGGCGGTCAGGGCCGCGGTGTCCAGCCCGGTCGCCACCAGGGCCGCGTGCGGCGCGGCCAGCGCGGTGTCGAGGAGGGCGAGTCCGTGGCCGGCGGCCAGCAGCGGGAAGCCGGAGCGGGCGACGCGGTCGCGGTCCACCCGGGTGAGCCGGGCGGCCATGCCGGCGGTGCCGTCCCAGGCGCCCCAGGCCAGCGACAGCGCGGGCAGACCGGCGGCGTGCCGGTGCTGGGCCAGGGCGTCGAGGAAGGCGTTGGCCGCGGCGTAGTTGCCCTGACCGGGAGCGCCGAGGGTCCCGGCGACCGAGGAGAACAGCACGAAGGCCGCCAGGTCATGACGACGGGTCAGTTCGTGCAGATGGAACGCGGCGTCCGCCTTGGGCCCCAGCACGGTGTCCAGCCGCTCCGGCGTCAGCGCCCCGACGGTCCCGTCGTCGAGCACACCAGCGGTGTGGAACACACCGGTCAGCGGACGGCCGGCCGGTATCGCGCCGAGCACGGCGCCGAGCGCGTCGCGGTCGGCCACGTCGCAGGCCACGATCTCGACGTCGGCGCCCAGCTCGGCCAGTTCGGCGGCCAGTTCCCCCGCGCCCGGCGCGTCCGGACCGCTCCGGCTGAGCAGCACGAGACGGCGCACACCGTGGGCGGTGACGAGATGCCGGGCCAGCAGTGCGCCCAGACCGCCGGTGCCCCCGGTGACCAGGACGGTGCCGTCGGGGTCGAGCGCCCGCGGGACGGTGAGGACCACCTTGCCGATGTGCCGGGCCTGGCTGACGTGACGGAACGCGTCCGGCGCCTGCCGCAGGGCGAACGCCCGCACCGGCGGCAGCCGCAGCGCCCCGGTCCGCAACAACTCCAGCAGCTCGGCCAGGATCTCCCTGATACGCGCGGGGCCCGCCTCCACCAGGTCGAACGCCCGGTAGCGGACGCCCGGATGAGCGGCGGCGACCTCGTCGGCGTCCCGGATGTCGTTCTTGCCCATCTCGACGAACCTGCCGCCACGCGGCAGGAGCCGCAGCGAGGCGTCGACGAACTCGCCCGCGAGCGCGTCGAGGACGACGTCCACCCCGCGCCCGGAGGTGACGGCGGCGAAGCTGTCCTCGAAACCGAGGTCCCGGGACGAGGCGATGTGGTCGTCGGGGACACCCATGGCCCGTACCGCGTCCCACTTGCCCGGGGAGGCGGTGGCGAACACCTCGGCGCCGAGGTGCCGGGCGAGCTGGACGGCGGCGGTGCCCACACCGCCCGCGGCGGCGTGCACCAGGACCGCCTCGCCGGCTTTCAGCCCGCCCAGGTCGACCAGACCGTAGTAGGCGGTGGCGTAGGCGATCGGCACCGCGGCCGCCTCCGCGAACGTCATGTCCGCGGGCATCGGTGCCAGCAGCCGGTGATCGGTCACCGCGACCGGCCCGAACGCGCCGGTGCACACACCCATGACCCGGTCGCCGGGCGCCAGGCCCGAGACCTCCGGCCCCGTCTCCAGGACGACGCCCGCGGCCTCGCCGCCGAGCTCCACCTCGCCCGGGTACATGCCCAGCGCGTACAGCACGTCGCGGAAGTTCAGCCCCGCGGCCCGCACGGCGAAACGCACCTGTCCCGGACCGAGCGGCTCCGCCGGCTCCGCGGGCGCGAGCCAGAGTCCGTCCAGGGTGCCGGGCTCCCGCGTGGCGAGCCGCCACGACGCCGCCGCCGGCACGGGCAGACCGGACGGATGCGCGGCCCGCACCAGCCGGGCGGCGAAGGCCGCCCCCGCCCGCACGGCGATCTGCGGCTCGCCCGCCTCCACCGCGGCCGTGACGGCCTGCCAGGGCACACCGTCGCCGTCGGTGTCCACCAGCACGAAGCGGCCGGGTTCCTCGGACTGCGCGGCCCGCACCAGACCCCACACCGCGGCGGCGGCCGGATCGGGGGCCCGGTCGCCGGGGGCGGCGAACACCGCGTCGCGGGTGAGGACGACCAGCCGCGCATCGGCGCACCGCTCGTCGGCCAGCCACTGCTGGAGCGCGTCCAGCACCCGCCCGGTCAGCGCCCGCGCCCGGGCCGGCCCGGCGGCGGCATCCGCCGCCGGGCCGTCGGCGCGCAGCACCACGGTCCGCGGCAGCGGGCCGTCGGGGAGCAGCGGGGCCGGCCCGAAGGCGTCCACGGCCACGCCGGACGGCGCCGTACCGGGGGCCCGGCCGGCGGCGAGCGGGGTCCATTCGAGACGGCAGAGACCGTCCGCCTCGTCGGCGGCCCCGGGCGGCGCTGCCACGGGGCGGACGACCAGCCGGTCGACCGAGAGGACCGGCTCGCCGTCGTGGTCCGCGGCCGCGACGGCGACGCCGCCGCCGTCGAGCGGTGTCAGCCGGACCCGCAGCGCCGCGGCGCCGGACGCCCGCAGAGTGACGCCCGTGAAGGAGAACGGGATCCCCGCCGTGCCCGGAGCGGACGGGCCGGCTCCGGCCGCGGCCTGGAGAGCGGCGTCGAGCAGCGCCGGATGGATGCCGTAGGCACGCGCCCGGGGTTCCTCGGACTCCGCGAGGGACACCTCGGCGAACACCTCGCCGCCGAGCCGCCACAGGCTCCGGACGCCGCGGAAGGCCGGGCCGTACTCCAGTCCGGCGGCCTCCAGCAGCTCGTACACGCCCTCCACCGGCACGTCCTCGCCGGCCGGCGGCCACTGCCGCGCCCAGTCGCCGTCCGGGCCCCGGCCCGCGGGCGGCTCCGGGGCCAGGACACCGCTCGCATGCCGGGTCCAGGGGCGCTCGGGCCACCCCTCGTCCGCGGGGGCGCCGGGCCGCGCGTACACGGTCACGTCCCGCCGCCCGGCCCCGTCGGCGGCGCCGACCGCGACCTGCACCTGCACGCCGCCCCGCTCGGGCAGCACCAGCGGCGTCTCGAGCACCAGCTCCTCGACGCCGCCGCAACCGGCCTGGTCGCCCGCGCGGACCGCGAGTTCCACGAACGCGGTGCCCGGCAGCACGGTGTGCCCCAGGACCACGTGGTCGGCCGACCACTGCGGCCGGCCGGGCGAGAGCCACCCGAAGAACAGCAGTTCGTCGCCGTCGGCGACGGAGACACCGGCGCCCAGCAGCGGGTGCCGGGTGGCGCCGAGCCCGGCCGCCGTCACGTCGCCGGGCGCCCACGACAGCCGCGGCCAGTAGTGCTCCGTCTCGAAGGCATAGGTGGGCAGCGCCACCGGTAGGCCGGTCACACCGGGGAGCACGGCCGTCCAGTCGGGGGTCACACCGTACGCGTGCAGCTCGGCCAGGGCCGCTGTCGCGGCGGCCGGCTCGCCGAGGGAACGCCGCAACGCCGCCACCACGACGGCGGGTTCGTCACGGTGCGCGAGCGACTCGCCGGCCATGGCGGCGAGGACACCGTCCGGTCCGAGTTCGAGGTACCGGTCCACACCGTGCCCGTCGAGCCAGGCGACACCGTCCCCGAACCGCACCGCCTCACGGACCTGGCGGACCCAGTGGTCGGGGTCGGCGAGCTCCTCGGCCCCGGCCACCGTGCCGGTGACGTTGGAGACGACCGGGACGGTGGGGGACCCGTACGTCAGCCCGGCGGCGATCGCGCGGAACTCGTCGAGCATCGGGTCCATATGGGCGGAGTGGAAGGCGTGGGACACCCGCAGGGGCCGGGTCCGCACCCCCTGCTCCGCCCAGTGGGCGGCCAGCCGGACGACGGCGTCGCGGTCGCCGGAGACGACCACGTCGGCCGGCCCGTTGACGGCGGCGACGACGACGGCCCCGGGGGCGTGCGCGGCGAGCGTCGCACGGACCTCGTCCTCGCCGGCCCGGACCGCGAGCATCGCGCCGTCCCCGGCCATCCGCTGCATGAGCCGGCCCCGGGCGGCGACGAGCGCACAGGCGTCCGGCAGCGACCACACCCCGGCCACATGGGCCGCGGCGAGTTCACCGACGGAGTGGCCCAGCAGGTAGTCGGGGGCGACACCCCAGTGCGTGAACAGCCGGTGGAGCGCGACCTCGATCGCGAACAGCCCCGGCTGGGCGTACTCGGTGCGGTCCAGCAGCCCGGCCGCGGACGAATCCGGCTCCGCGAACAGCACCTCGCGCAACGGGCGTTCCAGGTGCGGGTCCATCGCCGCGCACACCTCGTCCAGCGCCCGCGCGAACACCGGCTCCACGGCGTACAGTTCGCGGCCCATACCGGCCCGCTGCGCACCCTGACCGGTGAACAGCATCGCGAGCTTCCCCGCCGGACGGCTCCCGCGGGCCACCCCGTACCGCACCCGGGGGCTCTGGGCGCCCTGTTCGACGGCGGCCAGGGCGTCGAGCAGCTCCTCGCGGCCGCCCGCGGTCACCACGGCCCGGTGCGGCAGCGCCGCGCGGGTCGTCGCCAGGGCGTGGGCGAGGCCGGTGAGATCGAGCCCGGGGTCGGACGCCACCCGCGCCCGCAGCCGGGCGGCCTGCCCGGGCAGCGCGGACGCCGACCTCGCGCTCACCGGGAACGGCAGCGGCACACCGGCCGGCCGGCGCGCCGCCGGGGCCGCGTCCTGCTCCGGCCGGGGCTCCGCCGGGGGTGCCTGCTCCAGGATCAGATGGGCGTTGGTGCCGCTCAGCCCGAACGAGGAGACGCCCGCCCGGCGCGGTTCGCCGGTCTCCGGCCAGTCGCGGGCCTCGGTGAGCAGCCGGGCGGAGCCGGCGCTCCAGTCGACGTGCCCGGTGGGCTCGTCGACGTGCAGGGTCCGCGGCAGGACGCCGTGACGCAGCGCCTGCACCATCTTGATCACCGACGCGACGCCGGCGGCGGCCTGCGTGTGGCCGATGTTGGACTTGACCGAGCCGATCCACAACGGCCGGCCCGCGGACCGGTCCTGACCGTACGCCGCGATCAGCGACTGGGCCTCGATCGGATCGCCGAGGTTCGTGCCGGTGCCGTGCGCCTCCACGGCGTCGACCTGACCGGGCGCCAGACGGGCGTCCGCCAGGGCCTGCAGCGTCACCCGCTGCTGCGAGGGCCCGTTGGGCGCGGTCAGCCCGTTGGACGCGCCGTCCTGGTTCACCGCCGAACCGCGCACCACCGCGAGCACCGGGTGGTTCAGCCGGAGCGCGTCGGACAGCCGCTCCACCACCAGGACACCGACACCCTCGGACCAGCCGGTGCCGTCGGCCGCCGCCGCGAAGGACTTGCACCGGCCGTCGGCGGCCAACCCGCCCTGCCGGCTGAACTCGGAGAACACACCGGGCGTCGCCATCACGGTCACACCGCCGGCGAGCGCCAGGGTGCTCTCGCCCCGCCGCAGCGACTGGCACGCCAGGTGCAGGGCGACGAGCGACGACGAGCAGGCGGTGTCCACGGTGACCGCGGGACCCTCCAGGCCCAGGGAGTAGGCCACCCGGCCGGAGATCACGGCGGTCGCGCCACCGGTCAGCAGATAGCCCTGGTTGTCCTGTTCGGCGCCGGCCAGCAGCGAGGTGTAGTGCTGGTCGTTGGCACCGACGAACACACCGGTGCGGCTGCCGCGCAGCGACGACGGATCGATACCCGCGGCCTCCACGGCCTCCCAGGACGTCTGCAGCAGCAGACGCTGCTGCGGGTCCATGGCGAGGGCCTCACGCGGCGAGATGTCGAAGAACCCCGCGTCGAACCGGGTGGCGTCACCGACGAATCCGCCCTCTCGGACGAAGCCGCCGCCGTCGCGGCCGTCGTCGTGACCGCCTTCGCCGGCGGAGCCGGTGTCCTGGCCGCGGCCGTCCTCGCCGAGCAGTCCGGACTGCTGCCAGCCGCGGTCCTCGGGGAACGGGCCGACGGCGTCGGCACCCGCCGACACGAGCCGCCACAGCTCTTCCGGCGTGGACACCCCGCCGGGAAAACGGCAGCCCATGCCGACGACGGCGATCGGCTCCCGATTTCCTTTCTCGGCCTCGCGCAACCGCTGCCTGGTCCGGTGCAGATCCGTGGTGACCAGTTTCAGATACTCGCGCAGCGTTCCGTCGTCCACCATCTGAAGGAAACCCCATTTCCGTGGGCGACGCAGCGGCCGGCTGTCGCTTACCCGGGGCCCCGTGAGTTAGACCCCTGTGCGGGGGAGGCTAGCCACCCGAGCATGCGGGGACCAACCCCTGCCTGCTGGTCAGGACCCCATCGAGCGGTAAGGGGGGACATGCGCACAGAACTCTAGGGGGGACTTGTAGGGGTTGACGCCCCCCGTCTTCCCCATACGCTTCTTCCGCTGCTACCGATCGGATTGGCTGGGCGACAAGTGGACAATCCCCGAGGTCTTTTCGACCTGACCGACCCGGCCCTCATGAACGACCGGTACGCCTATTATCGAAGGCTGCGGGAAAAAGAGCCGATCCATCATTCACCGCACGGTTTCTGGACACTCGCCCGCTATGCCGACGTCGACGCCTTCCTGCGCGCTCCGCAGACATCGGCGGCCACTCCCCAGGACCCCCTGTTCGTCGCCCTGCGAGGCGGCCGGGACGCCCCCGCGATGCGCAGCATGCAGCGGTGGATGGTGGTCAAGGACGGCGCCGAGCACCGGCGGCTGCGCCGCCTGGTGGCCCGGGCACTCACCCCCAACGCCGTCGAGCGGCTGCGCCCGGAGATCCACCGGATCGTCAGCGGCCTGATCGACGACATGGGCGAGGGCGAGATCGACCTGATCGGCGGGCTCGCCACACCGCTGCCGATCGCCGTCGTCTGCGGGCTGCTCGGCATCCCGGTCGAGGACGCCCAGCGCTGCCTGGAGTGGACGAACGCCATCGCCAACATCGTCGACCCCCTCATCACCCCCCAGATGCGCATCGCGATGAACCGGGCCGAACCCCAGTTCAGCGCCTACGTCCGGGAACAGATGGAGCTCCGGCGCAGCCACCCCGGCGACGACGTCCTCTCCCTGCTGATGCGGAAGGACGCCGACGGCGACGGGCTGCGCGACGAGGACGTCATTGCCCAGGTGCTGCTGCTGTTCAACGCCGGCCACGAGACCACGGTCAACGTCATCGGGAACGCGCTCCACGCGCTGCTCACGCACCCGGACCAGTTGCGCATCCTGCGGGAGCACCCCGAACTCATCGAGCCCGCCTTCGAGGAACTCGCCCGCTTCAACGCCACGGTGCAGATCATCGCTCGGCAGCTCAGCGGCGACCTGGTCCTCGACGGCACCGTCATCCCCGCGGGCTCCTCGGTACTGGGCATCACCGGGTCCGCGCACCGCGACCCGGCCAGGTTCGAGGACCCGGACCGGCTGGACGTGCGTCGTACCGGGGTGCGGTCGCTCGCCTTCGGCTCGGGCCCGCACGCCTGCATAGCCGCCATGCTGGGCAAGGCGGAGGTCTCCATCGCCCTCACCGAACTCCTGCGGCGGTACGAGACCATCGAGTTCGCCACGGACGACCTCCAGTGGCACACCCGCTTCAGCTTCGTCCTCGGACTCAGGAGCCTCCCGCTGCGGGTCACGTACCGCCGCTAGACGGCCGGTCCGCCCCGCGCGTCCCCGATGCGGATGCGGATGCCGATGCACGGCCCGGCACCGTCCGTCTCCTCCGCGTCCGGCCCACTGCTGCCGCACGGCCCGCGACGACCGGCCCGTCGCCGCCGCGCGGTCCGCGTGGACCCGCCACCGCCGTCGCGCGGTGGCCGATGCCCGGCCGGCCGGCGGCGGGCCGGGGCCCACCGCCGGCCTCGCTCAGCCGAGTTCCTCCAGCCACCTGCTGACCGCCAGCGCGGTCGTCCCGCCGTGCTCGCGCATGACCGTGAAGTGGTTGCCGGGCACGTCGACAGCCGTGTGGGGCAGGTCCCACGACGCCCGCCAGTCCCTCTCGTGGTTCCACTCCGCGATCGGGTCCGACGCCCGCAGCACGAGTGTCGGGGCCTGGATGTCCCGGGGCTGGAAGTACGTGAACATCCCGCCGTACCAGGCCTGCGCGGTGAGCCGGGTGTCGTCCATGGACACGTACAGGTCCTCGCGCTGGAACATGCCGTCGTTGAACTCCTCCTTCCACTCCTCGTACACCGGCTGATCCAGCGGATAGGTGTCGACGAGGACGACACCGGCCGCCACGACGCCCATCTGCTCCAGCCGGTAGGCCAGCGCGTGGGCGAGCAGGCCGCCGCCCGAGTGCCCGACGATCACGAACGGGTCGTCGCCCACGACGTCCAGCAGGGCCTTCGCCTGCCAGGCCAGCGCCGTGTCCGGATCGGACGCGAGCAGTTCGCCGTCCCGATAGCCGGGCACCGGCAGGGCGATGACATCGCGCTCCCCGCGGAACGACGAGGCGAACCGGGCGAACTCGTGGGGCCCGGCCACGGCGGAGGTGCCGCACTGGCCGACGATGCGCACCCGTCCCTCACCGCGGGCGAGGAAGACCGGATCGGGCGCCACCTCGAGTTCGTCGGGGTCCTCGAACTTCGGGCGGAAGCCCGCGGCCTCCCTGAGGAACTCCATGAACCTGACCAAGGAGCCCTCCTGCGACGCCTCCTGCAGCAGCAACCGCAGGATCCCACCGCCACGCGGCCCGGCGTCGGTGCCCGCCCCCGCGTCGTCGGCGTCGGGGCCGAGCAGAGTGTGCAGCACATGCGCGGCCAGCGCGGCCGGAGTCGCGTGATCGAACACGACCGTACTGCTCAGTGCCGCACCGGTGACGACCTGCAGCGCGTTGCGCAGCTCGATCGCCGTCAGCGAGCTCATGCCCAACTCGAGGAACTCGCGGTCCGGTTCGACGCTCTCCACGTCCGGATAGGCGAGCACGGCTGCCGTGTGCGCCCGGACCAGGTCCACGGCCGCCAGGTGCCGCTCGGCACGCGGCAGCCTCTCCAGCCGCTCACGGAGATCCTCGGGACCGGCGCCGCCGCCGGCCGCCGAGCCGATGCCGCGCAGGCGGCGTACCTCCGGCAGGTCGTCGAGCAGGCGCCGGGCACGGTCACGCGTGTACGCGGCGGCGAACGGGGCCCAGTCGACATCGGCGACGACGACACCGGACCCGGCCGGCAGCCGTCCGAGCACCCCGGTCGCGATCTCCGGCGGCATCGCTCGCAGACTGCTCTGCCGCAGCCACTCCAGCTCGTCCGCATCACCGCCCGCGAGGTCCGTCCACGGCCCCCAGGCCACCGAGGCGGCGGAAGCTCCTCCCGCCCGCCGGTACGCGGCCAGGGCGTCGAGGTAGGCCCCGGTCGCCGAACGGGCCACCTGCCGGGCGTCTCCCCAGACTCCGTCGGCCGAGGTCAGCAGCACGAACGCGGCCAGATCGAGACCGGCGGTCAGCTCGTGCAGATGCAGGGCCCCGGCGACGACACGGTCGATCGCACCGAACCCGGCCGGTGTCAGGGCCGACGGCTCGCAGTCCGAGGCGATCTCGGGCGCGTACACGACAGCGGCCAGCGGCCGCTCGCCGGGAATCTCCGCGAGTACCCGGGCCAGCGCGGCACGGTCCGCCGGGTCGCAGTCCACGACCGTGACCCGCGCGCCACGCCCGGTCAGATCGGCGACCAGCTCGGTCACACCGCGACCCGCCGCGCCCTCGCGTCCGGTGAGCAGCAGATGCCGCACCCCCTGGTCGGCGAGCCAACGCGCCGTTCCCGCCCCGGTCCCGCCGGTCCCGCCGGTCCCGCCGGTCACCAGGACCGTGCCGGACTCGGGCCAGCGGACCGGCTCGCCGTCGGTCATGGGATCCGGCACGTCCGGCACCAGCCGCGGTACCCGCAACTGGCCGTTACGTACGGCCAGTTGCTCGTGTCCCGACAGCAGCGCGGCGGTGAACATCGGCCAGTGACGGGCCGCCGGCTCCTCGGGCAGGTCGATCACACCGCCCCAGCGGGCCGGGCCGGCGCGGTCGACCGCCCGCCCGAGACCCCACAGGAGCGCCTGCGCCGGATCGCGGACCGGGTCGGACGCGCCGGTCGACACCGCGCCCGAGGTGACACACCACAGCGGGGCGTCGACACCGGCGTCCCGGAGTGCCTGAAGCAGCTCCAGCGTCCCCTCGAAGCCCGCGGCCCGGGCCCGCATCCCCCCAGTGCCCGCCTCCTCGGTGTCCGCCCCTTCGGCGTGCCCGCCGAGCGCCGTCAGCGACACCACCCCGGCGAGCCCGTCGGATTCGGCGAGCACGTGCTTGAGCCGCTCCACGAGACCGTGCCGTGTCATGTGCGACCCGTCGACGGGCAGGCGCAGCACGGTCGCACCGGCGTCGGCCAGGGCGGCGGCGAACCCGGCCCCCGGGTCGTCCGCCCGCGTGACGAGAAGCCAGGTACCGGGGGAGCCCGCGGGGACGGGCAGATCGGCGACCGGCTTCCACACGACCCGGTACCGCCACGAGTCGAGCAGCGAACGCTGCTGCCGGCGCTGCCGCCACGCGGACAGGGCGGGCAGCGCGGATTCGAGTCCGGGCAGCTCCGCCAGATCCCCGCGCTCCACGGCGTCCCAGAACGCGGCGTCCACCACATCGCCGGCGGCCGTCACCGGCGGCTCCGGCCAGTACCGTTCGCGCTGGAAGGCGTACGTCGGGAGCGGGGTGCGACGGCCGGTGAGCACGGCGGGCCAGTCGACGTCGACGCCGGCCTTCCACGCCTCGCCCAGGGAGGCCAGCAGCCGGCGCGGCCCGCCCTCGCCACGCCGCAGTGTGCCGAGCACCGCGGCCTGCACGTCCGCCGCGTCGAGGGTCTCCTGGACGCCGACCGTGAGAACCGGGTGCGGGCTCACCTCGATGAAGGTACGCATCCCCTGCTCCAGCAGATTGCGGACCGTGTCCTCGAACTCGACAGGGGAGCGCAGGTTGTCGTACCAGTACTGCGCGTCCAGGCGGCTCTCCAGCAGACGGCCGGTGAGCGTGGAGAACATCGTCACCGTGCCGTCACCGGCCGGGGACAGCCCCGCCAGGTCCGTCAGGACACGCTCCCGCAGCTCCTCCATCCACACGGAGTGCGAGGCGTAGCCCATGACGATCGGTCGCGCACGGATCCCCCGCCGCTCGCACTCGGCCGTCAGTTCCTCAAGGGCACCGTTCTCCCCGGACACGACGGTGGACGAGGGGCCGTTCACGGCCCCGATCGACACTCCCGCCCTGCCCGACACCAGATCCGCGACGGCCTCCCTGCCCGCTGCCAGCGACACCATCCCGCCGCGGCCGGCCACCGAGGCCAGGATCCGCGACCGCAGCGCCGCCACCCGCGCACCGTCGTCCAACGACAGCCGTCCCGCCACACACGCCGCGGCGATCTCTCCCTGCGAGTGACCCACCACCACGGACGGCACCACACCCGCCGCCCGCCACACCTCCGCCAGGGCGACCATCACCGCCCACAGCACCGGCTGGATCACGTCCACCGGCTCCAGGTCCCCGTCCCGCAGCAGGACGTCGCTCAGCGACCAGTCCACATACGGGGCGAGCGCGGTCTCGCACTCGGCCATCCGCTCCCGGAAGACCGGCGAGGTCTCCCACAACTCCTGTGCCATGCCCACCCACTGGGGGCCTCCGCCCGGGAACACGAACACCACGCCGCCCGAGGAACCCACGGCACCCGCGGACACCGCACCGACCCCCGAGGCGACCCCGGACAGACCGGCCAGCAACTCCTCCGGGCCCTCGCCCACGACCACGGCACGATGCTTGAGCGCGGCCCGGCCCGTCGCGAGCGACCAACCCACGTCCGCGATGTCCGCCGCCTCCGCCGCGTCCGCCGCGTCCTGGGCGGGCTGTTCGGCCACGAACGACCGCAACCGCTCCGCCTGTGCCCGCAACGCCTCAGCGGACCTCGCCGACACCACCCACGCCGACACACCCGCACCCGGCGACAGCACACCGGGACCGCCGGGCACACCCGGACCCGCCTGCTCCGGGACCTCGTCCGGCTCCGGTGCCTGCTCCAGGATCACGTGGGCGTTCGTCCCGGACATCCCGAAGGAGGACACCGCCGCACGCCGGGGACGATCACCGGCCTCGGGCCAGGGACGCGACTCGGTCAGCAGTTCCACCGCACCGGCGGACCAGTCCACCTGCGGCGACGGCTCGTCGACGTGCAGCGTGGCGGGCAGCACGCCGTGCCGCATGGCCATGATCATCTTGATCACGCCCGCGACACCCGCGGCGGCCTGCGTGTGACCGATGTTGGACTTCACCGAGCCCAGCCACAACGGACCCGCCTCGTCACGGCCCTGGCCGTACGTGGCCAGCAGCGCCCCTGCCTCGATCGGGTCACCCAGCCGCGTCCCGGTGCCGTGGGCCTCCACCGTGTCGATGTCGGCGCCGGTCAGCCGGGCGTCGGCCAGCGCCTGCTGGATCACCCGCTGCTGGGACTGCCCGTTCGGCGCCGTCAGACCGTTGGACGCGCCGTCCTGGTTGATCGCACTGCCGCGCACGACCGCCAGCACCTGATGCCCATGACGCCGGGCGTCGGAGAGCCGCTCCAGCATCACCAGACCGACGCCCTCGGCCCAGCCGGTCCCGTCGGCCGCGGCGGCGAACGACTTGCACCGGCCGTCCGTCGCGAGCCCGTCCTGCCGGTCGAACTCGATGAACGCGCCCGGCGTCGCCATCACGGTCACACCACCGGCCAACGCCATGTCGCACTCGCCACCCCGCAGGGCCCGGGCGGCCAGGTGCATCGCCACCAGCGACGACGAACACGCCGTGTCCACCGTCACCGCCGGGCCCTCCAGGCCGAACGTGTAGGAGAGACGGCCGGAGATGACGCTGCCCGCGGTACCGGTCAGCAGATGGCCTTCCGCACCCGGCACCCCCGCGGCTCCGTATCCGGACGAGGACGCGCCGGCGAACACGCCCACGCTGCGGCCCCGCAGTGACTGCGGGGCCATTCCCGCCGACTCGAACGTCTCCCATGCGGCCTCCAGCAGCAGCCGCTGCTGCGGGTCCATCGCCAGCGCCTCACGCGGCGAGATCCCGAAGAGGCCCGCGTCGAACTCGACCGCGTCATGGACGAACCCGCCCAGGCCGCCCGCGAACCCGGACACCTCCACCGGCCAGCCGCGGTCCGCCGGGAACACCGACATCCCGTCCGCCCCGTCGGCGACCAGGTCCCACAGCTCGTCCGGCGACGTCACACCGCCGGGATAGCGGCAGGCCATACCCACGATCGCCAACGGTTCGTCGGCCGCGCCCGCCCGGGCCGGCACCATTTCCGCGGGCCGGTCGGCACCGAGGAGCTGGGCCTGGAGGTACTCCGCCAGCACCTGCGACGTGGGGTAGTCGAACGCCAGCGTCGCGGGCAGGGCGAGCCCGGTTTCCGTGGCCAGCAGGTTGCGCAGTTCGATCGCCATCAGCGAGTCGAAGCCCAGATCACGGAACGCCCGCCCGGGTTCGACCGCCTCCGCGGCGGAGTGCCCCAGCACGCTCGAAGCCTGCTCCCGCACCAGGGCCAGCAGCATCTCCTGCCGCCGGACCTCGGAAACGGCCATCAGCTTCTCGCGCAGCGGCGACTCCGGGCCGGGAGCGCCGCCCGGGGCGGTGTCGGCCAGGGCGGCCGCCTCGGGCAGGTCGCTGAGCAGCGCGCTGCGCCGTGCCGAGGTGAAGGCGGGCAGGAAGGTGGGCCAGTCGACGTCGGCCACCGTCAGCGTGCCCGGTCCCGAGTCGATCGCCTGGGCCAGTGCCCGCATCGCGAGTTCCGGATCCAGTGCGTCGAGCCCACGCCGACGCAGGTACTCTTCCGTCTCGCCCTCGGTGGCCATGCCGGCCTTGGCCCAGGGGCCCCAGGCCAGGGATGTGCCGGGGAGTCCGCGGTCGTGGCGGTGTTGGATCCAGGCGTCGAGGAAGGCGTTGCCGGCTGCGTAGGCGGCCTGGCCGCCGCTGCCCCAGGTGGCGGCGATCGAGGAGAAGACGACGAAGAGGTCGATCGGCAGGTGGGCGGTGAGTTCGTCGAGATGCGCCGTGCCGGTGACCTTGCTCGCGAGCACCTTCCCCACGGCGTCCAGACCGGTGAGGTCCAGCTTCTCGGGAGTCCCGACGCCGGCGGCGTGCACGATGCCGGTCAGTGGTGTGTGAGTGGGGATGCGGGCGATGACTTCGGCGAGGGCGTCGCGGTCGGTGACGTCGCAGGCGGCGACGGTGACCTGGGTGCCGAGGCGGGCGAGTTCTTCGGTCAGGCCGTCGGGGGCGTTGCCGCTGCGGCTGGTGAGGACCAGGTGGGGGGTGCCGCGGTGGGCGAGCCAGCGGGCCACGACGGTGCCGAGGGCGCCGGTGCCGCCGGTGATCAGGACGGTCCCGGTGGGGGTCCACGGGGTGGTGGGCGGTGTGGTGGTCGGGGCGTGCAGGACGCGCCGGCCGTGGACCCCGGAGTCGCGGACGGCGACCTGGTCCTCGCGGCCGTCGGCGAGGACGCCGGCAAGGCGTGCTGCCGTGTTCGTGTCGGTTGTGGGGTGGGTGTCGGTTGTTGCGGGGAGGTCGATGAGGCCGCCCCAGACGTGGGGTGCTTCGAGTGCGGCGACGCGGCCCATGCCCCAGATGGTGGCCTGGGCCGGGTTGGTCAGCGGGTCCGATGCCGTGGTGGACACGGCGCCGCGGGTGGTCACCCACAGGGGGGCGGTGAGGTGGGTGTCGGTGAGTGCCTGGAGCAGGGTCAGCACGCCGGCGAGGGGTGCGGGGATGCCGTTGTGTGCGGGCTGGTTGGTGAGGGTGTCGGCGAGGAGCAGGATGCCGGACAGGTCGGGGGCCTGGGCGGCGAGGTGTTCGAGTGCCGCTTTCCGTTCGTGGCGTGTGGCCGTGGCGTTGTCGTGGGGGGTGTCGAGGGGGAGGGTGAGGACGGTGGCACCGGCTCCGGTGAGAGCGGCCGTGATGGTGGCGGTGGTGGTGGGGTCGCCGGTGGTGGCGAGGATCCATGTGCCGGTGAGGGTGGGTGTGGTGGGGAGGGTGGTGAGGGGTTTCCAGGCGACCTGGTAGCGCCAGGAGTCGATCACGGAGCGTTCGCGTCGGCGGCGTCGCCAGGTGGCGAGCACGGGCAGGACCTGGCCCAGGGAGGCCGGGGGTTCGGTGAGTTCGAGTTCGGTGGCCAGTTGCTGGAGGTCTTCGCGTTCGACCGCGTCCCAGAATCCGGTCTCGGCCACCTCGCCGCTGGTGGGTGCGGCGACGGGCTCGGGCCAGTACCGCTGTCGCTGGAAGGGGTAGGTGGGCAGGTCGACCGTCCGGCCGCCCCAGCCGGCGAACACCGCGCGCCAGTCGACCTCGACACCGCAGGTCCACAGTCGGCTCACGGCGGTCAGGACGGTGTCGCTCTCGTCGCGGTCCTTGCGCAGAACGGGGGCGCAGAGCATGTCGTCGGCGCCGGTCTGGGCCATGCCGGACAGCACACCGTCGGGGCCGAGTTCCAGGCAGCGGGTCACGCCCATGGCCGCGAGGGCGGTGACGCCGTCGGCGAAGCGGACCGTGCCACGGACCTGGTGCAGCCAGTACGCGGGCTGCTGCATGGCACCCGGCTCGGCAACGGCTCCGGTGAGGTTCGAGACGACCGGGATGTGTGCGGGGTGGAACGTCAGGCCGTTCAGGACGTTCGCGAACTCGTCCAGCATCGGTTCCATCAGGGCCGAGTGGAAGGCGTGCGACACCGACAGGACGTTGAACCGCAGGCCACGCTCGGCGCACTGGGCGGCGTAGTGTGCGATGGCTTCGGTGGTGCCGGAGAGGACGACGGAGTTGGGGCCGTTGACGGCGGCGATGTCGAGGCCGGACTCGGCGACGTCGGCTTCGGTGGCCTGGACGGCGAGCATGCCGCCGCCCGCGGGCAGCGCCTGCATCAGCCGGCTCCGCTCCGCCACCAGCACACACGCATCGTCCAGGTCCAGGATCCCCGCGACATGCGCCGCACTGATCTCACCCAGCGAGTGACCCAGCAACACATCCGGGCTCACGCCCCACGACTCCACCAGCCGGAACAGGCCGACTTCGAGCGCGAACAGCCCCGCCTGAGCCCACATCGTGCGGTCGAGGTCGGCGCCGTCGGTCAGAACCTCCCGCAGCGGGCGCTCCAGCCGGACATCAAGTCGGGCGCAGACGGCGTCGAACGCTTCGGCGAACACCGGGAACGCCTCGTAGAGCCCCAGGCCCATGCCCGCGCGCTGGGAGCCCTGGCCGGTGAACAGGAACGCGGTCTTGCCTTCGCCCGTGGTGCCTGTGGCGAGCACATCCCCATCGGCGGCCAGGACGGTGCGGTGTTCCAACGCTGCCCGGCTGGTCGCGAGCGACCAGGCCACGTCGACCCGGTCCAGTTCGGGCTGGTCGGCAACGAAGGTCCGAAGGCTGTCGATCTGTGCGCGTAGGGCGGTGTCGGACTTGGCCGAGACGAGCCACGGCACCGGTCCGGGGCGCGTTGCCGACGGTTCGGCGACTGCCACCGGCTCGGGCGCGGGTGCCTGTTCGAGGATGATGTGGGCGTTGGTTCCGCTGATGCCGAACGAGGAGACCGCAGCGCGGCGCGGACGGTCCACCGCAGGCCACGCGCGCTGCTCGGTGAGCAGCTCCACCGCACCGGCGGTCCAGTCGACCTGGGTCGACGGTTCGTCGATGTGGAGGGTTGCGGGCATCAGGCCGTGGCGCAGGGCCATGACCATCTTGATGACGCCGGCGACACCTGCGGCGGCCTGGGTGTGGGCGATGTTGGACTTGACCGAGCCGATCCACAAAGGCTCGTGACCGGCGCGGTCTTGGCCGTAGGTCGCCAGCAGCGCCTGGGCCTCGATCGGGTCGCCGAGGCGCGTGCCGGTGCCGTGGGCCTCGACCACGTCGATGTCCGCACCGGTCAGGTCGGCGTTGGCCAGCGCCTGGCTGATGACCCGCTGCTGCGAGGGTCCGTTCGGCGCCGACAGGCCGTTGCTGGCGCCGTCCTGGTTGATGGCGCTGCCCCGCACGACAGCGAGGATCTTGTGTCCGTTGCGTTGGGCGTCCGAGAGTCGCTCCACCAGCAGCAGGCCGACGCCTTCGCCCCAGCCCATGCCGTCGGAGGAATCGGCGAACGACTTGCACCGGCCGTCGGACGCCAGCCCGCCCTGGCGGTCGAACTCGCCGAACACGCCGGGGTTGGCCATGACGGTCACGCCGCCGGCGAGCGCCATGTCGCACTCGCCCGTCCGCAGCGCCTGCGCCGCCAGGTGCAGGGCGACAAGCGACGACGAACACGCGGTGTCCACCGTCACCGCCGGGCCCTCCAGCCCGAAGGCGTAGGACACCCGGCCGGACATGACGCTGGTCGCGGTCCCGGTGAGCAGGTGTCCTTCCGCGCCCTGGGGGATCTGGGTTCCGGTGCCGTAGCCGGAGGTGGTGCCGCCGACGAACACGCCTGTGGCGGTGCCTGCGAGCGAGCGGGGATCAACTCCCGCCGCTTCGAAGGCCTCCCACGTGGTTTCCAGCAGCAGTCGTTGCTGGGGGTCCATGGCGAGGGCTTCGCGGGGGCTGATGCCGAACAGGTCGGCGTCGAACTCGTCGGCGTGGTCGAGGAACGCGCCCCGGCCGGCGATGCCCTCGGGCCAGCCACGGTCGGTGGGGAACGGCCCCACCGCGTCGCCCGCGTCGGCGACCAGGTCCCACAGGGACTGGGCCGAGGTCACCGAGCCGGGGAAGCGGCAGGCCATGCCGACGATCGCAACCGGCTCATCCACGGCCACCGACACCGGACGCGCCACCGACGGCGTCCCCGCTTCGGTACCGGAGAGTTCGGTGAGCAGGAAGTCGGTCAGGACGAGGGGGGTGGGGTGGTCGAAGACGAGGGTGGCCGGCAGCCTGAGTCCGGTGACCGACTGGAGACGGTTGCGGACCTCGACTGCCATCAGGGAGTCGAATCCGAGGTCGCGGAAGGCCCGGCCGGCTTCCACGGACTCCCCGTCCGCGTGCCCGAGGACGGCCGCGGCGTGGGTGCGCACGACGTCCAGCACCACCTGCCGGCGCTGCGCGGCCGCTGTCCCTGCGAGCTGCTGCCGCAGGTCGGCTGCTCCGCCGTCCTCCTCGAACGATGTCGGTGTGTCCGGGGTGGTGGCTTCGGGGAGGTCGGCGAGGAGTCGGCTGGGGCGGATGGCGGTGAACGAGGCTGTGAAGGTGGGCCAGTCGATGTCGGCGACGGTCAGTCCCGACTCCCCGGCGTCGACGGCTGCCGCGAGGGTGCGCATGGCGAGTTCGGGGTTCATCGGGGCCATGCCGCGTCGGCGCAGGAGCTGCTGGGTCTCACCCTGGACGGCCATACCGGCACCGTCCCAGGGGCCCCAGGCCACGGACGTGGCGGACAGGCCGCGTTCACGGCGCTCGGCCGCCCAGGCATCGAGGAACGCGTTCGCCGCGGCGTAGGCGCCCTGACCCGCACCACCCCACACTGCGGCGCCGGAAGAGAAGACGACGAACAGGTCGAGCGGAAGATCCGCGGTCAGGGCCTCCAGGTGTGCGACCCCGTCGATCTTCGCGCCGATCACCGCCGCCGTCGTGTCCCGGTCGGCGACCTCCAGCATCTGCGCATCCCCGACACCGGCCGCATGCACCACACCCGTGAGCGGAACATCTGCCGGAACACCGGCGATGACCTCGGCCAGCGCATCCCGGTCGGTCATGTCACAGGATGCGACCGTCACCCGTGCACCCAGTGCGGCGAGTTCCTCGACCAGACCATCCGGGGCTACACCGCGACGGCTGGTCAGCACCAGATGCGGCACACCCCGCCCCGCCAGCCACCGCGCAACCTCAGCGCCCAGCGCCCCGGTACCACCCGTGACCAGCACGGTTCCTGAGGGCTGCCATCCCTCGCCCGCCGCATCAGTCGCCGCTGCCCGGACCAAACGCCGGGCGTAGACACCGGAGCCACGCACAGCCGCCTGATCCTCACCAGCACCAGCACCGTCGGCGAGAATCGCGGCCAGGCGGCCGGACGCCTTCGCGTCCAGGGTCTCGGGCAGGTCGATCATGCCGCCCCAGCGCTGCGGGAACTCCAGCGCCGCGACCCGGCCCAGACCCCACACCGCGGCCTGCACCGGATCCAGCACCCGGTCCGACGCACCGACAGCGACCGCACCCCGCGTGAGCACCCACAACGGCGCGTCCACCCCGGCATCACCCAGCGCCTGCAACAGCACCGTCACCCGGGTGAGTTCATCCGCCACCACATCAGCAGTGCGGTCGGCCGAAGCCGCGCCGGCCGCCAGCACCACACCGCACACATCCGGCACGGCAGCGACCGCCCCGGCCAAGCCCGCACGGTCCACGACCTCATCCACCGACAAGCCCGCCACGACGGCACCCGCGCCGGTCAACGCCCCGGCCACGTCCGCAGCACTGTCGCCCACCACCAGCCAGGTACCCGACAGCAGTGCGGCAGAGGCCGTTTCGAGAGGCTTCCACACCACCTGGTAGCGCCAGGTGTCGATCACGGACCGCTGCCGGCGTTCCCGGCGCCACGAGGCGAGTGCCGGAACCACCGACCCGAGCAACTGCGGGGCTTCCGACAGCTGGAGCGTGCCCGCGAGTTCATCGAGGTCACCACGCTCCACGGCATCCCAGAACCGCGACTCGACCGGGTCCACCACCCCGCCCGCAGCCTGAACCGGCAGCGACGGGACGTCCAGCCAGTACCGCTCATGCTGGAAGGCGTATGTCGGCAAAGCTACATGGCGGCCGGTGAGCAGCGCGGACCAGTTCACGTCCACGCCGGTGGCCCATGCCTCGCCGAGGCTGGTCAGCAGGCGGCGCATGCCACCCTCACCGCGTCGCAGGGTACCCAGTGCCGTGGCGTCGGCCCCGGTCGCGTCGATGGTCTCCTCGACCCCGACGGTGAGTACGGGGTGGGCGCTGACCTCGACGAAGGTGCGCATCCCCTGTCCGAGGAGGGCACGGATCGCGGTCTCGAACTCGACCGTGGAGCGCAGGTTGTCGAACCAGTACCGGGCGTCGAGACCGCCGTCGACGGTCTCGCCGGTCAGGGTGGACAGCATCGGAACCGTGCCGGTGGCCGGAGTCAGCCCGGCCAGGTCGGCCAGGATCCGCTCCCGGAGCCGGTCCATCTCCGGCGAGTGCGACGCGTAGTCCACCGGAATGCGGCGCGTACGGATGCCCTGGCGTTCGCACTCGGCCATGAAGGAGCCGAGGGACTCCGCGTCGCCGGAGACGACAGTGGACGACGGACCGTTCACCGCGGCCACCGACACCGTGCCCGGCATCAGGCCCTCGACCGCTTCCCGGCCGGCAGCCACGGACACCATGCCCCCACCACCGGCCACCGCCACCAAAGCCTGCGACCGCAAGGCCACCACCCGCGCCGCATCGTCCAGCGACAACCAGCCCGCCACACACGCCGCAGCGATCTCACCCTGCGAATGACCCACCACCGCGGACGGCACCACACCCGCCGAACGCCACACCTCCGCCAGCGACACCATCACCGCCCACAGCACCGGCTGGACCACATCCACCCGGTCCACATCACCGTCCCGCAACAACACATCGGTCAGCGACCAGTCGACGTACGGGGCGAGCGCCGTCTCGCACTCGGCCAGCCGCTCCCGGAACACCGGCGAGGCATCCCACAACTCCCGCGCCATGCCCACCCACTGCGAGCCCTGACCCGGGAACACGAACACCACACCACCGGCACCCGTAACGGCCGACGTGGCCACGGACAGCCCGGCCAGCAACTCCTCCCGGCCCTCCCCCACGACCACCGCACGATGCTCCAACGCAGCCCGCGTCGTCGCCAGCGACCAGCCCACGTCCACCGGGTCCAGCTCCGGCCGCTCCGCGACGAACGAGGCCAGCCGCTCCACCTGCGCCCGCAACGCGGCCTCGGACTTCGCCGACACCACCCACGCCGACACACCCGGAACCGAAACAGGAGAGACCGAAGCCTCCGGCTGCGGGGCCTGCTCCAGAATCACGTGCGCGTTCGTGCCCGACATGCCGAAGGACGACACCGCCGCACGCCGCGGACGCTCCACCTCGGGCCAGTCCCGGGACTCGGTCAGCAGCTCCACCGCACCCGCCGACCAGTCCACCTCCGCCGACGGCTCGTCCACATGCAACGTCGCCGGCAGCACACCGTGCCGCAGCGCCATGACCATCTTGATCACACCCGCGACACCCGCAGCGGACTGCGTGTGACCGATGTTCGACTTCACCGACCCCAGCCACAACGGCTCACCGGCCTCACCGCGTTCGCGGCCGTAGGTCGCCAGCAGGGCACCTGCCTCGATCGGGTCACCGAGACGCGTACCGGTGCCGTGTGCCTCGACCACGTCCACGTCCGCGCCGGTGAGCCGGGCATTCGCCAGCGCCTGACGGATGACCCGCTGCTGCGAGGGCCCGTTCGGCGCCGTCAGACCGTTCGACGCACCGTCCTGGTTGATCGCACTGCCCCGCACGACCGCCAGCACCTGGTGCCCGTTGCGTTCCGCGTCCGACAGCCGCTCCAGCATCACCAGGCCGACGCCTTCGGACCATCCGGTGCCGTCGGCGGCCGAGGAGAACGCCTTGCACCGGCCGTCGCCGGCCAGCCCGTCCTGCCGGTCGAACTCGATGAACGCGCCCGGTGTGGCCATCACCGTCACACCACCGGCCAGCGCCATGTCACACTCGCCGGCGCGCAGCGCCTGCGTGGCCAGGTGCAGGGCCACCAGCGACGACGAACACGCCGTGTCCACCGTGACCGCCGGGCCCTCCAGGCCGAAGGTGTAGGAGAGGCGGCCGGAGATGACGCTGCCGGCGGTACCCGTGATCAGGTGACCTTCGGCTCCAGGGATCCCCGCCGCGCCGTAGCCGGACGAGGCGGCGCCGGCGAACACGCCCACGTTCCGGCCGCGCAGCGACCGCGGGTCCATTCCGGCCGACTCGAACGTCTCCCACGCGGCCTCCAGCAGCAGCCGCTGCTGCGGGTCCATCGCCAGCGCCTCACGCGGCGAGATCCCGAACAACGCGGCGTCGAAGTCGGCCACGCCGGGCATGAAGCCGCCCAGTTCGACGATGCCGCTGGGTACGTCGGTGGGCCAGCCGCGGTCGCGGGGGAACGGCGAGATGCCGTCCTGCCCGTCGGCGACCAGCCGCCACAGCTCCTCCGGGGAGGTCACGCCGCCGGGGTACCGGCACGCCATGCCGACGATCGCCAGTGGCTCCCCGGGATCGGCGTGTGCGGACGGGGACGTCGTCGTGGGGGAGTGGTCGGCCTCGCCGAGCAGCTGACCGATGAGGTACTGCGCCAGCGCCAGCGGCACCGGATAGTCGAACACCAGGGTCGCGGGAAGCCTCAGCCCGGTCCGTTCGACCAGGAGGTCGCGCAGCTCCACCGCGGTGAGCGACGTGAACCCCAGGTCCTTGAACGCCCGTCCCGGGTCGACCGCCTGGGGGTCGGGGTACTGCAGGACGTTCGCGACCGCGGTCTGCACCAGGTCGAGGAGGATCCGCTGGTGCTCGGCGACGGGGAAGCCGGCGAGCAGGTCACGGAGGCCGGCGCCGCCGGCGCCCGAACCGCCGCCGGTGTCGGCTCCGGGGTTCGCCGCCTCCGCGGCCTCCGGGAGGTCGGACAGCAGCGGACTCGGCCGCAGCAGGGTGAACGCCGCGGCGAACCGGGTCCAGTTCACGTCCGCGACGGTCACGCAGGTGTGCTCCTGCTCGATCGCCTGCGCCAGCGCACGCACGGCCAGCTCCGGGCTCATCGGCGACAGCCCCTGCCGGCGCAGCAGGTCCCCGGCTTCGCCCTGGACCGCCATACCGGCCTCGGCCCACGGCCCCCAGGCGATCGACGTGCCCGGCAGACCCCGGTCACGGCGGCTCTGCGCCCATGCGTCCAGGAACGCGTTGCCGGCCGCGTAGGCGCCCTGACCGCCGCCGCCCCAGGTCGCGGCGATGGACGAGAAGACCACGAACTGGTCGAGCGGCAGCTCCCGGGTGAGCTCGTCCAGTAGCACCGTTCCGTCGACCTTGCTCCGCATCACCCGTGCCACCGCCTCGGGGCCGGTCCGCTCCAGCGTCCCGGGGTCGTCGATCCCGGCCGCGTGGACGACACCGCAGAGGGGCCATTGCCCGGGAATGCCGGCGATGACCTCGCCGAGGGCGTCCCGGTCGGCGACATCGCACGCGGCCACGGTGACCCGGGTGCCGAGCGCGGCCAGCTCCTCCACCAGACCGTCGGGCGCCACGCCGCGGCGGCTGGTCAGCACCAGGTGCGGGGCGCCGCGCCCGGCCAGCCAGCGGGCCACCGTCACGCCCAGCCCGCCGGTCCCGCCGGTGATCAGGACCGTGCCGCCGGGGCTCCACTCGGGAGCGGTCCGGCGTGCCGGAGTGGCCCGCACCAGCCGGCGCCCGTGGACGCCCTGCCCGCGCACCGCGACCTGGTCCTCGCCGTCCCGGCCGGCCAGGACACCGGTGAGCAGGGCGCCCGTCCGGTCGCCCCACTCGGCGGGCAGATCGACGAGACCGCCCCACCGGTGCGGAAGTTCCAGGGCGGCGACACGCCCCATTCCCCATACGGTCGCCTGCGAGGGGTCCGCGGGCCGGTCCGACGCGTCGACGCGGACCGCGCCCCGGGTCAGCACCCACAGCGGCGCGGCGAGATCACGCGACGCGTGCACCGAGGCCAGGACGTCCGCCCAGCCGTCGGCGACCAGCACGACTCCGGCGACGTCCGGCACGGAGGCCGCCTCGTCGACGGGCGCGTTCACCACTGTCGCGCCGGCGGCGCCCAGGGCGGCGGCGACGTTGTCGTCCGCGCGCCCGCACACCACCCAGGTGCCCGGAAGCGGGGCCGGAGCCGGTCTCGCGAGCCGCTTCCACACGATCTGGTAGCGCCACGAGTCCACGGCCGCCTGCTCCTGCCGCTGCCGCCGCCACGAGGTCAGCGCCGGCAGCGCGGACTCGAGGCCCGCCAGCTCCCGCAGGTCCCCCCGCTCCACCGCGTCCCAGAACGCCGAGTCCTCGTCATCGGCGCGGCCGAGCCCGGCGACCCCCGGCTCGGGCCAGTACCGGTCCCGCTGGAACGCGTAGGCCGGCAGGTCGACGACGCGTGCGCCCCAGCCCGCGAAGACCCCGGCCCAGTCGACCTCGACGCCGACCGTCCAGAGCCGTCCGACGGCGCCGATCGCGCAGGCGGTCTCGTCCCGGCCCTTGCGCAACATCGGCACGAGCACGGCTTCCCCAGCGGTCTCGCGCGCCAGCCCGGACAGCACACCGTCCGGGCCCAGCTCCAGGCACCGTGTCACGCCCAGGGACTCCAGCGCCGCGACACCGTCGCCGAAGCGCACGGTCCGCCGCACCTGCTCCAGCCAGTACTCCGGACGCTGCATCAGCCCGGGTTCCGCCACGGCGCCGGTCAGGTTGGAGACCACCGGGATCCGGGCCGGGTTGAAGGAAAGCCCGTCCAGGACGGCCGCGAACTCGTCCAGCATCGGTTCCATCAGCGCGGAGTGGAACGCGTGCGACACCGACAGGACGGTGAACCGGCGTCCCTGCTCGGCGCATCGGGCGGCGTACCGCTCGATCGCCTCCACGTCGCCGGACAGGACCACGGAGGTGGGGCCGTTCACGGCGGCGACGTCCAGGCCGGAGTCGGCGACCTCCGCCTCGGTCGCCTGCACGGCGAGCATGCCGCCGCCCGCGGGCAGGGCCTGCATCAGCCGGCCGCGCTCGGCCACCAGCGTGCAGGCGTCGTCCAGGGACAGGATGCCGCCCACATGCGCGGCGGCGATCTCGCCCAGGGAATGGCCCAGCAGGACGTCCGGAACCACACCCCAGGACTCGGCCAGCCGGAACAGTGCGACCTCGACGGCGAACAGCCCCGCCTGCGCCCACACGGTGTGGTCGAGGTCGGCGCCGTCGCTCAGGACCTCGCGCAGCGGACGCTCCAGACGCGCGTCGAGCCGCGCGCACACCGCGTCGAACGCACCCGCGAACACCGGGAAGGCCGCGTACAGTTCGAGTCCCATGCCGGCACGCTGGGAGCCCTGGCCGGTGAACAGCATCGCCAGCCGGCCGGCGCTGACGACACCGGAGGCCGTCTGCTCGGCGCCGGGGCCCGTGAGCACCGCGCGGTGCTCCAGCGCGGCCCTCGTCGTCGCCGTGGACCAGCCGACGTCCACCGCGTCGAGGCCGGGGCGTCCGGCGGTGAACGCGCGCAGGTTCTGGACCTGTTCCCCGAGGCCTTCCGAGGTCTTCGCCGAGACCAGCCACGGCACCGTTCCCGGCCGCACCGCTCGCGCCGGTTCCGTGTCCTCGGCACCCTCGGGAGCCTGCTCCAGGATGACGTGCGCGTTGGTGCCGCTGATGCCGAACGAGGACACCGCCGCGCGGCGCGGACGATCCGACTCGGGCCAGGGACGCGCCTCCGTCAGCAGCTCCACCGCACCGGCCGACCAGTCCACCTGCGGCGACGGCTCGTCGACGTGCAGCGTGGCCGGCATCAGACCGTGCCGCAGTGCCATGACCATCTTGATCACACCAGCCGCGCCCGCGGCGGCCTGGGTGTGCCCGATGTTCGACTTCACCGAACCCAGCCACAGCGGCTCATCGGCCTCGCCGCGCTCCTGGCCGTACGTCGACAGCAGCGCCTGCGCCTCGATCGGGTCCCCGAGCCGGGTCCCGGTGCCGTGCGCCTCCACCACGTCGACATCCGCGCCCGTCAGCCGGGCGTTGGCCAGCGCCTGCTCGATCACCCGCCGCTGGGAGGGACCGTTCGGGGCGGTCAGACCGTTCGACGCACCGTCCTGGTTGACCGCGGTACCCCGCACCAAGGCGAGCACACGGTGCCCGTTGCGCCGCGCGTCGGAGAGCCGTTCCACGACCAGGACCGCCGCGCCCTCGGACCAGCCCGTGCCGTCCGCCGCCGCGGCGAACGACTTGCAGCGCCCGTCCGACGCCAGCCCGCCCTGCTGCGCGAAGTCCACGAAGACCGCCGGCGTGGACAGCACCGTCACACCGCCGGCCACCGCCAGATCACACTCACGCGACCGCAGCGCCTGCGCCGCCAGATGAAGCGCGACCAGCGAGGACGAGCATGCCGTGTCCAGCGTCACCGCCGGACCCTCGAGCCCGAAGGTGTAGGCCACCCGGCCCGACAGCACGCTTCCCGCGTTGCCGGTGCCCAGGAAGGCTTCCACACCCTCCGGCACCACGCTCATGCTCGACGCGTAGTCGTGATACATCTGCCCCGCGTACACGCCGGTCGACGAACCGCGCAGCGACATTGGGTCCAGCCCCGCGGACTCGAACGCCTCCCACGCCGCCTCCAGCAGCAGCCGCTGCTGCGGATCCATCGCCAGCGCCTCACGCGGGGAGATGCCGAAGAGCCCCGCATCGAAATTACCGGCACCGGCGACGAAGCCGCCGGTCCCGGACACCCCGTCCCAGCTCACGTCCCAGCCGCGGTCGTCGGGGAAGTCCGTCACCCCGTCCCCGCCGGCCGTGACCAGATCCCACAGCCCCTCGGGGGACACCACACCGCCCGGCAGCCGACACGACATGCCCACGATCGCGATCGGCTCGCGATCCGCCGACTCGATGCTCCGGAGCCGCTGCTTCGTGCTGTGCAGATCGGCCGTGACCCGCTTGAGATAGTCGCGCAGCTTCATCTCGTCTGACATCAGGGCCTCGTTGTGTGTCGTGGGCGGATCCGGAAACGCCGGCTAGTCATCGCCGAGCTCCCTGTCGATGAACGCGAACATCTCGTCGTCCGTCGCCTGGCCGAGCGCGTCGACCACCGAAGGGGCGGCGACCTGCTGCATACCGTCGTCGCCGTACTTGGAGATCATGGATTCCAGGCGCCGGACGAGCTTCGTGACAGCCGCCGCGTCCGCGGTCTGCGCGAGACCGGCCTCGATCTCCTGGAGCTTGTCGAAGAGCAGGGCCGTGGCGGCCATCTCCTGCCGGGGAAGCAGCTCCGCGGCGAGGAAATCGACAAGCTTCGCCGAGGTCGGGTAGTCGAACACCAGTGTCGCGGGCAGTCGGAGTCCGGTGGCCGCGTTGAGCCGGTTGCGGAGTTCCACCGCGGTGAGCGAGTCGAAGCCCAGGTCCTTGAAGGCCTGACGTTCCCCGACGGCGTCCGCGGAGGCGTGCCCGAGGACATGGGCCACCTCCGTGAGCACCGTGTCCTGGAGCAGGCGGCTCTGATCGGCGGGCGACAGCGAGGCCAGCCTCTTCGGGAGCTGCGGCTCCCGCACGGCCGCCTGGCCGGCCCGCCGGACGGCGGCCGGGACGAGGCCGCGCAGCAGCGCGGGCACCGGGGTGGCGCTGTTCCAGGATCGGAGGGCGACGGTGTCGAGCAGCATCGCCACGATGTCGGCGCGGTCCGCGCCGAGGGCGGCGTCGAAGAGGGCCAGGCCCTGTTCGTCGGTCAGGCCGGGGCCGAGACGTTCGGTCCGGTCCTGGAGGTGTCCGGTCATTCCGCTCGCCTGCTGCCACAGGCCCCAGGCCAGGGACAGACCGGGCAGTCCCTCCGCACGGCGGCGGATCGCGAGGGCGTCGAGGTAGGAGTTGGCGGCCGCGTAGTTGGCCTGGCCGGGGGCACCGAACGTCGCCGACGTGGAGGAGTAGAGCACGAACATGGCGAGATCGCTGCCACGGGTCAGCTTGTCGAGGTTGGTGGCGGCGGTGGCCTTGGCGCGCAGGACGGTGTCCAGGCGTTCCTGGGTCAGCGCGGTGACGATGCCGTCGTCGAGGACGCCGGCGGCGTGGACGACGCCGGTGAGCGGGGTCTCGGCGGGTATGCCGTCGAGGACGGTGGCGAGGGCGTCGCGGTCGGCGGCGTCGCAGGCCACGATGCGGGCGTGGGCGCCGAGTTCGGCGAGTTCCGTGACGAGGTCGGCTGCGCCGGGGGCGCCGGGGCCCTTGCGGGACAGCAGGAGCAGGTTGCGGACGCCGTGTTCGGTGACCAGGTGGCGGGCGAGGAGCCCGCCGAGGGTTCCGGTGCCACCGGTGATCAGCACGGTGCCGTCACCGTCCAGCGGCACAGCGGTCGAGCCGGCGGCGGTACGGGCGAGACGGGGCACCAGCAGCGCACCGTCGCGGACCGCTACCTGCGGCTCGTCCACCCCGGCGAGCAGCGCCGGATCGAACGGATCGCCGGATGCCGGGTCGGTGTCGACGAGCACGATCCGGTCCGGATGCTCCGACTGCGCCGAGCGCACCAGACCCCACACCGCCGCACCCACCAGGTCCACACCGACGACAGACCCCGCGGGCACGGCACCCCGCGTCACCACCGACAGCCGTGCGTCATCGTTCTGTTCCGCGTCCAGCCACTCCTGGATACGGCGCATCGCGTCACCGGTGACCGCTTCCACCGGCCCGTCTCCCACGGAGAACACCGTCCACGCGGAGCCGTCCGCCCCGTCCTCGGCAGCCCCATCCGTCACCGCGGCCGGTGACGCGGGCACCCAGTCGACCGCGAAGAGGGCGTCGCCGCGGGCGGCGGCGACCGGCAACTGCTCACGGGAGACCAGGGAACGGACGATCGCCACGGGGGCACCCGTGCCGTCGGCCGCCTTGACGCACACTCCGTCACCCGCGGGGACGATCGCCACCCGGAGAGCCGTCGCCCCGACCGCGAACAGTTCCACACCCGACCAGGCGAACGGCAACCGCGGCCCGGAGGCCTCGGTGTCGCCCGCGACGAGACCGGAGGCATGCAACGCCGCGTCGAGCAGCGCCGGATGGATGCCGAACCCGTCGACCTGGCTCACGGCCTGCTCCGGCAGCACCACCTCGGCGTAGACCGCCGACTCGTCCCGCCACACCGCCTGCACGCCCTGGAACACCGGGCCGTACCCGAAGCCCGCGCCGGCCAGGACGTCGTAGAAGCCCTCGGCCTCGACGGATGTCGCGTCCTTCGGCGGCCAGACCGCCAGATCGAACCCCGGCGCCTCGGCACCCGATGCGGCGACCACACCGGAGGCGTGCAGGGTCCACGTCTCCGTGCCGTCGGGGCGCGCGTGCACCTGTACGGACCGCTCGTCGGACACGTCCGGCGCGTCCGGGGCCATGACCCGGACCTGGACCTGGACGCCGCCCGTGGCCGGGAGGACCAGCGGTGCCTGAAGGACCAGCTCGCGGATCAGTCCACAGCCCACCTCCCGGCCCGCCCGCAGCACCATCTCGACGAGCGCGGCCCCGGGAACCACGACCCGGTCCAGCACGGCGTGGTCGGCCAGCCACGGCTGCGAACCGACCGCCAGCCGGCCGGTCAGCACCATCCCGTCGCCCTCGGCGAGCGACACCGCCGCACCCAGCAGCGAGTGTCCGGCGCCCGCCAGACCGACGGCGCCCAGATCGCCGGGGGCCGTCTTCGGCTGCGGCCAGTACCGCTCGTGCTGGAACGCGTAGGTGGGCAGGTCGACCGTCCGGCCGCCGTACCCTGCGAACACGGCCGTCCAGTCGACGTCGGCACCGGAAGCCCACAGCCGGCTGACCGCGGTGAGCGCGGTGTCGGTCTCGTCGCGGTCCTTGCGCAGGACGGAGACGAACGCGGCGTCGCTGACGGTCTCCTGGGCCATGGCCGACAGGACGCCGTCCGGGCCGAGTTCCACGTACCGCGTCACGCCCATCGCTTCGAGCGCGGTGACACCGTCGGCGAACCGCACCGGCCGCCGGACCTGGTCCAGCCAGTACGCGGGCTCCTGCAGGGCACCCGGCTCGGCGACGGCTCCGGTGAGGTCGGAGACGACCGGGATCCCGGGCGGGCGGAACGTCAACCCGTCCAGGACGACGGCAAATTCCTTCAGCATCGGTTCCATCAGCGCGGAGTGGAAGGCGTGCGACACCGACAGGACGGTGCACCGCACGCCGCGCTCGGCGCATCGGGCGGCGTACCGCTCGATCGCGTCCGAGTCTCCGGACAGCACCACGGAGGCCGGGCCGTTGACGGCGGCGACGTCCAGGCCGGAGTCGGCGACCTCGGCCTCGGTGGCCTGGACGGCGAGCATGCCGCCGCCCGCGGGCAGGGCCTGCATCAGGCGGCCGCGTTCGGCGACCAGGGTGCAGGCGTCGTCGAGGTCGAGGATGCCCGCGACGTGCGCGGCGCTGATCTCGCCCAGCGAGTGACCGAGCAGCACATCCGGGCTCACCCCCCACGACTCGACCAGCCGGAAGAGAGCGACTTCGAGAGCGAAGAGGCCCGCCTGCGCCCACGCCGTCCGGTCGAGGTCGGTGCCGTCGGCGAGGACCTCGCGCAGCGGACGCTCCAGACGCGCGTCGAGCCGCGCGCACACCGCGTCGAAGGCCTCCGCGAAGACGGGGAACGCCTCGTACAGCCCCAGGCCCATGCCCGCGCGCTGCGAGCCCTGCCCCGTGAACAGGAACGCGGTCTTGCCGTCGCCCGCGACACCCGTGGCGAGCGTCGTGTCCCCGGCGAGCACCGCGCGGTGCTCCAGCGTGGCCCTCGTCGTCGCCAGCGACCAGCCGACGTCCACCGGGTCCAACGCGGGACGCCCGGCCACGAAGGACCGCAGGCGTTCGATCTGGGGCAGCAAGGCATCCGCCGACTTCGCCGACACCGGCCACGGCACCGGAGCAGGGAGCCCGGAACGCGTCGGTACCGGGGCCGCCTCGACGGCCGGTGCGGCGGGCGGCGCCTCCAGGATGACGTGGGCGTTGGTGCCGCTGATGCCGAACGAGGACACCGCCGCGCGGCGCGGACGATCCGACTCGGGCCAGGGACGCGCCTCCGTCAGCAGCTCCACCGCACCGGCCGACCAGTCCACCTGCGGCGACGGCTCGTCGACATGCAGCGTCGCCGGCATCAGACCGTGCCGCAGTGCCATGACCATCTTGATCACACCAGCCGCGCCCGCGGCGGCCTGGGTGTGCCCGATGTTCGACTTCACCGAGCCCAGCCAGAGCGGCTCGTCGCTCTCGCCGCGCTCCTGGCCGTACGTGGCCAGCAGGGCCCCTGCCTCGATCGGGTCACCCAGGCGGGTGCCCGTCCCGTGGGCCTCGACGACATCGACATCCGCCGCCGCCACCCGGGCGTTGGCGAGCGCCTGGCGAATCACCCGCTGCTGCGAGGGACCGTTCGGCGCGGTCAGACCGTTCGACGCGCCGTCCTGGTTCACCGCACTGCCCCGCACCACCGCCAGCACCTGGTGGCCGTTGCGCTGTGCGTCGGACAGCCGCTCCAGCACCAGGACCGCCGTGCCCTCGGACCAGCCCGTGCCGTCGGCCGCGGCGGCGAAGGACTTGCACCGGCCGTCGAAGGACAGTCCGCCCTGCCGGGCGAAGTCGACGAACACGGCGGGCGTGGACAGCACGGTCACACCGCCGGCCACCGCCAGCCCGCACTCGCCCGACCGCAGCGCCTGCGAAGCCAGGTGCAGTGCGACCAGCGAGGACGAACACGCCGTGTCGACGGTGACGGCCGGGCCCTCGAGCCCGAAGGTGTAGGCCACCCGGCCCGACAGCACGCTTCCCGCGTTGCCGGTGCCCAGGAAGGCTTCCACACCCTCCGGGACTACGCCCAGGCTCTGGGCGTAGTCGTGGTACATGATTCCGGCGTACACGCCGGTCGACGATCCGCGCAGCGACATCGGGTCCAGCCCCGCGGACTCGAACGCCTCCCAGACCCCTTCCAGCAGCAGGCGTTGCTGCGGGTCCATGGCCAGCGCCTCACGCGGCGAGATGCCGAAGAGGCCCGCGTCGAAGTCACCGGCACCGGCGAGGAAGCCACCGGATCCGGAGACCCCGCTCCAGGTCACGTCCCAGCCGCGGTCGTCGGGGAAGTCCGTCACCCCGTCCCCGCCGGCCGTGACCAGATCCCACAGCCCCTCGGGGGACACCACACCGCCCGGCAGCCGGCACGACATGCCGACGATCGCGATGGGTTCGTCCGCAGCCACCGGCCGTGTGGGCGCCACGGCGGCCGGTACGTCGGATCCCGACAGAAGACCGGCCAGGTGATCCGCGAGGACATGGACACTCGGGTAGTCGAACGCCAGCGTTGCGGGCAGTCGGAGTCCGGTGGCGGCGTTGAGCCGGTTGCGGAGTTCCACCGCGGTGAGCGAGTCGAAGCCCAGGTCCTTGAAGGCCTGACGTTCCCCGACGGCGTCCGCGGAGGCGTGCCCGAGGACATGGGCCACCTCCGTGAGCACCGTGTCCTGGAGCAGCCTGCGCCGCTCGGCCGACGACAGACCGGCAAGCTGCCGCAGCAACGGCGACTCGCCGACCGCGGCCCGGGCCTGGCCCGCCCTGCGGACGACGGCGGCCGGGACGAGGCCGCGCAGCAGCGCGGGCACCGGGGTGGCGCCGTTCCAGGATCGGAGGGCGACGGTGTCGAGCAGCATCGCCACGATGTCGGCGCGGTCCGCGCCCAGAGCGGCGTCGAAGAGGGCCAGGCCCTGCTCGTCGGTCAGGCCGGGGCCGAGACGCCCGGTCCGGTCCTGGAGATGACCGGTCATCCCACTCGCCTGCTGCCACAGGCCCCAGGCCAGGGACAGACCGGGCAGTCCCTCCGCACGGCGGCGGATCGCGAGGGCGTCGAGGTAGGAGTTGGCGGCCGCGTAGTTGGCCTGGCCCGGGGTGCCGAAGGTCGCCGACGCCGAGGAGTAGAGCACGAACATGGCGAGATCGCTGCCACGGGTCAGCTTGTCGAGGTTGGTGGCGGCGGTGGCCTTGGCGCGCAGGACGGTGTCCAGGCGTTCCTGGGTCAGCGCGGTGACGATGCCGTCGTCGAGGACGCCGGCGGCGTGGACGACGCCGGTGAGCGGGGTCTCGGCGGGTATGCCGTCGAGGACGGTGGCGAGGGCGTCGCGGTCGGCGGCGTCGCAGGCCACGATGCGGGCGCGGGCGCCGAGTTCGGCGAGTTTCTCGATGAGGTCGGCTGCGCCGGGGGCGCCGGGGCCCTTGCGGGACAGCAGGAGCAGGTTGCGGACGCCGTGTTCGGTGACCAGGTGGCGGGCGAGGAGCCCGCCGAGGGTTCCGGTGCCACCGGTGATCAGCACGGTGCCGTCACCGTCCAGCGGCACAGCGGTCGAGCCGGCGGCGGTACGGGCGAGACGGGGCACCAGCAGCGCACCGTCGCGGACCGCTACCTGCGGCTCGTCCACCCCGGCGAGCAGCGCCGGATCGAACGGATCGCCGGATGCCGGGTCGGTGTCGACGAGCACGATCCGGTCCGGATGCTCCGACTGCGCCGAGCGCACCAGACCCCACACCGCCGCACCCACCGGGTCCAAGCCCGCACCGGAGTGGGCCGGAACCGCGCCACGGGTCACGACGGCCAGTCGCGAATCCGCGGAATCGGCGTCGTCCAGCCACTTCTGGATCCGGCGCAGTACGTCGCCGACCACGTCGCCCACCGGCCCGGTCCGACTGGCCGTCAGCGTCGTCCACATCGAGGCATCCGTCGCTTCCTCCGCGGCAGCGGTGGTCGCGGACGGGGCAGGGACCCAGTCGACGGCGAACAACGGATCGCCACCGGGCGCGGTGGCAGGCAACTGCTCGGGCGAGACCGCGCGCGCCATCAGGGAACGCACCCGTACCACCGGCTGACCGGTTCCGTCGGCCGCCTGCACGGTGATGCCGTCGCCATCGGGACGGATCGCCACCCGCAGGGTGGTCGCCCCGACCGCGAACAGCTCCACACCCGACCACGCGAACGGCAGCCGCGGCCCGGAGGCGTCGGCGTCACCGGGGAGCAGGCCCCACGGGTGCAACGCCGCATCGAGCAGCGCGGGGTGGATTCCCAGTCCCTCGGCGGACGTTGCGTTCGTGCCCGTGTCCGGCAGCACCACGTCGGCGTAGACACCCGACTCGTCGCGCCAGGCCGCCCGCACCCCCTGGAACACCGGGCCGTACTCGAATCCCGCTGCGACCAGGGCCTCGTAGAACCCGGCCAGGTCCACCGCGGTGGCATGCAGCGGCGGCCACACTTCATGACCGAATCCGGGCGGCGTCCCCGGTCCCTCGGCACTCAGGACGCCGGTGGCGTGCAGAGTCCAGCCGTCCGTGTCCTCGGCACGGGCGTACACCTGCACCGGACGCTCACCCGTCGCGTCCGGATCGTCGACCCGGACCTGGACCTGGACGCCTCCCGCCGCAGGCAGGACCAGCGGCGCCTGGAGGACCAGTTCCCTGACCACTCCGCAGCCGGCCTCGTGCCCGGCGTGCAGCGCCATCTCCAGCAGCGCGGTGCCGGGGACCACGATCCTGCCCAGCACCACGTGGTCGGCGAGCCAGGGCTGCGCGTCGACGGACAGAACACCGTGGTGCACCATGCCGTCCCCGCCGGCCAGGGACACCGCCGCACCCAGCAGCGAGTGCCCGGTGCCGGCAGAGCCGACTCCGCCCGGCGTCGACTGCGGCCAGAAGCGCTGCCGCTGGAAGGCGTAGGTGGGCAGGTCGACCACCTGACCGTGCCGGCCGTCGAGCACGGCCGCCCAGTCGATGTCGGTGCCGGAGGTCCACAGCCGGCTGATCGCGGTGAGCGTGGTGTCGGTCTCGTCGCGGTCCTTGCGCAGGACGGGGACGAACTGGGCTTCGCTGACCGATTCCTGGGCCATGCCCGACAGTACGCCGTCCGGGCCGAGTTCGAGGTAGCGGGTGATGCCCATCGCTTCGAGGGCCGTGACGCCGTCGGCGAAACGCACCGGCCGGCGCACCTGGTTCAGCCAGTACTCCGGCTGCTGCATGGCACCGGGCTCGGCGACGGCTCCCGTGAGGTTCGAGACCACCGGGATGTGCGCGGGACGGAACGTGAGGCCGGCCAGGACGGTCGCGAACTCGTCCAGCATCGGTTCCATCAGCGCGGAGTGGAAGGCGTGCGACACCGACAGGACGGTGCACCGCACGCCGCGCTCGGCGCATCGGGCGGCGTACCGCTCGATCGCGTCCGAGTCTCCGGACAGCACCACGGAGTTCGGGCCGTTGACGGCGGCGATGTCGAGGCCGGATTCGGCGACCTCGTCTTCGGTGGCCTGGACGGCGAGCATGCCGCCGCCCGCGGGCAGGGCCTGCATCAGGCGGCCGCGCTCGGCGACCAGGGCGCACGCGTCGTCGAGGTCGAGGATGCCCGCGACGTGCGCGGCGCTGATCTCGCCCAGCGAGTGACCGAGCAGCACATCCGGGCTCACCCCCCACGACTCGACCAGGCGGAACAGAGCGACTTCGAGAGCGAAGAGACCGGCCTGCGCCCACACCGTGCGGTCGAGGTCGAAGCCGTCGGTCAGAACCTCCCGGAGCGGGCGCTCCAGCCGGACATCGAGCCGTGCGCACACCGCGTCGAACGCTTCCGCGAAGACGGGGAACGCCTCGTACAGCCCCAGGCCCATACCGGCACGCTGCGAGCCCTGGCCGGTGAACAGAAACGCCAGTCGGCCGTCGCCGGCGACCCCGGCCGCGAGCACGTCCCCGTCGGACAGGACCACGCGGTGTTCCAGCGCGGCCCGGGTGGTGGCCAGCGACCAGCCGACGTCCAACGGGTCCAGCTCTGGCCGCCCCGCGACGAACGAGGTCAGCCGCTCCACCTGCGCCCGCAACGCGGTCTCGGACTTCGCCGACACCGGCCACGGCACCGGCCCCGTTCCGCGAGCGGCCCCGGCACCGGCCCAGCGGGCCGGCTCCGGGTCCGGCGCCTGCTCAAGGACGACGTGCGCGTTGGTGCCACTGATGCCGAACGAGGACACCGCCGCGCGGCGCGGACGATGGGACTCCGGCCAGGGACGCGCCTCGGTCAGCAGTTCCACCGCGCCCGTCGACCAGTCCACCTGCGGGGACGGCTCGTCGACGTGCAGTGTGGCCGGGAGCACGCCGTGCCGCATCGCCATGATCATCTTGATGATGCCCGCGACACCGGCGGCAGCCTGCGTGTGACCGATGTTGGACTTGATCGAGCCCAGCCACAGCGGCTCGCCGGCCTCGCCACGCTCCTGGCCGTAGGTCGCCAGCAGGGCCCCTGCTTCGATCGGGTCGCCGAGCCGGGTCCCGGTGCCGTGCGCCTCGACGACATCGACATCGGCACCGGTGAGCTGGGCGTTGGCGAGGGCCTGGCGGATCACGCGCTGCTGGGAGGGGCCGTTGGGGGCGGTGAGGCCGTTGGAGGCGCCGTCCTGGTTGACGGCGCTGCCGCGCACCACGGCGAGGATCTTGTGCCCGTTGCGCTCGGCATCGGACAGCCGCTCCACGAGCAGCAGACCCACACCCTCGGCCCAGCCGGTGCCGTCCGCCGCTCCCGCGAAGGACTTGCAGCGGCCGTCGGCGGCCAGACCGTCCTGCCGGTCGAACTCGGCGAACGCCGCGGGGCTCACCATCACCGTCACACCACCGGCAAGAGCCAGACCGCACTCGCCCGACCGCAGCGCCTGCGCGGCCAGATGCAGAGCCACCAGCGACGACGAACACGCCGTGTCCACCGTCAGCGCCGGGCCCTCCAGGCCGAACGCGTACGCCACCCGGCCGGAGATCACACTGTTCGCCGTGCCCGAGAGCAGATGCCCCTCGGACCCCGCGACACCGCTGTTGCCGTACCCCGACGACGAGGCTCCCGCGAACACTCCGACGCTGCGGCCCTTCAACGAGCGGGGGTTGACACCGGCCGACTCGAACGTCTCCCAGGCCGCCTCCAGCAGCAGCCGCTGCTGCGGATCCATCGCCAGCGCCTCACGCGGCGAGATCCCGAACAACGCGGCGTCGAACTCGTCCGCGTCATGGACGAACCCGCCCAGTCCGGCCACACCGTCCAGGCCGTCCACGGGCCAGCCACGGTCGGCCGGGAACGGAGTGATGCCGTCGGCCGCGGACTCGACCAGATCCCACAACTGCTCCGGAGAGTTCACTCCGCCCGGATACCGGCACGCCATGCCCACGATCGCGAGCGGCTCGTCCGGCGCAGAACCCGCGGAACGCGCCGGCAGTGCGGAATCCGGCTCCTCGTCCCCGACGAGCTGCGCCAGGAGGTGATCACCCAGAACCGTCGGACTCGGATAGTCGAACACCAGCGTCGCCGGCAGCGACAGCCCGATGTGCTCGGCCAGCAGGTTCCGCAGTTCGACCGCCATCAGCGAGTCGAAGCCCAGATCGCGGAACGCCCGGCCCGCGTCCACCGCCTCCTCACCCGCATGACCCAGCACCTGAGCGGCCTGCGCCCGCACCAGATCCAGCACCATCCGGCGACGGTGCTCCACCGCGGCCCCCGTGAATCGCCGGGCCCACGGCGATCCGGACTCCCCGGAGCGCACCGGATCCGGAGCGCCTGCCGCCTCCGGAAGATCCGCCAGCAGCGCGCTGGCCCGCAGCGAGGTGAACGCCGGGGCGAACCGCGGCCAGTCCACATCGGCGACCGTCACACACGACTCACGGCCGTCCACCGCCGTGGCCAGGGCCTGAATCGCCAGGCCCGGATCCATCGGCAGCAAGCCGCGTCGGCGCAGTGCCTGCTCCGCCTCGCCCTGGACCGCCATACCGGCTCCGGCCCAGGGGCCCCAGGCCACGGATGTGCCGGGAAGTCCGCGGACATGGCGGTGCTGGACCCAGGCGTCGAGGAAGGCGTTGCCCGCCGCGTAGGCGGCCTGGCCACCACTGCCCCAGGTCGCGGCGATCGACGAGAAGACGATGAAGAGGTCGAGCGGCAGATCCGCGGTCAGTTCGTCCAGCAGGACCGTGCCTTCGGCCTTCGCCCGCACCACGTCCGCGAACGCCGCGGCGGTGGTCTGTTCCAGCCCTCCCGTGTCCCCGACGCCGGCCGCGTGGACGACGCCTGTCAGCGGCATATCGGTGGGGACACCGGCGATCACCGCGGCAAGGGCGTCCCGGTCGGTGACGTCGCAGGCGGCGACGGTGACCCGGGTGCCGAGCCGGGTGAGTTCCTCGGTCAGGCCGTCGGGGGCGATGCCGCCGCGGCTGGTCAGCACCAGATGCGGCACACCCCGGTCGGCGAGCCAGCGGGCGACCTCGGCGCCCAGCGCGCCGGTGCCACCGGTGACCAGCACGGTCCCCGACGGCTGCCAGCCCTCGCCGACCACGCCTGCCGGCAGCGCACGCGCCAGGCGGCGGCCGTACGTACCGGACCCACGGATCGCGATCTGGTCCTCGCCGCCACCGGCGGCCAGGACACCCGCGAGGCGGGCACCCGCCCGCGCGTCCAGGACCTCGGGCAGGTCGACGAGACCGCCCCAACGGTGCGGCAGCTCCAGGGCAGCGACCCGGCCCATGCCCCAGACCGCGGCAAGGCCGGGGCTCACCAGACGGTCCGAGCGGCCCACGGACACCGCGCCACGGGTCAGCACCCACAAGGGCGCATCCACCCCGGCCAGTGACTGCACCACGGCCAGCGCACCCACGACGTCGTCCGCGAGCAGTACCACCCCGGCCACGTCAGCCGGCAGCGACACCTCTTCGGCTTCCACACCGACCACGGTCGCGCCCGCGGCGGAGAGCGCCGCGGACACGTCGGCGTCCTCGGAACCGATGATCGCCCAGGTGCCGGACAGCGTCGGCGGAACCGGATCGGCCAGCGGCTTCCACGTGACCCGATAACGCCACGAATCGAGCGTCGAGCGTTCCCGGTGACGCCGCCGCCAGGCGGCGAGTGCCGGCAGGGCCGACTCCAGACCCGCCAGCTCGGACAGGTCCTCGCGTTCGACCGCGTCCCAGAACGCGGCATCGACCAGCTCACCGCCGGTGGGTGCGGCGACGGGCTCGGGCCAGTACCGCTGTCGCTGGAAGGGGTAGGTGGGCAGGTCGACCGTCCGGCCGCCCCAGCCGGCGAACACCGCCGTCCAGTCGATGTCGGTGCCGGTCGTCCACAGGCGGCTGATCGCGGTGAGGGTGGTGTCGGTGTCGTCGCGGTCCTTGCGCAGGACGGGGACGAACACGGCACCGGTGGCGGTGTCCTGGGCCATGCCCGACAGGACACCGTCGGGGCCGAGTTCGAGGTAGCGGGTCACGCCCATGGTCTGGAGGGTGGTGACGC
Organism: Streptomyces sp. NBC_01241; assembly: GCF_041435435.1. Taxonomy (NCBI): domain Bacteria; kingdom Bacillati; phylum Actinomycetota; class Actinomycetes; order Kitasatosporales; family Streptomycetaceae; genus Streptomyces; species Streptomyces sp. NBC_01241. The sequence goes on along the minus strand of NZ_CP108494.1, from coordinate 487,518 downwards.
CGTCGGCGAAGCGGACCGGCTGGCGCACCTGGTGCAGCCAGTACGTGGGCTGCTGCATGGCACCGGGTTCGGCCACGGCGCCGGTGAGGTTCGAGACGACCTGGGTATGTGCGGGGTGGAAGGTCAGCCCCTCCAGGACGTTCGCGAACTCGTCCAGCATCGGTTCCATCAGGGCCGAGTGGAAGGCGTGCGACACCGACAGGACGTTGAACCGCAGGCCACGCTCGGCGCACTGGGCGGCGTAGTGTGCGATGGCTTCGGTGGTGCCGGAGAGGACGACGGAGTTGGGGCCGTTGACGGCGGCGATGTCGAGGCCGGAGTCGGCGACGTCGGCTTCGGTGGCCTGGACGGCGAGCATGCCGCCGTCCGCGGGCAGCGCCTGCATGAGGCGGCCGCGTTCCGCGACCAGGGTGCATGCGTCGTCCAGGTCGAGGATGCCGGCGACATGTGCGGCGCTGATCTCGCCCAGGGAGTGGCCGAGGAGCACGTCCGGGGTCACGCCCCACGCTTCGACGAGGCGGAAGAGCGCGACTTCGATGGCGAACAGCGCCGCTTGTGCCCAGGCCGTCTGATCGAGGTCGGTGCCCTCGGCAAGCGCGTCGCGCAGGGGCCGCTCCAGGCGGAGGTCGAGTCGGGCGCAGACGGCGTCGAAGGCTTCGGCGAAGACGGGGAACGCCTCGTAGAGCCCCAGCCCCATGCCCGCGCGCTGGGAGCCCTGGCCGGTGAACAGGAACGCGGTCTTTCCTGCGGCCACGACACTGGTGGCGAGTGTCGTGTCGCCGTGGAGCACCGCACGGTGCTCCAGTGCGGTCCGCGTGGTGGCGAGCGACCAGGCCACGTCGACCGGGTCCAGTTCGGGCTGGTCGGCGACGAAGGCTCGCAGGCTGTCGATCTGTGCGCGTAGGGCGGTGTCGGACTTGGCCGAGACGAGCCACGGCACCAGGCTGGGCGTCTGCTGCTTCGTCACATCCGAGACCGGCTCGGGCGCGGGTGCCTGTTCGAGGATGATGTGGGCGTTGGTTCCGCTGATGCCGAACGAGGAGACCGCAGCGCGGCGCGGACGGTCCACCGCAGGCCACGCGCGCTGCTCGGTGAGCAGCTCCACCGCACCGGCGGTCCAGTCGACCTGGGTCGACGGTTCGTCGATGTGGAGGGTTGCGGGCATCAGGCCGTGGCGCAGGGCCATGACCATCTTGATGACGCCGGCGACGCCGGCGGCGGCCTGGGTGTGGGCGATGTTGGACTTGACCGAGCCGATCCACAAAGGCTCGTGACCGGCGCGGTCTTGGCCGTAGGTCGCCAGCAGCGCCTGGGCCTCGATCGGGTCGCCGAGGCGCGTGCCGGTGCCGTGGGCCTCGACCACGTCGATGTCCGCACCGGTCAGGTCGGCGTTGGCCAGCGCCTGGCTGATGACCCGCTGCTGCGAGGGTCCGTTCGGCGCCGACAGGCCGTTGCTGGCGCCGTCCTGGTTGATGGCGCTGCCCCGCACGACGGCGAGGATCTTGTGTCCGTTGCGTTGGGCGTCCGAGAGTCGCTCCACCAGCAGCAGGCCGACGCCTTCGCCCCAGCCCATGCCGTCGGAGGAATCGGCGAACGACTTGCACCGGCCGTCGGACGCCAGCCCGCCCTGACGGTCGAACTCGCCGAACACACTTGCGTCGGCCATGACGGTCACGCCGCCGGCGAGCGCCATGTCGCATTCACCGGTCCGCAGCGCCTGCGCGGCAAGGTGCAGGGCGACGAGGGAGGAGGAGCAGGCGGTGTCGACGGTGACGGCGGGGCCTTCGAGGCCGAAGGCGTAGGAGACGCGTCCGGACATGACGCTGGTGGCGTTGCCGGTGAGGAGGTGTCCTTCGGCGCCTTGGGGGATCTGGGTTCCGGTGCCGTAGCCGGAGGTGGTGCCGCCGACGAATACGCCGGTCGCCGAGCCGCGCAGTCCGACCGGGTCGAGGGCGGCGGACTCGAACGCTTCCCATGCGGTTTCCAGCAGCAGTCGTTGCTGGGGGTCCATGGCGAGGGCTTCGCGGGGGCTGATGCCGAACAGGTCGGCGTCGAACTCGTCGGCGTGGTCGAGGAACGCGCCCCGGCCGGCGATGCCCTCGGGCCAGCCACGGTCGGTGGGGAACGGCCCCACCGCGTCGCCCGCGTCGGCGACCAGGTCCCACAGGGACTGGGCCGAGGTCACCGAGCCGGGGAAGCGGCAGGCCATGCCGACGATCGCAACCGGCTCATCCACGGCCACCGACACCGGACGCGCCACCGACGGCGTCCCCGCTTCGGTACCGGAGAGTTCGGTGAGCAGGAAGTCGGTCAGGACGAGGGGGGTGGGGTGGTCGAAGACGAGGGTGGCCGGCAGCCTGAGTCCGGTGACCGACTGGAGACGGTTGCGGACCTCGACTGCCATCAGGGAGTCGAATCCGAGGTCGCGGAAGGCCCGGCCGGCTTCCACGGACTCCCCGTCCGCGTGCCCGAGGACGGCCGCGGCGTGGGTGCGCACGACGTCCAGCACCACCTGCCGGCGCTGCGCGGCCGCTGTCCCTGCGAGCTGCTGCCGCAGGTCGGCTGCTCCGCCGTCCTCCTCGAACGATGTCGGTGTGTCCGGGGTGGTGGCTTCGGGGAGGTCGGCGAGGAGTCGGCTGGGGCGGATGGCGGTGAACGAGGCTGTGAAGGTGGGCCAGTCGATGTCGGCGACGGTCAGTCCCGACTCCCCGGCGTCGACGGCTGCCGCGAGGGTGCGCATGGCGAGTTCGGGGTTCATCGGGGCCATGCCGCGTCGGCGCAGGAGCTGCTGGGTCTCACCCTGGACGGCCATACCGGCACCGTCCCAGGGGCCCCAGGCCACGGACGTGGCGGACAGGCCGCGTTCACGGCGCTCGGCCGCCCAGGCATCGAGGAACGCGTTCGCCGCGGCGTAGGCGCCCTGACCCGCACCACCCCACACTGCGGCGCCGGAAGAGAAGACGACGAACAGGTCGAGCGGAAGATCCGCGGTCAGGGCCTCCAGGTGTGCGACCCCGTCGATCTTCGCGCCGATCACCGCCGCCGTCGTGTCCCGGTCGGCGACCTCCAGCATCTGCGCATCCCCGACACCGGCCGCATGCACCACACCCGTGAGCGGAACATCTGCCGGAACACCGGCGATGACCTCGGCCAGCGCATCCCGGTCGGTCATGTCACAGGATGCGACCGTCACCCGTGCACCCAGTGCGGCGAGTTCCTCGACCAGACCATCCGGGGCTACACCGCGACGGCTGGTCAGCACCAGATGCGGCACACCCCGCCCCGCCAGCCACCGCGCAACCTCAGCGCCCAGCGCCCCGGTACCACCCGTGACCAGCACGGTTCCTGAGGGCTGCCATCCCTCGCCCGCCGCATCAGTCGCCGCTGCCCGGACCAAACGCCGGGCGTAGACACCGGAGCCACGCACGGCGGTCTGGTCCTCACCGTCACCGGTGGTCAGGACGGCCGCGAGGCGGGCGCCCGCACGAGTGTCCAGGGTCTCGGGCAGGTCGATCATGCCGCCCCAGCGCTGCGGGAACTCCAGCGCCGCGACCCGGCCCAGACCCCACACCGCGGCCTGCACCGGATCCAGCACCCGGTCCGACGCACCGACAGCGACCGCACCCCGCGTGAGCACCCACAACGGCGCGTCCACCCCGGCATCACCCAGCGCCTGCAACAGCACCGTCACCCGGGTGAGTTCATCCGCCACCACATCAGCAGTGCGGTCGGCCGAAGCCGCGCCGGCCGCCAGCACCACACCGCACACATCCGGCACGGCAGCGACCGCCCCGGCCAAGCCCGCACGGTCCACGACCTCATCCACCGACAAGCCCGCCACGACGGCACCCGCGCCGGTCAACGCCCCGGCCACGTCCGCAGCACTGTCGCCCACCACCAGCCAGGTACCCGACAGCGCGGCGGTCGTCGGGAGACCGGTGAGCGGCCTCCAGGCGACCTGGTAACGCCAGGTGTCGATCACGGACCGCTGCCGCCGCTCCCGGCGCCACGACGCCAGCGCCGGAACCACCGACCCCAGCAACTGCGGGGCCTCCGACAGCTGGAGCGTGCCCGCGAGTTCATCGAGGTCACCACGCTCCACGGCATCCCAGAACCGCGACTCGACCGCGTCCACCACCCCGCCCGCAGCCTGAACCGGCAACGACGGGACATCCAGCCAGTACCGCTCATGCTGGAACGCGTAGGTCGGCAAAGCGACATGCCGGCCAGTGAGCACCGCCCGCCAGTTGACGTCGACACCCGCCTTCCACGCGTCACCGAGGCTGGTCAGCAGGCGGCGCATGCCACCCTCGCCGCGTCGCAGGGTACCGAGCGCCACGGCGTCGGCCCCGGTCGCGTCGATCGTCTCCTCGATGCCCACCGTGAGTACGGGGTGGGTGCTGATCTCGATGAACGTCCGCTGTCCCTGACCGAGAAGGGACCGGACGGCGCCTTCGAACTCGACCGTGGAGCAGAGGTTGTCGAACCAGTACCGGGCGTCCAGTCCACCGTCGACGGTCTCGCCGGTCAGGGTGGACAGCATCGGAACCGTGCCGGCGACCGGAGTCAGCCCCGCCAGGTCGGTCAGGATCCGCTCCCGTAGTTCCTTCATCCGCGGCGAGTGGGACGCGTAGTTCACGGACACGCGCCGGGCGCGGATGTCCCGCCGTTCGCATACGGCGATGAGCTCGTCGAGGGCCTCGGCGTCGCCGGAGACGACGGTGGAGGAGGGGCCGTTCACCGCGGCCACCGACAGCCGGTCCGCCCAGGCCGACGACAGCAGGTCTTCCACCGTGTCCCGCCCGGCGGCCAGGGAGACCATGCCGTCCTTGCCGGCCACGCTCACCAGCACCCGCGCCCGCAGGGCCACCGCACGGGCGGCGTCGTCGAGCGACAACCGGCCCGTCACGCACGCCGCGGCGATCTCACCCTGCGAGTGACCCACGACCGCGGACGGAACGACTCCTGCCGCCCTCCATACCTCGGTCAGGGCGACCATCACCGCCCAGAGCGCAGGCTGGACCACGTCCACCCGGTCCAGGTCCTCTTCTCGCAGCAGAACGTCGGTCAGTGACCAGTCGACGTACGGGGCGAGCGCCGTCTCGCACTCGGCCATCCGCTCCCGGAAGACCGGCGAGGTGTCCCACAACTCCCGTGCCATGCCCACCCACTGGGAGCCCTGGCCCGGGTACACGAACACCACTCCGCCGCCGGAGCCCGCGACGGCGGACGTGACTCCGACGGTCCCGACGACCGCAGCGGCTGTGGGCAGGGCGGCGAGCAGTTCGTCCCGGCTCTCGCCCACGACCACCGCGCGGTGTTCCAGCGCGGCCCGGGTCGTCGCCAGCGACCAGCCGACATCCGCCGGGTCCAGCTCCGGCCGCTCCTCGACGAACGACCCCAGCCGCTCCACCTGAGCCCGCAGCGCGGCCTCGGACTTCGCCGACACCACCCACGCCGACACACCCGAAACAGGCGCAACCGAAGCAGGCTCTGACTCGGACTGCTGCTCCGGCGCCTGCTCCAGGACCACATGGGCGTTGGTGCCGCTGATACCGAACGAGGACACCGCCGCACGCCGCGGACGCTCCACCTCGGGCCAGGCCCGGGACTCGGTCAGCAACTCCACCGCGCCGGCCGACCAGTCCACATGCTGCGACGGCTCGTCGACGTGCAGCGTCGCGGGCAGCACACCCTGCCGCAGTGCCATCACCATCTTGATCACACCAGCGACACCCGCGGCCGCCTGGGCGTGGCCGATGTTGGACTTGACCGAGCCCAGCCACAGCGGCTCGTCGGTCCCGCCCCGCTCCTGGCCGTACGTGGCCAGGAGCGCCTGCGCCTCGATCGGGTCACCCAGACGGGTGCCCGTCCCGTGCGCCTCCACGACATCCACGTCCGCACCCGTCAGCCGGGCATTCGCCAGCGCCTGACGGATCACCCGCTGCTGCGAGGGACCGTTCGGCGCCGACAGGCCGTTGGACGCACCGTCCTGGTTCACCGCGCTGCCCCGCACGACCGCCAGCACCTGGTGCCCGTTGCGGACGGCGTCCGACAGCCGCTCCACGAGCAGCAGACCCACGCCCTCGGACCAGCCCGTACCGTCGGCCGCCGAGGAGAACGCCTTGCAGCGACCGTCCGACGCGAGGCCGTCCTGCCGGTCGAACTCGGCGAACATACCCGGGGTGGCCATCACGGTCACGCCACCGGCCAGCGCCATGTCGCACTCGCCGGTGCGCAGCGCCTGAGCAGCCCAGTGCAGAGCCACCAGCGACGAGGAGCACGCCGTGTCCACCGTCACCGCGGGCCCTTCGAGACCGAAGGAGTAGGCGACACGACCCGAGATGACGCTCGGCGCATTGCCGGTCAGCAGGTGGCCGTCCGCCCCCTCCGGCATCTGCATGCCCACCCCGTAGGTGGAGGACGAAGACCCGACGAACACGCCGGTCGAGGTTCCCCGGACCCGCGCAGGCGCGATTCCGGCCGACTCGAGCGTCTCCCAGGCCGCCTCCAGCAGCAGCCGCTGCTGCGGGTCCATCGCCAGCGCCTCACGCGGCGAGATCCCGAACATCGCCGCGTCGAACTCGTCCGCGTCATGGACGAACCCGCCCACACCGGCTGCCTCGGACGCACTCATCGGCCAGCCGCGATTGACCGGGAAGGGCGACATCCCGTCGGTCGCGCCGGCCACCAGCTCCCACAACTGCTCCGGCGAGGTCACACCGCCGGGATAGCGGCAGGCCATCCCCACGATCGCGATCGGCTCGTCGTTCCCGGTGGTGAGCGCGGGCCGCGTGACGTCCGGCTGTGTCTCCCACGCCCCGAAGAACTGCGACAGCAGATGATCGGTGAGAGCAATCGGCGTGGGGTAGTCGAACACCAGCGTCGCGGGCAGCCGAAGTCCGGTGGACGAGGTCAGCAGATTGCGCAGTTCCACCGCGGTCAGCGAGTCGAAGCCCAAGTCCTTGAACGCCTGACGCTCACCGACCGCGTCGGTCGAACCGTGGCCGAGGACCGTCGCGGCGCTGCCGCGCACCAGCTCCAGCAGGAGCTGGTGCCGTTGTCCCTCGGGGACGGACCGCAGCCGCTGGGCGAGTGCCAGACCGGCGACGGACTCCTGTGCGACCGCACGCCGCACCCGGCCCGACACCAGGCCGCGCAGCAGCGCGGGCACCTCACCGGCCGCACGCACGGCAGCAAGGTCCAGGTTGATCGGTATCAGGTGTGCTGTGGGGCGGTTGAGGGCGGTGTCGAAGAGGGCGAGTCCTTGTGCGGTGGACAGGGTGGTGCCTGCGGTGGTGGCGCGGGTCCGGTCGGTGTGGGCGAGTGCGCCGGTCATGGTGCTGGCTTGTTCCCACATGCCCCAGGCGAGGGAGAGGCCGGGCAGGCCGTGTGCGCGGCGGCGGGTGGCGAGGGCGTCGAGGTAGGCGTTGGCGGCGGCGTAGTTGGCCTGTCCGGGGGTGCCGAAGGTTGCCGATGCGGAGGAGTAGAGGACGAACATGGCGAGGTCGGTGTGGCGGGTGAGTTCGTCGAGGTTGGTGGCGGCGGTGGCCTTGGCGCGCAGGACGGTGTCCAGGCGTTCCTGGGTGAGGGCGGTGACGATGCCGTCGTCGAGGACGCCGGCGGCGTGGACGACGCCGGTGAGTGGGGTCTCGGCGGGGATGTCGGCGAGGACGGTGGCGAGGGCGTCGCGGTCGGCGGCGTCGCACGCCACGATGCTTGCCTGCGCGCCGAGTTCGGCCAGTTCCTCGATGAGAGCGGCTGCGCCGGGGGCGTCGGGGCCCTTGCGGGACAGCAGGAGGAGGTTCCTCGTGCCGTGTTCGGTGGCGAGGTGGCGGGCGAGGAGGCCGCCGAGGGTTCCGGTGCCGCCGGTGATCAGTACGGTGCCGTCGGGGTTGGGGCGGACGGGGAGGGAGAGGACGTTCTTGCCGGTGTGCTTGGCCTGGGCCATGTGCCGCCAGGCGGTGACGGCTTCACGCACGTCCCACACGGTCAACGGCAGCGGTGCGAGCACACCCGCCTCGAACAGGGCGACGACCTCGGTCAGGATGCGGCCCATACCCTCGGGACCCGCATCCGACAGGTCGAACGGGTAGTACGGGACGTCGAGGCCGGCCCGGATGTCGGTCTTGCCCATCTCGACGAACCGGCCGCCGGGGGCCAGCAGCCTCAGGGACGCGTCGAGGAACTCGCCCGCAAGGGAGTTGAGGACGACGTCGACGCCCCGGTCACGGGTGGCGGTGCGTAGCTGCTTCTCGAAGTCGAGGTCGCGGGAGGAGGCGATGCGTGAGGGGTCGACTCCGCCTGCGATGACGGTGGGCCACTTGGCGGGGCTGGCGGTGGCATACACCTCCAGGCCCCAGTGACGGGCCAGTTGGACGGCGGCCATGCCGACACCACCGGCGGCCGCGTGGATCAGCACGGATTCACCGGCCTTGACCTGGGCCAGGTCCCGCAGCCCGTACCAGGCCGTCGCGAACACCAGCGGCACCGCTGCCGCCTGCGCCCACGACCAGCCCGACGGAACCTTCACGAGCAGTTCCCGGCCCGCCACCGCCTCGTCGGCGAACCCACCGTCGAAGAACCCGAACACCCGGTCACCGACAGCAAGATCGCCGACACCGGAACCGGTCTCCACGACGACACCGGCCGCCTCGGAGCCCATCGTGCCGGGAACGGGATACATGCCCAGTCCCAGGAGCACGTCCCGGAAGTTCACGCCCGCCGCACGGATCTCGACCCGCACCTGGCCGGATTCCAGAGGCAGCGAGCCGGCTCCCTCAAGGTGGAGGGACTCCAGCGTGCCGTCGGTGCCGGGGGCAAGGCGCCAGTTGTGGTCCGGCAGTACCAGTCCACTGCCTCCTCCGGCGCGCATCAGGCGGGGTGCCAGGAGCGCACCCTGACGGATGGCGACCTGTGGCTCGTCGAGTCCGGCCAGGAGGGCCAGGTCGAGCTGTTCCTCAGATGCCGGGTCGGTGTCGACGAGCACGATGCGGTCCGGGTGCTCCGACTGCGCCGAGCGCACCAGACCCCATACCGCCGCACCCACCGGGTCCACGGCACGGCCAGGACCCGCGGGCATGGCTCCCCGGGTCACGACCGCCAGACGCGAACCGAACGTGCTCTCGTCCGCCAGCCACTCCTGCACACCACGCAGCACCTCGCCGAGGACCTGCTCCACCGGGCCGTCGCCGGCCGGCAGCACCGTCCACGCCGTCTCACCGGAAGCACCGCCGGGCGGGAGCGCGACCCACTCGACCGTGAAGAGCGCGTCGTCCGCCGCGTTCCCGGACGCCGACAACTGCTCCGCCGACACCGCACGCGACACCAGCGAACGAACGACCGCGACCGGCGCACCCGTACCGTCCGCCGCCTGAACCGTGAAGCCTTCGCCCTCGGGACGGATCGCCACCCGCAGCGCGGTCGCCCCGACCGCGAACAACTCCACACCCGACCACGCGAACGGCAACCGCGGCCCACTCGCTTCAGCGTCGGCGCTCGGGACCAGCCCGGAGGGGTGCAGTGCCGCGTCGAAGAGGGCGGGGTGGATACCGAACCCGTCCACCAACTCCGCGATCGCCACCTCGGCGTAGACACCGGAAGCGTCCCGCCAGGCCGCCTGGACGCCCTGGAACGCCGGACCGTAACCGAAGCCCGCACCCGCCAGCGCCTCGTAGAACCCGTCGACGTCCACCGCCTCCGCACCCTGCGGAGGCCACACACTCAGCTCGAAGCCCGCCCCCGATGCAGCCTGCTCCGCCAGCGAACCGGACGCATGCAGCGTCCATTCGTCCACGCCCTCGGCACGGGCATGGACATGCACCGGCCGGTCACCCGAAGCATCCGGGCCCTCGACCCGCACCTGAACCTGCACACCACCGGACTCCGGCAGCACCAGCGGAGCCCGCAGCACCAGCTCCCGCAACAGACCGCAGCCCACCTCCTGCCCCGCCCGCAGCACCATCTCCACCAACGCGGTCCCAGGCACCACCACATGCCCCGACACCACATGATCGGCCAGCCACGGCTGAGTATCCATGGAGAGGCGGCCGGTGAGGAGCACGCTGTCCGCGTCGGCGAGGGCCACCACGGAGCCGAGCAGCGCGTGCTCGGCGCCCTGGATGCCCAGTGCGCCCGCGTCCGCGCCGAGTACGCCCGGCTGCGGCCAGTAGCGTTCGCGCTGGAAGGGGTAGGTGGGCAGGTCGACCGTCCGGCCGCCCCAGTCGGCGAACACGGCGTGCCAGTCGATGTCGGTGCCGGAGGTCCACAGGCGGCTGATCGCGGTGAGGGCGGTGTCGGTCTCGTCGCGGTCCTTGCGCAGGACGGGGACGAACTCGGCCTCGGTGACGGTGTCCTGGGCCATGCCCGTCAGGACGCCGTCGGGGCCGAGTTCGAGGTAGCGGGTGACGCCCATGGTGTGGAGGGTGGCGACGCCGTCGGCGAAGCGGACGGGCTGGCGGACCTGGTTCAGCCAGTACTCCGGCTGCTGCATGGCGTCAGGGGCGGCGAGGGCTCCGGTGAGGTTGGAGACGAGCGGAATCCGGGCCGGGTGGAAGGTGAGGCCGTTCAGGACGGTCGCGAACTCGTCCAGCATCGGTTGCATCAGGGCCGAGTGGAAGGCGTGTGACACCGACAGGACGTTGGACCGCAGGCCACGCTCGGTGCACTCGGCGGCGTAGTGCTCGATGGCGTCCGAGTCGCCGGACAGGACGACGGAGTTCGGGCCGTTGACGGCGGCGATGTCGAGGCCGGATTCGGCGACTTCGTCTTCGGTGGCCTGGACGGCGAGCATGCCGCCGCCCGCGGGCAGGGCCTGCATCAGGCGGCCGCGCTCGGCGACCAGGGTGCAGGCGTCGTCGAGGTCGAGGATGCCCGCGACGTGGGCGGCGCTGATCTCGCCGAGCGAGTGGCCGAGGAGCACGTCCGGGGTCACGCCCCAGGACTCCACGAGCCGGTACAGGGCGACTTCGAGGGCGAAGAGGCCGGCCTGTGCCCACATTGTGTGGTCCAGGTCGGTGCCGTCGGTCAGGACCTCCCGGAGCGGGCGCTCCAGCCGGACGTCCAGCCGGGCGCAGACAGCATCAAACGCTTCGGCGAACACCGGGAACGCCGCATAGAGCCCGAGCCCCATACCGGCACGCTGCGACCCCTGGCCGGTGAACAGGAACGCGGTTCGGCCCTCGGCAGCGAGCCCGGAGGCCAGCAACGTGTCGCCGTGAAGCACCGCGCGGTGCTCAAGACCGGCTCGTGTGGTCGCGAGCGACCAGGCCACGTCGACGGCGTCCAGCTCCGGACGTTCCGCGGCGAACGACGTCAGCCGATCGACCTGCGCCCGCAGCGCGGCACCGGACTTCGCCGACACCGCCCACGGAATGAGCCTGGGTGGCGTCGCACGGACCGCCGTCACCTTGACGGTCTCCGCGGCGGAAGGCTGTTCGAGGATGATGTGGGCGTTGGTGCCGCTGATGCCGAACGAGGAGATGGCGGCACGGCGCGGACGGTCCGACTCGGGCCAGGGACGCTGTTCGGTGAGGAGTTCGACCGCGCCGGTGGTCCAGTCGACCTGGGGTGTGGGCTCGTCGACGTGGAGGGTGGCGGGCATCACGCCGTGGCGCATGGCCATGATCATTTTGATGATGCCGGCGACGCCGGCGGCGGCCTGGGTGTGGCCGATGTTCGACTTGATGGAGCCGAGCCAGAGCGGTTCGTTGTCGGTGCGGTCTTGGCCGTAGGTGGCGAGCAGGGCCTGCGCTTCGATGGGGTCGCCGAGGCGGGTGCCGGTGCCGTGCGCTTCGACGATATCGACATCCGCGGTCGTGAGCTGGGCGTTGGCGAGGGCCTGGCGGATCACGCGTTGTTGGGAGGGGCCGTTGGGGGCGGTGAGGCCGTTGGAGGCGCCGTCCTGGTTGACGGCGCTGCCCTGGACGACCGCCAGAACGTGGTGGCCGTTGCGGCGCGCGTCGGACAACCGCTCGACGAGGAGGAGACCGACGCCTTCGGCCCAGCCGGTGCCGTCGGCGGCGGCGGCGAAGGACTTGCAGCGGCCGTCCGTCGCGAGGCCGTCCTGGCGGTCGAACTCGGCGAATGCGCCGGGGGTGACCATGACGGTGACGCCGCCGGCGAGGGCCATGTCGCATTCGCCGGTTCGCAGGGCCTGGGCGGCGAGGTGGAGGGCGACGAGGGAGGAGGAGCAGGCGGTGTCGACGGTGAGGGCCGGGCCTTGGAGACCGAAGACATAGGCCAGGCGACCGGAGATCACACTGCTGGCGGTTCCGGTGAGCAGGTGCCCCTCGGCGCCGGTGACTCCGGTGCCGTAGCCGGAGGGGGAGGCGCCGGCGAACACGCCGATGTTGTGGCCCTTCAGGGAGCGGGGGTTGATGCCTGCGGTTTCGAGGGTTTCCCACGCGGTTTCCAGCAGGAGGCGCTGCTGGGGGTCCATGGCGAGGGCTTCACGCGGTGAGATGCCGAACAGGGCGGCGTCGAACTCGTCGGCGTCGTGGACGAAACCGCCCACCGAAGCGCTTGAATCGAGCAGGACGGTGGGCCAGCCCCGGTCGTCGGGGAACGGGGTGACGCCGTCCGTCCCGCCCGCTACCAGGTTCCACAGTTCCTGCGGGGAGGTGACGCCTCCGGGGTAGCGGCAGGCCATGCCCACGATCGCGACCGGTTCGTCGAGGATGGCACCCGCGACTGCGGGGGTGTTCTGTGCGGTGTCGCCTGCCAGGTGGGACAGGAGGTGGTTGGTGAGGGCGGTCGGGTTGGGGTGGTCGAAGACGAGGGTGGCGGGGAGCGTCAGGCCGGTCTCGGTGGTCAGCAGGTTGCGCAGTTCGACCGCCATCAGCGAGTCGAAGCCCAGATCGCGGAACGCCCGCCCGGGCTCGACCGCGTCCGCACCCGTGTGCCCGAGCACCGCGGCGGCCCGCTCACGCACCAGATCCAGCACGAATCGGGCCCGTTCCCCGGCAGGGACGTCCAGGAGTCGCTGCCGCAGTCCCTGCGCGGCACCACCGCCCGGCGTGCCTGCGAGCGCCTGCGCAGCTTCCGGAAGCTCGGAGAACAAGGCGCTGGGACGGGACGAGGTGAACGCCGGGGAGAACACCGACCAGTCAGTGTCGGTGACCGTCAGACCGCTGTCGTTCCGGTCTATCGCCTCCGCCAGGGCACAGACAGCCAACACCGGGTCCATCGGGGCCAGCCCACGCCGACGCAGGCTCCTGCCGGCTTCCGGGTCCATGGCCATGCCGGCTCCGGCCCAGGGGCCCCAAGAGATGGATGTGCCGGGGAGTCCGCGGTCGTGGCGGTGTTGGATCCAGGCGTCGAGGAAGGCGTTGCCGGCCGCGTAGGCGGCCTGGCCGCCGCTGCCCCAGGTCGCGGCGATCGAGGAGAACACCACGAACAGGTCGAGCGGCAGATCTGCGGTCAGCTCGTCGAGATACCTCGTCCCCTCGACCTTGGCCCGCAGCACCGCGTCGAACGACGCACTTGTGCTCTGTTCCAACCCTTCCGTGTCCACCACCCCGGCCGCGTGGACGATGCCGGTCAGCGGCAGGTCGGCGGGCAGGTCGGCGAGGACGGTGGCGAGGGCGTCGCGGTCGGCGACGTCGCAGGCCGTGACCGTGACCTGCGTACCCAGCCCGGACAGCTCCTCGACCAGACCCTCGGGCGCGACACCGCCGCGGCTGGTCAGCAGCAGATGCGGCACACCCCGGCCCGCGAGCCAGCGCGCGACCTCGGCACCCAGACCACCGGTGCCACCGGTGACGAGCACGGTCCCCGACGGCCGCCAGCCCTCACCGACCACCACGGCCGGCACCGCACGCGCCACACGACGGCCGTACACACCCGCCCCGCGGATCGCGACCTGATCCTCACCACCACCGGCCAGGACGCCGGCGAGGCGGGCACCCGCCCGCCCGTCCAGGACCTCGGGCAGGTCGACGAGACCGCCCCAGCGCTGCGGCAGCTCCAGCGCCGCGACCCGGCCCATGCCCCACACCGCCGCCAGGTCCGGATCAGTCAGCCGGTCCGAGCCGCCCACCGACACCGCGCCCCGGGTCAGCACCCACAACGGTGCGTTCACCCCGGCCAGTGCCTGGACCACGGACAGTGTCTCCACCCACCCCGACGGGGCCAGGACGACACCCGCCAGGCCGGGCAGTCCCGGCACCTCATCGGCCGGAACGCTGACCACCGTCGCACCCGCCCCCGACAGGGCCGCGGACACCGCCGGATCCTCCGCGCCGACAACCGCCCACACCCCCGACAGCACTCCCGCCCGCGGCAGGCCGTCGAGCGGCTTCCACATGACGCGGTAACGCCACGAGTCGAGCGTCGAACGCTCCCGGTGACGCCGCCGCCACTCCGCCAGAGCCGGCAGGGCCGACTCCAGACCGGCGAGCTCGGACAGGTCCCCGCGTTCCACCGCGTCCCAGAACACGGCATCGACCAGATCCCCACCACCACCCGCAGCGGCCACCGCCGACAGCTCCGGCCAGAACCGCTCCCGCTGGAAGGCATACGTCGGCAGATCCACCACCCGACCGCCCCAACCGGCGAACACCGCAGACCAGCCGACCTCGACACCACAGGCCCACAGACGACCGGCCGCGGTCAGCGCGCTGCCGGCCTCGTCCCGGTCCTTGCGCAGCACAGGGATGAACTCCGCGTCGCTGACGGTCTCCTGGGCCATGCCCGACAGCACACCGTCCGGACCCAGCTCCACATACCACGTCACGCCCATCGCGTCGAGCGCCGCCACACCGTCCGCGAACCGCACCGCCTGCCGCACCTGACGCAGCCAGTACCCCGGGTCCTGCATGGCACCCGGCTCGGCCACCGCACCCGTCACGTTCGACACGACAGGGATCCGCGCCGGGTGGAACGTCAGCCCGGCAAGCACCGTCGCGAACTCGTCCAGCATCGGCTCCATCAGCGCCGAGTGGAACGCGTGCGACACCGACAGCACCCGGACCCGCACGCCACGCTCCGCGCACTCCGCGGCACACCGCTCGACAGCCTCGACCGCGCCCGACAGGACGACGGAGCTCGGGCCGTTGACAGCCGCGACATCGAGACCGGAGCCGACGACATCCGCCTCCGTCGCCTGGACAGCGAGCATGCCGCCACCCGCCGGCAGCGCCTGCATCAGCCGGCCCCGCTCGGCCACCAGCACGCACGCGTCGTCCAGGTCGAGGATCCCCGCGACATGCGCGGCGCTGATCTCACCCAGCGAGTGACCCAGCAGCACATCCGGGGTGATGCCCCACGATTCGACGAGGCGGTACAGGGCGACTTCGAGCGCGAACAGCCCCGACTGCGCCCACACCGTCCGGTCCAGGTCCACGCCGTCGGTCAGAACCTCCCGCAGCGGGCGCTCCAGCCGGACGTCCATCCGCGCGCACACCGCGTCGAAGGCTTCGGTGAAGACGGGGAACGCCTCGTACAGCCCCAGCCCCATGCCCGCACGCTGCGAACCCTGCCCCGTGAACAGGAACGCGGTCTTTCCTGCGGCCACGACACTGGTGGCGAGTGTCGTGTCGCCGTGGAGCACCGCACGGTGCTCCAGTGCGGTCCGCGTGGTGGCGAGCGACCAGGCCACGTCGACCGGGTCCAGTTCGGGCTGGTCGGCGACGAAGGCTCGCAGGCTGTCGATCTGTGCGCGTAGGGCGGTGTCGGACTTGGCCGAGACGAGCCACGGCACCAGGCTGGGCGTCTGCTGCTTCGTCACATCCGAGACCGGCTCGGGCGCGGGTGCCTGTTCGAGGATGATGTGGGCGTTGGTTCCGCTGATGCCGAACGAGGAGACCGCAGCGCGGCGCGGACGGTCCACCGCAGGCCACGCGCGCTGCTCGGTGAGCAGCTCCACCGCACCGGCGGTCCAGTCGACCTGGGTCGACGGTTCGTCGATGTGGAGGGTTGCGGGCATCAGGCCGTGGCGCAGGGCCATGACCATCTTGATGACGCCGGCGACGCCGGCGGCGGCCTGGGTGTGGGCGATGTTGGACTTGACCGAGCCGATCCACAAAGGCTCGTGACCGGCGCGGTCTTGGCCGTAGGTCGCCAGCAGCGCCTGGGCCTCGATCGGGTCGCCGAGGCGCGTGCCGGTGCCGTGGGCCTCGACCACGTCGATGTCCGCACCGGTCAGGTCGGCGTTGGCCAGCGCCTGGCTGATGACCCGCTGCTGCGAGGGTCCGTTCGGCGCCGACAGGCCGTTGCTGGCGCCGTCCTGGTTGATGGCGCTGCCCCGCACGACGGCGAGGATCTTGTGTCCGTTGCGTTGGGCGTCCGAGAGTCGCTCCACCAGCAGCAGGCCGACGCCTTCGCCCCAGCCCATGCCGTCGGAGGAATCGGCGAACGACTTGCACCGGCCGTCGGACGCCAGCCCGCCCTGACGGTCGAACTCGCCGAACACGCCGGGGTTGGCCATGACGGTCACGCCGCCGGCGAGCGCCATGTCGCACTCGCCCGTCCGCAGCGCCTGCGCCGCCAGGTGCAGGGCGACAAGCGACGACGAACACGCGGTGTCCACCGTCACCGCCGGGCCCTCCAGCCCGAAGGCGTAGGACACCCGGCCGGACATGACGCTGGTCGCGGTCCCGGTGAGCAGGTGTCCTTCCGCGCCCTGGGGGATCTGGGTTCCGGTGCCGTAGCCGGAGGTGGTGCCGCCGACGAACACGCCTGTGGCGGTGCCTGCGAGCGAGCGGGGATCAACTCCCGCCGCTTCGAAGGCCTCCCACGTGGTTTCCAGCAGCAGTCGTTGCTGGGGGTCCATGGCGAGGGCTTCGCGGGGGCTGATGCCGAACAGGTCGGCGTCGAACTCGTCGGCGTGGTCGAGGAACGCGCCCCGGCCGGCGATGCCCTCGGGCCAGCCACGGTCGGTGGGGAACGGCCCCACCGCGTCGCCCGCGTCGGCGACCAGGTCCCACAGGGACTGGGCCGAGGTCACCGAGCCGGGGAAGCGGCAGGCCATGCCGACGATGGCGATCGGCTCGTCGACGCCGCCGGCGGCTGCCACCGCCCGGGCCTGCGATGCTGTGCCGGGTGCGATGTCGGAGAGTTCGGTGAGCAGGAAGTCGGTCAGGACGAGGGGGGTGGGGTGGTCGAAGACGAGGGTGGCCGGCAGCCTGAGTCCGGTGACCGACTGGAGACGGTTGCGGACCTCGACTGCCATCAGGGAGTCGAATCCGAGGTCGCGGAAGGCCCGGCCGGCTTCCACGGACTCCCCGTCCGCGTGCCCGAGGACGGCCGCGGCGTGGGTGCGCACGACGTCCAGCACCACCTGCCGGCGCTGCGCGGCCGCTGTCCCTGCGAGCTGCTGCCGCAGGTCGGCTGCTCCGCCGTCCTCCTCGAACGATGTCGGTGTGTCCGGGGTGGTGGCTTCGGGGAGGTCGGCGAGGAGTCGGCTGGGGCGGATGGCGGTGAACGAGGCTGTGAACGTGGGCCAGTCGATGTCGGCGACGGTCAGTCCCGACTCCCCGGCGTCGACGGCTGCCGCGAGGGTGCGCATGGCGAGTTCGGGGTTCATCGGGGCCATGCCGCGTCGGCGCAGGAGCTGCTGGGTCTCACCCTGGACGGCCATACCGGCACCGTCCCAGGGGCCCCATGCCACGGACGTGGCGGACAGGCCGCGTTCACGGCGCTCGGCCGCCCAGGCATCGAGGAACGCGTTCGCCGCGGCGTAGGCGCCCTGACCCGCACCACCCCACACTGCGGCGCCGGAAGAGAAGACGACGAACAGGTCGAGCGGAAGATCCGCGGTCAGGGTGTCGAGGTGTGCGACCCCGTCGATCTTCGCGCCGATCACCGCCGCCGTCGTGTCCCGGTCGGCGACCTCCAGCATCTGCGCATCCCCGACACCGGCCGCATGCACCACACCCGTGAGCGGAACATCTGCCGGAACACCGGCGATGACCTCGGCCAGCGCATCCCGGTCGGCGACATCGCACGCGGCCACGGTGACCCGGGACCCGAGCGCTGCCAGCTCCTCGACCAGGCCGTCCGGGGCGGTCCCTCGGCGGCTGGTCAGCACCAGATGCGGCACACCCCGCCCCGCCAGCCACCGCGCAACCTCAGCGCCCAGCGCCCCGGTACCACCCGTGACCAGCACGGTTCCTGAGGGCTGCCATCCCTCGCCCGCCGCATCAGTCGCCGCTGCCCGGACCAAACGCCGGGCGTAGACACCGGAGCCACGCACAGCCGCCTGATCCTCACCAGCACCAGCACCGTCGGCGAGAATCGCGGCCAGGCGGCCGGACGCCTTCGCGTCCAGGGTCTCGGGCAGGTCGATCATGCCGCCCCAGCGCTGCGGGAACTCCAGCGCCGCGACCCGGCCCAGACCCCACACCGCGGCCTGCACCGGATCCAGCACCCGGTCCGACGCACCGACAGCGACCGCACCCCGCGTGAGCACCCACAACGGCGCGTCCACCCCGGCATCACCCAGCGCCTGCAACAGCACCGTCACCCGGGTGAGTTCATCCGCCACCACATCAGCAGTGCGGTCGGCCGAAGCCGCGCCGGCCGCCAGCACCACACCGCACACATCCGGCACGGCAGCGACCGCCCCGGCCAAGCCCGCACGGTCCACGACCTCATCCACCGACAAGCCCGCCACGACGGCACCCGCGCCGGTCAACGCCCCGGCCACCTCCCTGCCGTCGTCGCCCACCACCAGCCAGGTACCCGACAGCAGTGCGGCAGAGGCCGTTTCGAGAGGCTTCCACACCACCTGGTAGCGCCAGGTGTCGATCACGGACCGCTGCCGGCGTTCCCGGCGCCACGAGGCGAGTGCCGGAACCACCGACCCGAGCAACTGCGGGGCTTCCGACAGCTGGAGCGTGCCCGCGAGTTCGTCGAGGTCACCACGCTCCACGGCATCCCAGAACCGCGACTCGACCGGGTCCACCACCCCGCCCGCAGCCTGAACCGGCAGCGACGAGACGTCCAGCCAGTACCGCTCATGCTGGAACGCGTAGGTCGGCAAAGCGACATGCCGGCCAGTGAGCACCGCCCGCCAGTTGACGTCGACACCCGCCTTCCACGCCTCGCCGAGGGAGCTCAGGAAACGGCGCACCCCGGCCTCGCCCCGTCGCAGGGTGCCCAGTGCGGTGGCCTCGGCCCCGGTCGCGTCGATGGTTTGCTCGATGCCCATGGTGAGCACGGGATGAGGGCTGATCTCGATGAACGTGCGCGTGCCCTGTTCCAGCAGGGTCCGGACAGCGCCTTCGAACTGGACCGTGGAGCAGAGATTGTCGAACCAGTACTGGGCGTCCAGTCCGTCTTCGATCGCCTCGCCGGTCAGGGTGGAGATCATGGGAATCGCGCCGGAGACCGGAGACAGCCCGGCCAGGTCGGTCAGGATCCGCTCCCGCAGTTGCCTCATCCGCGGTGAGTGGGCCGCGAAGTTCATCGCAACGCGGCGGGCGCGGATGTCCCGCTGTTCGCATACGGCGGCGAGCTCGTCGAGGGCCTCGGTGTCGCCGGAGACCACGGTGGAGGAGGGGCCGTTCACCGCGGCCACGAACAGACGGTCCGGCCAGGCCGAGACCAGGTCTTCGACGGTGTCCCGCCCCGCCGTCAGGGAGATCACGCCGTCCTTGCCGGACACGGCCACCAGCGCCTGCGCCCGCAGGGCCACCACCCGCGCCGCATCGTCCAGCGACAACCAGCCCGTCACACACGCCGCAGCGATCTCACCCTGCGAATGACCCACCACCGCGGACGGCACCACACCCGCCGAACGCCACACCTCCGCCAGGGACACCATCACCGCCCACAGCACCGGCTGGACCACATCCACCCGGTCCACATCACCGTCCCGCAACAGGACATCGGTCAACGACCAGTCCACAAACGGAGCCAGTGCGGTCTCGCACTCCTTCAGCCGCTCCCGGAACACCGGCGAGGCATCCCACAACTCCCGCGCCATGCCCACCCACTGCGAGCCCTGACCCGGGAACACGAACACCACACCACCGGCACCCGTAACGGCCGACGTGGCCACGGACAGCCCGGCCAGCAACTCCTCCCGGCCCTCCCCCACGACCACCGCACGATGCTCCAACGCAGCCCGCGTCGTCGCCAGCGACCAGCCCACGTCCACCGGGTCCAGCTCCGGCCGCTCCGCGACGAACGAGGCCAGCCGCTCCACCTGCGCCCGCAACGCGGCCTCGGACTTCGCCGACACCACCCACGCCGACACACCCGGAACCGAAGCCGGGGAGACCGAACCGGTCGATACAGAGTTGGAAGATGTCGAACCGAGCGACACCGAACCAAGCGGCACCGAAGCAGGGGAGAACAGAGCAGGGGAGACCGAAGCCGGCTCGGCGGGCTCCGATTCCGACACCGAATCGGACACGGGCTGCGACTCCGGTGCCTGCTCCAGAATCACGTGCGCGTTGGTACCGCTGATGCCGAACGAGGACACGCCCACGCGCCGCGGGCGGTCCGTCACGGGCCAGGGACGTGCCTCCGTCAGCAGTTCGACCGCACCGACCGACCAGTCGATCTCCGTCGACGGTTCATCGGCGTGCAGCGTCGCCGGCAGCACACCGTGTTGCATGGCCATGACCATCTTGATGACACCCGCGACACCTGCCGCGGACTGGGTGTGACCGATGTTCGACTTCACCGACCCGAGCCACAACGGACGGGACTCGTCGCGGTCCTGGCCGTAGGTCGCCAGCAGCGCCTGCGCCTCGATCGGGTCACCCAGCCGGGTGCCCGTCCCGTGCGCCTCCACCGCGTCGATGTCGGCGCCGGTGAGCCGGGCGTTGGCGAGGGCCTGGCGGATGACCCGCTGCTGCGACGGCCCGTTGGGTGCCGTCAGACCGTTCGACGCGCCGTCCTGGTTGATGGCGCTGCCGCGCACGACCGCCAGCACCTGGTGTCCGTTGCGCCGGGCGTCCGACAGCCGCTCCAGCAGCAGCAGGCCGACGCCTTCGCCCCAGCCCGTGCCGTCCGCGGCCTGCCCGAACGACTTGCAGCGTCCGTCGCCGGCGAGGCCGTCCTGACGGTCGAACTCGACGAACATGCCGGGGCCGACCATGACCGTGACACCGCCGGCCAGTGCCATGTCGCAGTCGCCCGCCCGCAGCGCGAGGCCTGCCAGGTGGAGGGCGACCAGCGAGGAGGAGCAGGCGGTGTCGATGGTGACGGCGGGGCCTTCGAGGCCGAAGGCGTAGGAGACGCGGCCAGACGCGACACTGGTCGCGTTCCCCGTGCCGCGGAACGCCTCGCCGGCACCGGGCAGAGGGGCGTCGCCGTAGCCGGAGGTGGCCGCTCCGGCGAAGACTCCGACACCGCGCCCCTTCAGCGAACGTGGGTCGACCCCGGCCGTCTCGAAGGTCTCCCAGGCGGTCTCCAGCAGGAGGCGCTGCTGCGGGTCCATGGCGACGGCCTCGCGCGGCGAGATGCCGAACAGGCCGGGGTCGAAGTCGGTGGCGTCGTGGACGAAGCCGCCCATGGCCGTCACGCCGGCCGGCAGGAGGGAGGACCAGCCGCGGTCGGAGGGGAACGGTGTGATGCCGTCCCCGCCGGTGCTGACCAGTCGCCACAGGTCGGAGGGAGAGCGTACGTCCCCGGGCAGACGGCAGCCCATCGCGATGATGGCGATCGGCTCGTTTTCCCGGTCCTGTGCCGCCTGCAGGCGGCTGCGCGTATGGCGGAGATCGGTCATTACGCGCTTCAGGTAATCGACGTACTTCTCTTCATTCTCCACCCGAATCCACCTTACTTCCGGGGCAGTGGGTAGAAATGTCAAGCCTGAACCCAACAGCCCTCTGCGACCCAGCAGCCCAGAGCTGCGGAGAACGGAGACCAGGATCAGATTAGGAGATCAAAGCACTGATACGGCAACCCCTAATCGGCCCCTCAATGTCCCCGGGAGATGAATTCCCGGAGAACGCGGAACGAGCGGTGGAACGGGGGAGCGGCGAAAAGGGGAACGGCGAAATGACGGAGCGTCGGAACGGCCGGACCTGGAAATGGTCGAACGGTGAAAGGGTGAAGTGGGAGGGGGTCGGATCGAGGGAATGAGGGAATGCCGCGCGCGTGGAACGCCAAGGGTGGCATGTCGGACGGGTGGAACGCCGGACAGGTGGCGTGTCGGACGGGTGGGAATGTCGGAGGGACGGAATACCGGAGTGGTGCCGTGGTCGGGGTGGGTCAGGTGGATTCGCGTTCCGGGTGACGGCTGTGGGACGGGTCCGTGGCCTCTCCACCGTTCTCCTGGGGTGCCGCCGGCTTGCCGCCGGCCCGGCCGGTCGAGAGGCGGACGGCCCGGATGAACAGCGTGACGCCGACGGCGATCATGACCAGTGCGACCGCCCAGGACCAGGGGTCGGGTGTGTAGAGGGCCAGGAACCAGACCTTCGCGTCGACGTCGGCGAGCAGGAAGATCAGGGGCACCAGGCCCTGCGGGAAGAGCGCCAGGCCGCCGAACACCCAGGACAGGAGCGTGACCACTTCCTGGCGCCGGGTGAGCTGCGGCTTGACGCGCGTCGCCGCGCCCGCATTCCCCGTGCCCGCCGAGGCCTCGCCCGCCGTTCCCGGGGTCGCGGGGCGTCCGGTCCGCATCAGGAGGAGCAGTTCGGGGCCGTGTGCGGTGAGCCGGTCGGCGGCGACCCGCCCCAGCCGGAGGGCGAGCAGGACACCGGTGGCCACACCGACCGGGGCGCCGAGCCAGCCGACGAGGGAGTTGTCGAGGACGGTGCCGAGGGCGACGACGCCGGCCGCCGGCACGGCGGGCAGGAGGGCGACGAAGAACAGCGCGTTGGAGGGCCCGGTCGTGTCGGCCCGGTCGAGGGGGCTGTCGGGCCGCTTGTGGGCGTCCGGGCCGGGCACGAGGGCCGTGACCGACGCGTACGACGTCAGGCCGATACCGCCGCCGAGCAGGGCCGGGACGAGGGCGGCGACCCACGGCCAGGTCCAGGAGTACCCGCTCGCCGCGGTGCATACGACCGTCACCGCGACGGTCAGCGGGCCGAACAGCAGCAGGCACGCCCACTGCCGGCCGCGGACGTCGGCGCGCTGGCTGCCCGTGGTGAGGGTGAGCCACAGGCTCGTCCCGTCCTGGCTGTACAGGTTGTAGGCGGTCGCGACGACCATCACCGGAAGTGCCGGGCCCGCCCAGGGCAGCAGCAGGCCGGTGTCGAAGGTGAGCGGCAGCAGTGCCGTCCCCAGGGCCCAGGCCAGCGGCGTGACCGCCATGGTGACGCGCTGCGGGTCGCGCAGCCAGGTCCGCAGTTCCTTGCGGACCACGGCCCCGGTCGCGCCGGAGAGAGCGCCGCGCGCGGGGGCGGCCCGGCGTGCGCTCCCGCGGACGACGGAGCGGCCGTGCCGGGCCTGGCCGAGGGTGCGGCTCCAGACGGCCAGCAGCAGAACGCACAGGGCGACGAGTCCGGCCAGGGCGCCGAGCGACTGCCACCAGTCGCCGCTGTCGGCGGCGTCGACGGCGGCCACGCCCCACCCGGACGGGACGGAACGGATCGCGGTCGACACGAAGCCGGAGAACCCGGTCTCGGTCACCCGGGACGCGACGACGGCCACCACGAGCATCCAGCCGGACTGGGTGAGCACCAGCATCGCCGCGAACAGCAGGCCGGTCACGAAGGCACCGAACCGGGAGCCGGCGACCGCCCCGAACAGGGCGTGGGTGACCCTCGACAGCAGGACCACGAACACCAGTTGCGCGGCGGCGGCCGGGACCGACACCAGGGCCGGTCCCAGGCCGGAGCGGATGCCGTGGACGACGAGGCCGAGGAACGCCAGGGCCGTCACCACGGTGGTGATGCCGACGAAGGCGGCCGCGAGCAGTCCGAGGGCGAGGCCGCGGCGGGGCAGCGGCAGCAGCGCGAAGTGGTCGTTGCGGAGGACTGCCGAGCCGCCCCACAGCGGACCGACCATCCAGCCGAGGGTCCAGATCAGGAACGTCACGGCGAGCAGGTCGGAGACCAGTCCCGGGGTCTCGAGCCGGACGAACGCCAGGGCGACGGTGGCCGCGGCGAACATCAGGCCCAGGATCGCGCCGGTGACCATCCAGACGGCCTTGCCGCCGGTCATGGAGTTGCGGATGAGCCGCAACTTCATCCGAATCAGGACGCCAGCCACGACAGGCCCTCTCCCGTCTTCGCCTCGGCCCCGACGAGACGGACGAAGGCCTCCTCGAGTGTGCTGTCGCCGCGTACCTCGTCCAGCGTCCCGGCGGCCACCACGTCGCCGCCGGCCATGACGGCGACCGTGTCGCAGAGCTGCTCGACCAGCGGCATGACATGGCTGGACAGGACGGCCGATCCGCCGGACGCGACGAAGCGCTGCAGGATCGTCTTGAGTGCCACGGCCGAGACCGGGTCGACCGCCTCGAACGGCTCGTCCAGCACCAGCAGCCGCGGCCGGTGCAGCAGCGCGGTGGCGAGTCCGATCTTCTTGCGCATTCCGGTGGAGTAGTCGACGACCAGGGTGCGTTCGGCCTCGGTGAGCTGCATGACCTCCAGCAGCTCGTCGACCCGCCGGGTGAGCTCGGCGGGTTCGATGCCGCGCAGCTGGCCGGTGAACGTCAGCAGTTCACGGCCGGTGAGCCGCTCCGGCATCGACAGGCCGTCGGGCAGCACACCCAGCAGTGTCTTGGCCCGGACCGGGTCGGACCAGACGTCGACGCCGAAGACCTCGCAGCGGCCGCCGTCCGGGCGCAGCAGGCCGACGGCCATGGACAGGGCCGTCGTCTTGCCGGCGCCGTTGGGTCCGACGAGGCCGAAGAAGGAACCCCGGGAGACGGTCAGATCGACTTGCCGGACGGCGACATTGTCACCGAACTCCTTGTGCAGGCCGGTCAGCCGCAGCGCGGGCGGCTCGCTGCCGGAGCCGAATTCCGG
The DNA here is from genome assembly GCF_041435435.1 of Streptomyces sp. NBC_01241. Lineage (NCBI taxonomy): Bacteria > Bacillati > Actinomycetota > Actinomycetes > Kitasatosporales > Streptomycetaceae > Streptomyces > Streptomyces sp. NBC_01241. The sequence continues at coordinate 462,646 of NZ_CP108494.1, read as the reverse complement.
TTTCTCGGCGTGCTGCTCCGTCACGTGTTGTTTTCCTTCCTGTGGCAGCGGCACCGGCCGCGTGGGCTCGGTCGGGCCTGTGGCAGCGGCACCGGCCGCGTGGGCTCGGTCGGGCCGGGTGCGGCGGGAATTGAGGGGGGTGAACAGGCGCCGCCGCGGGTGGACCCTATACGACACCACGCCCCTACCGAGTACCCCTAGAACTCCGCGCGCGGAGGGGGGTGTTCCTGGTCGCGCACCCGTCGGCCGCCTCCCGGGGCCGCCGGCCGCACGGTCCCCGCCGCGTGCGGCCCCGCCCCCGTCGGGGGAGTCCGGCCCCGCCACGGTTCGCCGGCCGTGTCCCGGAGAGTCCCGCAAGGCACATAGGGGCTGGTCAGCCTCCCCATAGGGGTTGGTGCGCCGACAGGGCGTGGTTAGTCTCGGTGCCGACCCGGATCACGGCAGCGGCATCCATGGCGCATTCAGAGGTGGTTGGAGTTTCCATGCCTGAAATCTCTGCCGAAACGCAGGAAGCGGTGGCAGTGGTCGGGCTGGCCTGCCGGCTCCCCGGCGCCCCCACCCCGGACGCATTCTGGCGGCTTCTGCGCAACGGCATGGACGCGGTCGGCGAAATTCCCGCGCACCGCTGGGACTTCTCCGACGACGACCCGAATGCGGCTCGCGCCGTGCGCCGCGGCGGTTTCCTGGACCGTGTCGACGAATTCGATCCCCGGTTCTTCGGAATCTCGCCGCGCGAGGCCGCGGCGATGGACCCGCAGCAGCGCCTGATGCTGGAATTGAGCTGGGAGGCCCTGGAGGACGCCCGCATCGTTCCCGGGCGGCTGACAGGCGGCCGGACCGGTGTGTTCGTCGGCGTCATGGGCAACGACTACGCCACCCTCGGCCACCGGGCCGGCCTCGGCGCCGTGGGCCGCCACTCGCTGACCGGTGTGCAGCGCGGCATCATCGCCAACCGGGTCTCCTACGCCGTCGGCCTGCGCGGCCCGAGCATGACCGTCGACGCCGGGCAGGCCTCGTCGCTGGTGGCCGTCCACGTGGCCTGCGAGAGCCTGCGCCGCGGCGAGTCGACGCTCGCGCTCGCCGGCGGTGTCCACCTCAACATCGCCGCCGAGAGCGCCGTGGCCGCCGCGGCCTTCGGCGCCCTGTCGCCCGACGGCCGCTGCCACACCTTCGACGCCCGCGCCAACGGCTACGTACGCGGCGAGGGCGGCGTCGTCGTCGCACTGAAGACCCTGACGCAGGCCGTCGCCGACGGCGACGAGATCTACTGCGTCATCCGCGGCGGCGCCGTCAACAACGACGGCGGCGGCAGCGGCCTGACCGTGCCCGACGCCGACGCCCAGGCCGAGGTCCTGCGCGACGCCTACCGGGCGGCGGGCGTCGGACCCGAGCAGGTCCAGTACGTCGAACTGCACGGCACCGGAACGGCGGCCGGAGACCCTGTCGAGGCGCACGCCCTCGGGACCGTGCTGGGCGGGGGACGGTCGGCCGACGGCCGGCTGCGGGTGGGATCGGCCAAGACCAACATCGGGCACCTGGAAGGCGCCGCCGGCGCCGTCGGGCTGCTCAAGGTCGCACTGTCCCTGCGCAACGGCGAACTCACGCCCAGCCTCAACTTCGTCACCCCGAACCCCGCGATCCCCCTCGACGACCTCGGGCTGACCGTCCAGACCGAGCTGGCGCCCTGGCCCGCCGACGAGCCGTCCCGTGTCGCCGGTGTGAGCTCCTTCGGCATGGGCGGCACCAACTGCCACCTGGTGCTCACCGGATGGGAGCCCTCCGAGCCCGATGTCGCCGGACGGCCCGACGACCCGGGCACCCCCGTGGCCTGGCCGCTGTCCGCCCGGACCGGCGAAGCCCTGCGCGACCAGGCACGCCGGCTGTCGGAGCACCTGGCGGACCACCCCGGCCCGCACCCCGCCGACATCGGGTTCTCCCTGGCCACCACCCGCTCCGCGTTCGACCGGCGCGCGGTCGTCGTCGGCCGGGACCTGCCGGAACTCCTCGCCCGCCTCGACAGCCTCGCCCACGACCGCCCCGACCCGGGTGTGATGACCGGCGACGCCGAACCCGGCGGCCTGGCCCTGCTGTTCACCGGCCAAGGGGCGCAGCGCCCCGGCATGGGGAAGGAACTCCACCAGGCGTTCCCGGTGTTCGCCGAAGCCTTCGACGCGGTGTGCGAGCGACTCGACCCGCGGCTGGGCCGCCCGCTGCGCGAGGTGCTCACCGACGGCACCGACCTGGATCACACGATGTGGGCGCAGGCGGGCCTCTTCGCCCTCGAAGTCGCCCTGTTCCGGCTGGTGGAGTCGTGGGGCGTCACCCCCGGCGTGCTGCTGGGCCACTCGCTCGGCGAGATCGTCGCCGCACACGTGGCGGGCATCCTGGACCTGGACGACGCCTGCACCCTGGTGGCCGAGCGAGGCCGCCTGATGCAGGCCCTTCCCGCGGGCGGCGGCATGCTCGCCGTCCAGGCCACCGAAGACGAGGTCGCCGACTCCGGCCTCGACATCGCCGCCGTCAACGGCCCGCGCGCGGTCGTGCTGTGCGGCGACGCCGAGGCGATCGGCCGCTACGCCGCCGAGTGCGCGGCGCGCGGCTGGAAGTCCACCGTCCTGCACGTGTCGCACGCCTTCCACTCGGCCCTGATGGAGCCGATGCTGGACGAGTTCGGCGCGGTGCTCACCGGACTGACGTACCGGCCGGCGACCATCCCCGTCGTGTCCAACCTGACCGGCCGGACGGCCGAACCGGGCCTCATGCAGGAGCCCGCGTACTGGCTGCGCCAGGTCCGCGACACCGTCCGCTTCGCCGACGGCGTCGCCGCCACCGCCGCACTGGGCGTCACCCGCTACCTCGAACTCGGCCCCGACGGCGTACTCGCCGGCATGGCGGCCACCTGCCGCACCGACGGCCCCGTGCTGACGGCGGCCCTGCGCAAGGGCCGCGACGAGGCCGAGACGCTGCTCCGCGCCGTCGGACGCATGCACACGGCCGGCGTGGACTTGGACTGGACGGCCCTGCTCGCCGCCCACCGGCCCCGCCCGGTCGCCCTGCCCACCTACTCCTTCCAGCGGCGCCGGTACTGGCTCGACGACCTCCCCGCCCGCGCCCTGCCCGCCACCTGCCCGCGGACGCAGGAGCCGGAACTCCCCGGAGCCCGCCCGCAGGCACAGGAGCCCGAGCCGGAGCGCTCCGCCGACGGAGCTGGAACCCGTGCCGTGCTCCGGCTGATCCAGGAGAACGCCGCCGCCGTCCTCGGGCACGACGGCCCCGACGACGTCGACGCCCGCCAGACCTTCCACGACCTCGGATTCGACTCGCTCGGCTCCGTCGAACTGAGGGACCGGCTCGCCACAGCGCTCACCCTGCCGCTGCCGGACTCGCTGTTGTTCGACCACCCAACACCGGACCGGCTCGCCGCACACCTCCGGGACCGGCTGCGGGGAGGCACCGACCCCGCACCGCCGGCCGCACCCGGCGAGACCGCCGACCCCGCCGAGCCGATCGCCATCGTCGCGATGAGCTGCCGCTACGCCGCCGGGATCGCGACCCCGGAAGCGCTGTGGCAGTTCCTGCTCGACGGCGGTGACGCCGTCACCGGCTTCCCCGACGACCGGGGCTGGAATGCCGAGGACATCTACCGGGACGCCGCCCGCAACCCCCACGGCACCCTGCGGCCCGCCGGCGCGTTCCTCGAAGGCGCCGGCGACTTCGACGCCGCCTTCTTCGGCATCTCGCCGCGCGAAGCCCTCGCCATGGACCCCCAGCAGCGGCTGCTCCTGGAAACCGCCTGGGAAGCGGTCGAGCGCCTCGGAACCGATCCCGAATCCCTCCGGGGCAGCCGGACCGGCGTCTTCGTCGGCGCCACCGCCCAGGACTACGGCCCGCGCATGCACGAGGCGCCCCCGGAGCTGGAAGGGCACCTGCTGACCGGCGGCACACCGAGCGTCGCCTCCGGCCGCATCGCGTACGTACTCGGCCTGGAGGGCCCGGCCGTCACCGTCGACACCGCCTGCTCCTCCTCCCTCGTGGCCCTGCACCTCGCCGCGCAGGCCCTGCGCGCCGGCGAATGCGACATGGCGCTCGCCGGCGGCGTCACCCTGATGGCCACCCCGGGCATGTTCACCGAGTTCAGCCGCCAGCAGGGCCTGGCCCCGGACGGCCGCTGCAAGCCGTTCGCCGCGGCCGCAGACGGCACCGGCTGGGGCGAGGGCGCCGGCCTGCTGATCCTCGAACGCCTCTCCGACGCCCGGCGCCTCGGCCACGACGTCCTCGCGGTCGTCCGCGGCAGCGCCGTCAACCAGGACGGGGCCTCCAACAGCCTCAGCGCGCCCAACGGCCCCTCCCAGGAACGGGTCGTCCGGCAGGCCCTCGCCAACGCCCGGCTCACCCCGGCCGACGTGGACGCCGTCGAGGCCCACGGCACCGGCACCGGCCTCGGCGACCCGATCGAGGCACAGGCACTGCTGGCGACCTACGGCCAGGAACGCGGCGAGACCGGCGAGCCGCTGCTGCTCGGCTCCGTGAAGTCGAACATCGGGCACACCCAGGCCGCCGCGGGCGTCGCCGGCGTCATCAAGATGGTGCTCGCCATGCGGCACGGCGTCCTGCCCCGCACCCTGCACATCGACGAACCCACCCCCCGGGTCGACTGGTCCGCGGGCGAGCTGCGGCTGCTGACCGAGACGACACCCTGGCCGGAGCTCGACCGCCCCCGCCGCGCGGCGGTGTCGTCGTTCGGCATCAGCGGCACCAACGCCCACCTGATCCTCGAAGGCCACCCGCAGCCCCCCGTCGCCGAACCCGGCGACCAGCCGCCCGCCGTCCCCGTGCTGATCTCCGCACACCAGGACGCCGCCCTGCGCGCCCAGGCGCACCGGCTCGCCGACGTCCTGCGCAGCCGGACCGACCTCGACCTCGCCGCCCTCGGCCACACCCTCGCCACCGGCCGCGCCGCGTTCGACCGGCGGGCCGCCGTCGTCGCCGCCGACCGGGACGGCCTCCTCGCGGGACTCGACGCGCTGGCGGGCCGGCTCCCCGCACCCGGCGTCACCGAGGGAACCGCCGGCCACCTGGACGGCACCGTGTTCGTCTTCCCCGGCCAGGGCTCCCAGTGGGCCGGCATGGCCGCCTCCCTGCTGAACACCAGCGACGCCTTCCGCGACGAGATCCACGCCTGCTCGGCCGCCTTCGCACCGTACGCCGACTGGTCCCTCGTCGACGTCCTCCGCGGCGCCGACGGAGCACCGCCGCTGGACCGGGACGACGTCGTCCAGCCCGCCCTCTTCGCCGTCATGGTGTCGCTGGCCGCCCTGTGGCGCTCGGCAGGCGTCGAACCGGCCGCGGTCGTCGGCCACTCCCAGGGCGAGATCGCCGCCGCCTACGTCGCCGGCGGCCTCACCCTCCCCGACGCCGCCCGGATCGTCGCCCTCCGCAGCCGCTGCGTCCGCACCCTCGCCGGCACCGGCGGCATGGTGTCCGTGCCGCTGCCCGCCGCCGACGTCCGGACCCGCCTGGCCCGCCTGGACGGCCGGATCGGCATCGCCGCCCTCAACGGCCCCTCCGCCACCGTCGTCTCCGGCAACGCCGACGCACTCGACGCGCTCCTCGCCGCATACGAGGCCGAAGGGATCAGGGCCCGCCGCCTCCCCGTCGACTACGCCTCCCACTCACCCCACGTCGACGCCTTCCACGACGAACTCCTCGACGCGCTCGCCACCCTCACCCCGCGCACCGGCGACGTACCGTTCTACTCCACCGTCACCGGCGAACCACTCGACACCGCGCACCTGGACGCCGCCTACTGGTTCCGCAACCTGCGCGAAACCGTGCGCTTCGAGCCGGCTGTGCGCGCCCTGCGCGCCGCCGGGCACGACGTGTTCCTCGAAACCAGCGCCCACCCGGTGCTCACCGCGGCCGTCGCCGACACCCTCGACGACATGGGCCGCCCCGGCGCCGCACTCGCGACCCTCCGCCGCGACCACGGCGACCACGCCCACTTCGTCGCCGCCATGGCGACCGCCTGGACCCACGGCGTCCGGCCCGACTGGACGACCGTGCTCCCCGCACCCGCCCGCAAGGTGCCGCTGCCCACCTACCCCTTCCAGCGCGAACGCTTCTGGCTCGCACCCGCCACGCCCACCGCCGGGGCCGACGCCCTCGGCCTGGACGGCGCCGACCACCCGCTGCTCGGCGCCGTGGTCGACATCGCCGAGGACGGCACCCTCGTCCTCACCGGCCGCCTGTCGACGGCGGGCCGGCCGTGGCTGGCCGACCACACGATCCTCGGCAGGACGGTGCTGCCCGGCAGCGCCCTCGTCGACCTCGCCCTGTACGCGGGCCGCCGCTGCGGCCACCCGCGCGTCGACGAACTCACCCTGCAGACACCGCTGATCGTCCCCGACGACGAGCCGCTCCAGCTGCAGATCATCGTGCAGCCGCCCGACGACACCGGCCGGCGGCCGATCACCGTGCACTCCCGCCAGGCCACCGGCGCCGACCTGGTCCCGTGGACCTGGCACGCCACCGGCACCCTCCACACCGCCGGCCCCGCCCGGCCGCCCCGCCCGGCCCCGGCCGCCTGGCCGCCCCCCGGCGCGACGGCCGTCCCGCTCGACGGCGCCTACCCCCGGCTCGCCGCACTCGGCTACGCCTACGGCCCGGCGTTCCAGGGACTGCGCGCCTGCTGGCGGCACGGCGAGGAGATCTACGCCGAAGCCGCCCTGCCCGATCCCGATCCGCAGCACACCGTCGGATTCGAACTCCACCCGGCCCTCCTCGACGCCGCCCTGCACGCTCTGCTGCCCCTCGACGGCAGCCCGGCCGGCACCCGGCTCGCCTTCGGCTTCGGCGGCGTCCAGCTCCACGCCACGGGCGCGAGCGCCGTGCGGGTCCACATCGGCGCCCCGGACCGCGACGGCGCGGTCACCGTCGAACTGACCGACCCCTCCGGCGGCGCCGTCGCCACGATCGAGGCCCTCGTGCTGCGCCCGGTCGATCCGGACCAGCTCGCGACCGCGACGACCGGCACCGACCCGCTCTGGCGCCTGGAATGGGTGACGCTCCACGACACCACCCCCGCCGGGCCCGTCGACTGGGCCCTCGTCGGCGAACCGCGTTCCGGAGCGGGCGGCGTGGGGCTCCCCGGTGAACTGCCGGCCGAATCCGCGGACTCGGCGCTCCCCGGCACACCGGCCACCCGGCCCGGGGCCTTTGCCAGGCACTACGCCGACCTCGACGCGTTGCAGGCGGCCCTCACCGCCGGCGCAACCGCACCGGAAGCGGTCGCCGTACACCTCGTCGGAGCCCACCGCGCCGCGGAAGCCGCCGACCCCGTCGCCGACGCCCACCGCGCCGCCCTCGACACGCTGACGCTGCTCCGGACCTGGCTCGCCGACCAGCGCCTGACCGGCACCCGCCTCGTCCTGCTCACCCACGGCGCCGTCGCCACCCGTGGCGACGAGCACGTCCACGACCTTGCCGTCGCGACCGCCCGCGGTCTCGTCCGCACCGCCCAGGCCGAACACCCCGGACGGTTCGTCCTCGTCGACATCGACGACGACACCCTCCTCGACCGGGCGCCCGCCGCGGCCCTCAACCACAACGAGCCCCAACTCGCCCTCCGCGGCGACCGGGTTCTGGCCGAGCGGCTCGCCCGCGTCACCACCACGGCCGGGGCAAGCCCCGTCGACGCCGACGGCACGGTCCTGATCACCGGCGGCACCGGCGACATCGGCCGGCTCATCGCCCGGCACCTGGTCACCGCACACGGCGCCCGCCACCTCGTGCTCGCCAGCCGCAGCGGCGCCGACGCCGACGGAGCCGCCGAACTCATCGCCGAACTCACCGCGACCGGCGCCCACGTCACCGCCGTCGCCTGCGACGCCGCCGACCCGCAGGCGCTCCGCGCACTCCTCGCCGGTATCCCCGCCGCACACCCGCTGCGCGTGGTCGTCCACGCCGCCGGTGTCGTCGACGACGCCCCGATCCACACGCTCACCTCCCACCAGCTCACCACGGTGCTCCGTCCCAAGGCCGACGCCGCCTGGCATCTGCACCGGCTCACCGCGGACCTCGATCTCACGGCGTTCGTCCTCGTCTCCTCGCTCGCCAGCACCATCGGCACCCCCGGACAGGGCAGTTACGGCGCGGCCAACGTCTTCCTCGACGCCCTCGCCCAGCACCGGCACGCCCGCGGCCTGCCCGCGCTGTCACTGCTGTCGGGCTTGTGGGACGACACCGGCATGGGCGGCCGCCTCGGCGACGCCGACCGGGCCCGGCTGACACGCACCGGACTCGCCCCCATGAGCCCCGAGCAGGCGCTCGCCCTCTTCGACGCGGCACTGCCCGGCGGAGAGCCGCTGCTCGCACCCGCCCGGCTCAGCCTCCCCGAACTGCGCGCCGCCGCCCTGACGGACCCCGACACCGTCGCCGCCCCGCTGCGCGCCCTGGTGGGCGAGCCGCGCCGCCCCGCCGCCGCCCCCGAGGCGCTGACCGGCCTCGGCCTCGACCTGGCCGCGCTGCCGGAGGCGGACCGGCACCGCACCGTGCTCGACCTCGTCCGCGCGCACGCCGCCGCGGTGCTCGGCCGCGCCGGCACCGGTGAGGTGGACGCCGCCCAGGCGTTCAAGAGCCTCGGCTTCGACTCGCTCATCGCGGTGGAGTTCCGCAACCGGCTCAACACCGCCACCGGTCTCCGCCTGCCGAGCACCATCGCCTTTGACCACCCCACGCCCCACGCCCTCGCCGAGCAGCTCGTCGCCCGGCTGCTGCGGCGGCCCGCGGAATCCGCCGGCACGGCCACGCCCACGGCGACCCATGTCGGCGAACCCGTCGCCGTCGTCGCCATGGCCTGCCGGTACCCCGGCGGTGTCACCTCTCCCGAAGACCTCTGGCGGCTCGTCACCGACCGGAGCGACGTCATCTCCGGCCTGCCCGACAACCGCGGCTGGGACACGGACGGCCTCTACCACCCCGACCCCGACGAGCCCGGCCGCTCCTACACCGCCGAAGGCGGATTCCTCCTCGACGCCGACCAGTTCGACCCGGCGTTCTTCGGCATCTCGCCCCGCGAGGCCCAGGCCATGGACCCGCAGCAGCGGGTGCTGCTGGAAACCGCGTGGGAGGCGTTCGAACGCGCCGGCATCGACCCGACGACCCTGCGCGGCAGCCGCACCGGAGTCTTCGCCGGCGCCGCCACCCAGGAGTACGGTCCACGGCTCGACCAGCCGCTGGAAGGATCCGAGGGCTACCGGCTGAGCGGCGGCCTGGGCAGCGTGACATCCGGCCGGGTCGCCTACGCCCTCGGCCTGGAAGGCCCCGCCGTCACGATCGACACCGCGTGCTCGTCGTCGCTGGTGGCGACCCACCTGGCGGTGCAGGCCCTCAACAACGGCGACTGCGACCTCGCCCTGGCCGGCGGTGTGACGGTGATGGCCGGCCCCGGCCTGTTCGTCGAGTTCAGCCGCCAGCGCGCCCTGTCCCAGGACGGCCGCTGCCGGGCCTTCGGCGCGGGGGCCGACGGCTTCGGCCTCGGCGAAGGCGCCGGGCTCGTGCTGCTGGAGCGGTTGTCGGACGCGGAGCGCAACGGGCACCAGGTGCTGGCGGTGGTGCGGGGCAGTGCGATCAATCAGGACGGTGCGTCGAACGGTCTGACGGCGCCGAACGGTCCCTCGCAGCAGCGGGTGATCCGTCAGGCGCTGGCGAATGCCCGGCTGACGGGCGCGGACGTGGATGTCGTCGAGGCGCACGGCACCGGGACGCGTCTCGGGGATCCGATCGAGGCGCAGGCGCTGCTGGCGACGTATGGCCAGGACCGTGACGAGGCCGGCGAGCCGCTGTGGCTGGGGTCGGTGAAGTCGAACATCGGCCACCCCCAGGCGGCTGCGGGTGTCGCGGGTGTGATCAAGATGGTCATGGCGATGCGGCACGGCGTCCTGCCGGCCACGCTGCACGCCGACGAGCCGTCGCCCGAGGTGGACTGGTCGGCGGGCGCGGTCGAACTGCTGACGGAGGCACGTCCCTGGGCCGGTGCGGACCGTCCGCGGCGTGCGGGTGTGTCGTCGTTCGGCATGTCGGGCACGAACGCGCACGTGATTGTGGAGCAGGCCCCGCAGCCGGAGGCTTCGGTCTCTCCTGTTTCGGTTCCGGGTGTGTCGGCGTGGGTGGTGTCGGCGAAGTCCGAGGCCGCGTTGCGGGCGCAGGTGGAGCGGCTGGCCTCGTTCGTCGCGGAGCGGCCGGAGCTGGACCCGGTGGACGTGGGCTGGTCGCTGGCGACGACGCGGGCTGCGTTGGAGCATCGTGCGGTGGTCGTGGGGGAGGGCCGGGAGGAGTTGCTGGCCGGGCTGTCCGTGGCCACGTCGGCCGTTACGGGTGCCGGTGGTGTGGTGTTCGTGTTCCCGGGTCAGGGCTCGCAGTGGGTGGGCATGGCGCGGGAGTTGTGGGATGCCTCGCCGGTGTTCCGGGAGCGGCTGGCCGAGTGCGAGACGGCGCTCGCCCCGTACGTCGACTGGTCGTTGACCGATGTGTTGTTGCGGGACGGTGATGTGGACCGGGTGGATGTGGTCCAGCCGGTGCTGTGGGCGGTGATGGTGTCGCTGGCGGAGGTGTGGCGTTCGGCGGGTGTGGTGCCGTCTGCGGTGGTGGGTCATTCGCAGGGTGAGATCGCTGCGGCGTGTGTGGCGGGCTGGTTGTCGCTGGACGATGCGGCGCGGGTGGTGGCCTTGCGGTCGCAGGCTTTGGTGGCGGTGGCCGGTGGTGGGGGCATGGTGTCCGTGGCTGCCGGCCGGGAAGCGGTCGAGGGCCTGATGCCGGGCACGGTGTCGGTGGCCGCGGTGAACGGTCCGTCGTCCACTGTCGTCTCCGGCGACGCGGAGTCCCTCGGCTCCTTCATGGCCGAGTGCGAACGCCAGGGCATCCGTACGCGCCGCATTCCGGTGGACTACGCGTCGCACTCGCCGGAGATGGACCGGCTCCGGGAGCGGATCCTGGCCGACCTGGCCGGGCTGACTCCGGTCGCCGGCACGGTTCCGATGCTGTCCACCCTGACCGGCGAGACCGTCGACGGCGGTCTCGACGCCCGGTACTGGTTCGACAACCTGCGCTCCACGGTCGAGTTCGAGACCGCGGTCCGTGCCCTCCTCGGACAGGGGATGCGCACCTTCGTCGAGGTCAGCGCCCACCCCGTACTCACCGTCGGGGTCGAGGAGACGATCGACGCGACCGGGGCCGACGCCACGGCACTGGGCACCCTGCGACGCGGTGAGGGTGGCATGCGCCGCCTGCTGACCAGCCTCGGCGAGGCATGGGCCACCGGCGTGGACGTGAACTGGTCCGCGCTGCTCACCGGCCGCCATGTAGCTTTGCCGACATACGCCTTCCAGCATGAGCGGTACTGGCTGGATGTCCCGTCATTGCCGGTTCAGGCTGCGGGCGGGGTGGTGGACGCGGTCGAGTCGCGGTTCTGGGATGCCGTGGAGCGTGGTGACCTCGACGAACTCGCGGGCACGCTCCAGCTGTCGGAGGCCCCGCAGTTGCTCGGGTCGGTGGTTCCGGCACTCGCCTCGTGGCGCCGGGAACGCCGGCAGCGGTCCGTGATCGACACCTGGCGCTACCAGGTCACCTGGAAGCCGCTCACCGGTCTCCCGACGACCGCCACCCTGTCCGGCACCTGGCTCGTCGTCCTGCCCGAGGACACCGCCGCCCATGGCGAAACGGCCGACTCCGTGGTGACCGCGCTCCACCGCGCCGGCGCCGACGTGGTCACGTTCACGGTCGGGGCCCGTGACACCGATCCCGCCGAACTCGCCGCCCGGATCAGCGAAGTCTCCGGCCCGGATACGGCCGGTGTGCTCAACCTCGCCGCACTCGCCGACGAGGGCCTTCCCACCGCCCCGCTGCCGGCCGGCAGCGCCACCACCCTGACCCTGATGCGGGCCCTCGCTGTCACCGGCCTCGACACGACGGTGTGGACCGCCACCCGCGCGGCCGTCTCCACCGGCCGGTCCGACCGGCTGGACGCACCCGTCCAGGCACAGGTGTGGGGCCTCGGCCGGGTCGTCGCACTGGAGCATCCGCGTCTGTGGGGAGGGCTGGTCGACCTGCCCGCCGCCGTCGACGCGCGGACCGGCGGCCGACTCGCCGCCCTCCTGGCCGGCGGCACCGGGGAGGATCAGGTCGCGCTGCGCCCCTCCGGCGCCTACGGCCGCAGACTGCGGCGCACGCCGCTGGGCGAGCGGACCGCCGAGCGGTGGCAGCCGGGCGGCACCGTGCTGGTCACCGGCGCCGACGGTCCACTGGGTGCCCATGCCGCGCGCTGGGCCGCCGGCCGGGCCCCGGCACGGCTGCTGCTCGTCAGCGACAACGGACTCGACGACCGGGGCGCGGCGGACCTCGCCGCCGAGCTGTCGGGCACCGGCGTCCCGGTGTCGGTCCTCGCCTGCCGCGTCACCGATCCGCACGCCGTCCAGGACATGCTGGCCGCGATCCCGGCGGAAGAGCCGCTCTCCGCCGTGGTGTTCACCGCGGCCGTGCCGTCCACCGGCCCGGTCGACGGGACCGCCCCCGAAGCGTTCGGCTACGCGCTCACGGGCAGGGTCCTGGGCGCGACCACCGTGCATCACGCCCTCGGCGACACCCCGCTGGACGCGTTCGTCCTCTTCTCCTCGGTCGCCGGGACCTGGGGCGGCGCCGGACAGGGCGCCTACGCGGCCGCCAACGCCTACCTGGACGCGCTCGCCGAGTTCCGCAGGGACCGCGGCCTGCCGGCGACCTGTGTCTCCTGGGGACCCTGGGACGACGGCGCACAGGTGCCCGACGGGCACGGCCTCGAAGACCTGCACAGGCGGGGTCTGGCCGCGATGGAGCCCGGGACGGCGCGGGCAGCGCTCGACCGGGCCGTCGACCACGGCGACGGGTGTGTCGTGGTGGCCGACATCATCTGGCCCGCGTTCGTCGCGGCGTTCACCTCGGCGCGGCCCAGCCGGCTGCTCGCGGACCTGCCGGACCTGCAGCCCGCGCCCGGCCCGTCGCACCGGCACGACGAGCCCGACACCGCCGGACGTGTCGCCTCCCTCACCGCCGCCGAACGCGAGCAGGAGATGCTCACCGTGGTCCGCGCGCAGGTCGCCGCGGTCCTCGGCCACGTCGGCCCCGCCGGCGTCGACCCGGACCTGCCGTTCAAGGATCTCGGCTTCGACTCGCTGACGGCCGTCGAGCTCGGCAAGCGGCTGCGGGCGGCGAGCGGCGTGGCGGTGTCCGCCACCGCCGTCTTCGACCACCCCAGCGTGCGGATCCTGGCCGGTCACCTGGCCCGCGGCCTCGGTGGCCCCGCCGCCCCCGCGGCCGTGGCCGCGACAGCGGCCGACGACGACCCCGTCGTCATCGTCGGCATGAGCTGCCGGTTCCCGGGCGGGGCAACGGACCCGGCCGCCCTGTGGCGGCTGCTGTGCGACGGCGGCGACGCCATCACCGAATTCCCCGCCGACCGGGGCTGGGACATCGGCGCGTTGTTCGACCCCGACCCGGAGCGTCAGGGCACGACCTACACGCGCCACGGCGGATTCCTGCCCGACGCCGGGGACTTCGACGCCGAACTGTTCGGCATCTCCCCGCGCGAGGCGCTCGCCATGGACCCGCAGCAGCGACTGCTGCTTGAAGCGTCCTGGGAGGCGCTCGAGGACGCGGGCGTCGACCCGGCCGTGATCAAGGGCGTCCCCGGCGGCGTCTTCATGGGCGTCACCTCCTCCGGCTACGGCCGCGCCGCCCGACTGCCGGACAGCGTCGAGGGGCACCTCCTCACCGGTACCGCCACCAGCGTCGCCTCCGGCCGCCTGGCCTACACCTTCGGGCTGGAGGGCCCGGCGATCACCGTCGACACCGCCTGCTCGTCCTCCCTCGTCGCCCTGCACCTGGCCGCCCAGGCGCTGCGCAACGGCGAGTGCTCCGTCGCCCTGGCCGGCGGCGTCACCGTGATGGCCACCCCCGACGCGTTCGTCGAGTTCAGCCGCCAGCGCGGGCTGGCAGCCGACGGCCGCTGCAAGCCGTTCTCGGCGGCCGCCGACGGCACGAGCTGGTCCGAGGGCGCGGGCGTCCTGGTGCTGGAGCGCCTCTCGGACGCGCGGCGTCACGGGCACCGGATCTGGGCCGCGCTGCGCGGGAGCGCCGTCAACCAGGACGGCGCCTCGAACGGCCTCACCGCCCCCAACGGGCCCGCGCAGCAGCGGGTGGTCCAGCAGGCTCTGGCCAACGCCCAGCTCGCCCCGGCCGACGTGGACGCCGTCGAGGCGCACGGCACGGGTACCGCCCTCGGCGACCCGATCGAGGCGCAGGCGCTGCTGGCCACCTACGGCCAGGGCCGCGGCGACGCCGAACCGCTGTGGCTCGGCTCGCTCAAGTCGAACATCGGCCACACCCAGGCGGCCGCCGGTGTCGCCGGCGTGATCAAGATGGTGCTGGCCATGCGGCACGGTGTGCTGCCCCGCACCCTGCACCTCCACGAGCCGACCGGCCACGTCGACTGGTCCGCCGGCGCCGTCTCGCCCCTCACCGAGAACCGGGCCTGGCCCGAAGCGGGCCGGCCCCGCCGGGCCGGTGTGTCGTCGTTCGGTGTCAGCGGCACCAACGCCCACGTCATCCTGGAACAGGCCCCGCCGACCCCCGTCCCCGACCGCGCCCCCGTCCCCGCCGCGGCGCCCTCCCCCGAACCGGTGGTGCCGTGGCTGGTGTCGGCCGCCGGCCCTGCCGCACTGCGCGCACAGGCCGCCCGGCTCCGCGCATTCGCCGCCGCCGACGGCAGCCCGCACACCGTCCACGACATCGCCCACTCCCTGGCCGTCACCCGTGCCGGCCTGGCACACCGGGCCGCCGTGATCGCCGGCGACCGGGACACCCTGCTCGCGGGCCTCGACGCGATCGCCGAGAACCGCCCCCACCACGCCGTCGTCACCGGCGCCACCGGGCACGGCCGCCTCGCGATGCTGTTCTCCGGCCAGGGCTCGCAGCGCCCCGGCACCGGCCGCGAGCTCTACCAGGCGTTCCCCGTGTTCGCCGACGCCCTCGACGCCGTCTGCGCCCGCGTCGACCCCCACCTCGGCCACCCGCTGCGCGCGGTGATGTTCGCCGAACCCGGCACCGACGAGGCGGCCCTCCTCGACCGCACCGCCTACACCCAGACAGCCCTGTTCGCCCTGGAGGTCGCGCTCTTCCGGCTCCTGGAGTCCTGGGGCATCCGCCCCGACCACCTCCTCGGCCACTCCGTCGGCGAACTCGCGGCCGCGCACGTCGCCGACGTCCTCTCGCTCGACGACGCCTGCGAACTCGTCGCCGCCCGAGCCCTGCTGATGGCCGACCTGCCGCCCGGCGGCGCCATGCTCGCCGTCGCCGCCACCGAGGCCGAAGCGGTCGAGGCCCTCGGCACCTACGAGGGACGCGTCGACATCGCGGCACTCAACGGCCCGTCCGCCCTGGTGATGTCGGGTGACGAGGACGCCATCGCCGAACTGGCCGCCCGCTGGACCCTCTCCGGCCGCAAGGCCACCCGGCTGCGCGTCTCGCACGCCTTCCACTCCCAGCGGATGAACCCGATGCTCGAACGGTTCGCCGCGCTCGCCTCCACCGTGACCTTCCGGCCGCCCGCGATCCCGATCGTGTCGAACCTGACCGGCGCCCCCCTCCCCGTCGAGGAGTTCTGTTCACCCGCCTACTGGGTGCGGCACGTACGGCACGCCGTCCGGTTCGCCGACGGCGTGAGCTGGCTCGCCGACCACGGAACCACCCGGTTCCTCGAGATCGGCCCCAGCACCGTACTCAGCGCGATGGCCCAGCACACCCTCGCCGAACGCGACGACGCCGCCACGACGACGATCGCCCCCGCGCTGCGCGACGACCGGCCCGAAGCCGCCACCCTGTTGCACACCGTCGCCGCCGGATGGACCCGCGGCGCCGGCGTCGACTGGGCCACCGTCCTCACCGGCCGGGGCGGCACCCGCGTCGACCTCCCCGCCTACGCCTTCCAGCGGGAGCGGTACTGGCTGCGTCCGGCCGCGGCGGGCGGCGACGCGGGCGTGGCCGGCGGACTGAACACCGGCCACGCCGTCCTCGCCGCCGCGGTCCCGCTCGCCGACGACGGCGGCCTGGTCCTCACCGGCAGCCTGTCGCTGTCCGCCCAGCCCTGGCTCGACGACCACCAGGTCCTCGGCGCCGCGATCCTGCCCGGCACCGGATTCGTCGAACTGGCCCTGCGCGCCGCCCGGGAGGCGGGCTGCGGAGAGATCCGCGAACTGACCCTCCAGGCCCCCCTCGTCGTCCCGCCCGCCGGCCGGATCCGGATCCAGGTCCGGGTGAGCCCCCCGTCCGGCGCCGACGACCGCGAGGTGTCGATCCACTCCCAGCCCGAGGACGGCGACGGCACCTGGCTCCGCCACGCCTCCGGGCTCCTCGCCCCCGAGGCCGAAGCCGAAGCCGCCCGCTTCGACCTGTCCGCCTGGCCGCCGCCCGGCGCCGAACCGGTCGACCTCGACGGCTACTACGACACCACCCTGGCCGGCGCCGGCTACCACTACGGACCGGTCTTCCGCGGCCTGCGCCGCGCCTGGCGCGGCACCGACGCCGTCTACGCCGACATCGTCCTGCCACCGGCGGCCGCACCCGACACCGACGCGTTCGATCTGCACCCCGCCCTCCTCGACGCGGCCATGCACGCCACGACCATCGGAGGTTTCCTCGACGACACCGGCGCCACCCCGCTGCCCTTCCTGTGGTCGGGCGTGACGCTGCAGGCCACCGGCGCGACGGCACTGCGCGTGCGCCTGGCCGCCGCCGGACCGGACGCCCTGTCCATCCAGGCGGCCGACAGCACCGGCCGCCCCGTCGCCGAGGTCCGGTCACTGACCCTGCGCCCGGTGCGCCCCCAGCAGTTGGCGGCGGCGGCCGCGGCCACCGCGGCCAACTCCTCGCTGTTCGCCGTGGAATGGACCGCCGCACCGGCCGCCACCGGTGCCGGCGCCGGCACCGGCGGACCGGCCGACGTGCACGTCCTGCCCGGCGGCCCCGTCACCGAGGACCTCGACGACGCCACCGCCGACCTGGTCGTGTGCACCGTCGGCCCGGCCCCCGGCGACCTCGCCGAGAACGTCCACCGGACCACCGCCGCCGTCCTCGGCCTGATCCAGCGCTGGCTGGCGGGCGAACGGCCCGCCTCCTCCCGGCTCGTCCTCGTCACCCGCTGCGCGGTGGACGCCGGCCCGGGCGAGGGCGCCCCGGACCTGGCCGCCGCCGCCGTGTGGGGTCTGATACGCACCGCGCAGTCCGAGAACCCGGACCGCTTCGTCCTCCTCGACCTCCCCGCCACCGGCGGCACGGAAGGCACCCCCGGCACGGAGGGGCCCACCGGCAACGCGACACCCCTCGGCACCCCCACGCCCGCCGACGGCGTCGGCTGGACCGCCGTCCGCGACGGCGTCGACTGGACCGCCGTCCGCGACGCCGTCGACCGGGGCGAGCACCAACTCGCCCTGCGCGCAAGCGAACTGCGCACACCACGCCTCGTCCGCCTGCCCGCCCCTGACGGCCTCCCGCTCCCCGCCGACGCACCCGCCTGGCGCCTCGACACCACCGGACCCGGCACCCTGGAGAACCTGGCCCTGGTCCCCGCCGACGCCCCGCCGCTGGAGCCCGACCAGGTCCGCGTGGCCGTCCGCGCGGCAGGCGTCAACTTCCGCGACGTCCTCATCGGCCTGGGCATGTACCCGGAGCCGTCCCCGATGGGCGCCGAAGCGGCCGGCATCGTCGTCGAGGCCGGCCCCGCCGTCACCGACCTGGCCCCCGGCGACCGCGTCTTCGGCCTCGTCCCCGCCGGCCTCGGCAACGTCGCCACCGCCCCGCGCGCCCAGCTCGCCCGCATCCCGCGGGACTGGTCGTTCAGCCAGGCCGCCACCGTGCCCGTCGCCTTCGTCACCGCGTACTACGGACTCGTCGACGTCGCGGGCGCGCGGCCCGGCGAATCTGTCCTCGTCCACGCCGCGACCGGCGGCGTCGGCACCGCCGCCGTCCAGCTCGCCCGCCACCTCGGACTCGACGTGTTCGGCACCGCGAGCCCCGCCAAGTGGGACGCCCTGCGCCGGGCGGGCCTCGACGACGCGCACATCGCGTCCTCCCGTACCACCGACTTCGAAGCCCGCTTCCGGACCGCCACCGGCGGGCGCGGCGTCGACATCGTCCTCAACTCGCTCACCGGCGACATCCTGGACGCCACCCTGCGCCTGCTCGCCCCCGGCGGCCGGCTCGCCGAGATGGGCAAGGCCGACCTGAGGGACCCCGAGCAGGTCGCGGCCGCCCACTCCGGCGTCCGCTACCGCTCCTTCGACCCCTCCGAGGCAGGCCCGCAGCGGCTCGGCGAGATCCTCACCGACATCCTCGCCCTGTTCGACAGCGGAGCACTCCAGCTGCCCCCGGCCACGGCCTGGGACATCCGCGACACCGCCGCCGCGTTCCGGCACATCAGCCAGGCCCGCCACATCGGCAAGAACGTCGTCACCGTCCCCGCGGCACCGGACCCCGACGGCACCGTCCTCGTCACCGGCGGCACCGGCACCCTCGGCGGCCTCCTGGCCCGCCACCTCGTCACCGAACACGGCATCCGTCACCTGCTGCTGCTCAGCCGCCGCGGCACCGACACACCGGGCGCCACCGAACTCGTCGCGGACCTCGAACGGCTCGGCGCCCACGCCACCGTCCTGGCCGTCGACGCCGCCGACCGCGCCGCCCTCGGCGCCGCACTCGCCGGCATCCCGGCCGCCCACCCGCTCACCGCCGTGGTCCACGCCGCCGGAGTCGCCGAGGACGGAGTCCTCGAAACACTCGACGCCGCACGGCTGCACGACGTCCTGCGGCCCAAGGTCGACGCCGCCGTCAACCTGCACGAGCTGACCGCCGGACACGACCTGACCGCCTTCGTCCTCTACTCCTCGGTGGCCGCCCAACTCGGACCCGCCGGCCAGGGCGGCTACGCCGCCGCCAACAGCTTCCTGGACGCCCTCGCCCGGCACCGGCGCGCCCACGGGCTGCCCGCCGTGTCACTGGCCTGGGGCCTGTGGGCCGCGGACAGCGGCGTCACCGGGCGGATGACCGACGTCGACCTCGCACGGGCCACCCGCCTCGGCGCGCCGCTGCAGGCCGCCCACGGTCTCGCCCTGTTCGACGAGGCGAGCACCACGCACCGCTCGTACATCGTGCCGGCCAACCTGGACACCACGGCCCTGAGGTCCGCCGCCGCGCCCGTCCCGCCGATCCTGGCCGCACTGGCCGGACCCGCACGGCGACGGGCGGCCGGCGGCCGCGCCACCGACGCCTCCTTCCTCGCCCAGCGCCTCGCCGCGCTCCCGGGCGACGAGCGCCTCGCCCTGGTCGTCGACGTCATCCGCACCCAGGTCGCCCTGGTCCTCGGCCACGGCTCCGCCGAAGCCGTCGAACCACGCCGCGCCTTCAAGGACCTCGGCTTCGACTCGCTCACCGCCGTCGAACTCCGCAACCGCCTCGCCGCCGAGACCGGCCTGCGGCTGTCGGCCACCCTCGTCTTCGACCACCCGGCACCCGCCACGCTCGCCGACTACCTGCTCGGAGAACTCGTCGGCAGCATGCCCGCCGCGCCGCCGAAGACATCGGCGCAGCCGGCGCCCGCCGACGATCCCATCGCCATCGTCGGCATGAGCTGCCGCTACCCCGGCGACGCGGACAGCGCCGACCGGTTCTGGCAGCTCCTCCTCGGCGGCACCGACGCGATGACCGCCTTCCCCGCCGACCGTGGCTGGGAGCAGAGCATCGCCGACGCCCGCTTCGCCCTGCGCGGCGGCTTCCTCGGCACCGCGACCCGGTTCGACGCCGGCTTGTTCGGGATCAGCCCGCACGAGGCGCTGGCGATGGACCCGCAGCAGCGCCTGGCCCTGGAGGCAGTCTGGGAGGCCTTCGAGGACGCGGGCATCGATTCTACGACCCTGTGGGGCAGACCGGCCGGAGTGTTCCTCGGAGCCGGTTCCAGCCACTACGGCGTCGGCGCCGACCTCCCGCCCGAGGTCAGGGGACACGTCGTGTCCGGCTCGGCCACCAGCGTCATCTCCGGCCGCGTCTCCTACACCTTCGGTCTTGAGGGCCCGGCGGTGACGGTGGACACGGCGTGTTCGTCGTCGCTCGTCGCCCTGCACCTGGCCAGCCAGGCGCTGCGCGCGGGGGAGTGCGAACTCGCCGTCGCGGGCGGGGTCACCATCATGACCAGCCCGGACATCTTCACCGAGTTCCAGGTACTGGGCGGCGTGGCCGGCGACGGCCGGTGCAAGGCGTTCTCCTCGGCCGCCGACGGAACCGGCTGGGCCGAAGGAGTCGGCGTCCTCGTGCTGGAGCGGTTGTCGGACGCGGAGCGCAACGGGCACCAGGTGCTGGCGGTGGTGCGGGGCAGTGCGGTGAACCAGGACGGTGCGTCGAACGGTTTGACGGCGCCGAACGGTCCGTCGCAGCAGCGGGTGATCCGTCAGGCGCTGGCGAATGCCCGGCTGACGGGCGCGGACGTGGATGTCGTCGAGGCGCACGGCACCGGGACGCGTCTCGGGGATCCGATCGAGGCGCAGGCGCTGCTGGCGACGTATGGCCAGGACCGTGACGAGGCCGGCGAGCCGCTGTGGCTGGGGTCGGTGAAGTCGAACATCGGTCACACGCAGGCAGCTGCGGGTGTCGCGGGTGTGATCAAGATGGTGATGGCGCTGCGGCACGGTGTGCTGCCGGCGACGTTGCATGTGGACGAGCCGTCGGCGGAGGTGGACTGGTCGGCGGGTGCGGTGGAGTTGCTGACCGAGTCCCGGGACTGGCCCGAGGTGGAGCGTCCGCGGCGTGCGGCGGTGTCGTCGTTCGGCATGTCGGGCACGAACGCGCACGTGATTCTGGAGCAGGCCCCGCAGCCGGAGGCTTCGGTTGCAGAGACCTCGGTTCCGGGTGTGTCGGCGTGGGTGGTGTCGGCGAAGTCCGAGGCCGCGTTGCGGGCGCAGGTGGAGCGGCTGGCCTCGTTCGTCGCGGAGCGGCCGGAGCTGGACCCGGTGGACGTGGGCTGGTCGCTGGCGACGACGCGGGCTGCGTTGGAGCATCGTGCGGTGGTCGTGGGGGAGGGCCGGGAGGAGTTGCTGGCCGGGCTGTCCGTGGCCACGTCGGCCGTTACGGGTGCCGGTGGTGTGGTGTTCGTGTTCCCGGGTCAGGGCTCGCAGTGGGTGGGCATGGCGCGGGAGTTGTGGGATGCCTCGCCGGTGTTCCGGGAGCGGCTGGCC
The DNA here is from genome assembly GCF_041435435.1 of Streptomyces sp. NBC_01241. Taxonomy (NCBI): domain Bacteria; kingdom Bacillati; phylum Actinomycetota; class Actinomycetes; order Kitasatosporales; family Streptomycetaceae; genus Streptomyces; species Streptomyces sp. NBC_01241. The sequence continues at coordinate 441,341 of NZ_CP108494.1, read as the reverse complement.
GAGTGCGAGACCGCACTGGCTCCGTTTGTGGACTGGTCGTTGACCGATGTCCTGTTGCGGGACGGTGATGTGGACCGGGTGGATGTGGTCCAGCCGGTGCTGTGGGCGGTGATGGTGTCGCTGGCGGAGGTGTGGCGTTCGGCGGGTGTGGTGCCGTCTGCGGTGGTGGGTCATTCGCAGGGTGAGATCGCTGCGGCGTGTGTGGCGGGCTGGTTGTCGCTGGACGATGCGGCGCGGGTGGTGGCCTTGCGGTCGCAGGCTTTGGTGGCGGTGGCCGGTGGTGGGGGCATGGTGTCCGTGGCTGCCGGCCGGGAAGCGGTCGAGGGCCTGATGCCGGGCACGGTGTCGGTGGCCGCGGTGAACGGTCCGTCCTCCACCGTGGTCTCCGGCGACGACGGAGCGCTGGATGCGTTCATGGCCGAGTGCGAACGCCAGGGCATCCGCACGCGCCGCATTCCGGTGGACTACGCGTCGCACTCGCCGGAGATGGACCGGCTCCGGGAGCGGATCCTGGCCGACCTGGCCGGGCTGACTCCGGCCACCGGCACGGTTCCGATGCTGTCCACCCTGACCGGCGAGACCGTCGACGGCGGTCTCGACGCCCGGTACTGGTTCGACAACCTGCGCTCCACGGTCGAGTTCGAGACCGCGATCCGTGCCCTCCTCGGACAGGGGATGCGCACCTTCGTCGAGGTCAGCGCCCACCCCGTACTCACGGTGGGCATCGAGGAGACGATCGACGCGACCGGGGCCGACGCCACGGCACTGGGTACCCTGCGACGCGGTGAGGGTGGCATGCGCCGCCTGCTGACCAGCCTCGGCGAGGCATGGGCCACCGGCGTGGACGTGAACTGGTCCGCGCTGCTCACCGGCCGCCATGTCGCTTTGCCGACATACGCCTTCCAGCACCACCACTACTGGCTCAGCCCCCGCGCCGGCGCAGAAGACGTCGCGGCGGCAGGTCTCGTCGGGGCGGACCACCCGCTGCTGTCCGCTTCGGTCGCACTGGCCGCCGCCGACGACGTGGTGCTCACCGGCCGGCTGTCCCTGCCCGCGCAGCCCTGGCTGGCGGACCACACTCTCCACGGCCGCGTAGTGGTTCCCGGTACCGCCTTCGTCGAACTCGCGCTGCGGGCCGGCCAGGAGGCCGGCTGCGGTGACATCCTCGAACTCACCCTTCACGAGCCCCTGTTGCTGTCGGCGACCGGCAGCTCACGTATCCAGGTGCGGATCGGAGCGCCCAAGCCCGACGGCAATCGCGACGTGGCCGTCCACGCCCAGGCGGACACCACCGGCGACGACTGGATCCTGCATGCCGACGGCGTACTCGCCGGTGCCCCGGCCTCCGACGTCCCGGCCGCCGAGGTATTCGACCTCTCCGCGTGGCCGCCGCCGGGGGCGACACCGGTCGACCTGGAAGGGTTCTACCCGGCCCTGGCCGACGCGGGCTACGGCTACGGACCGGCGTTCCAAGGCCTGAGCCGGGCCTGGCGCGACGGAGACGACGCCCTCGCCGAGATACGGCTCCCCGCGTCCGCGGGTGAGGACGCCGACCGCTTCGGCCTGCACCCCGCCCTGCTGGACGCCGCGCTCCACGTACTCGGAGCCACCGGGCTGGTAGCGGACCCGAGCGCCGTCCCGGTGCCGTTCGCATGGTCCGGGGTGTCGCTCCAGGCCACCGGTGCGACCGTGCTGCGTGTCAGGCTGTCCCCGGCGGGCCCCGACACCGTGTCGCTCCGGATCGCCGACGGCAGGGGTGCGCCTCTGGCACGGGTCCGCTCGTTGACCGTCCGTCCGTGGAACGCCACGGACACCGGGCCCACCGTCGGCGACTCGCTCTTCGCCGTCGAGTGGCAGCCCCTGCCCGCTGCCTACAACACCGAGGTCCCTGGCGGCCCCACGTCCGCCACCGAAGCGCCGTGGCAGGTCGAGGACCTCACCACCGCCGCCTCCGGGTCGGCACACGACTCGGCGGCCGACCGGGCACGTGCCCTGACGGTCCGCGCCCTGGACGCCGTCCAGCAGCGCCTGCGCGCCGAAGGCGAGCAGGCCGCCGCCCCGCTGGTCCTGCTGACCCGCTCCGCGGTGACGACCGGTACGGACGGCGCACCGACCGACCCCGCCGCGGCAGCGGTGTGGGGCCTGGCCCGGACCGCGCAGACCGAGCACCCCGGCCGCTTCGTCCTGCTCGACGTCGAGGCCGATGCCGACGACCCGTCCGCACCGTCGCCCGACTGGGAGCGGATCGGACGCGCCGTGACCGGCGGCGAAGCCCAACTGGCCGTGCGTGGCGGCGAACTCCTCGTCCCGCGCGTGGTCCGGACGGCACCGGCCGAACGCCGGGCCGCACCGGAGCCCGGAAGCCTGCGGGGCACGGTTCTGATCACCGGCGGGACCGGCGTCCTCGGCGGCCTGGCGGCACGGCGGCTGGCCGACGACCCCGGCGTCCGGCGGCTCCTGCTGCTCAGCCGGCAGGGCCCCGACGCTCCCGGCGCGGCTGAGCTCGCGGACGCGCTGCGCGACACCGGCGTCACGGTGGACATCGTGGCCTGCGACGTGGCCGACCGCGCCGCCCTGGCGGACGTCCTGGCCACCATCCCGCACGACGCCCCGCTCACCGGCGTGATCCACACGGCCGGGACGCTCGACGACGGCATGGTCGAAGCCCTGACCCCGGAACGCGTCCGGAGCGCACTGCGCTCCAAGGTCGACGGGGCCGTCCACCTCCACGACCTCGTCGCCGACGCCGACCTCGGCCTCTTCGTCCTCTACTCGTCCGCCGCCGCCACCTTCGGCGCGGCGGGACAGGCCGGCTACGCCGCGGCGAACGCGTTCCTCGACGCCCTGGCCCACCTGCGCCGCGCCGAGGGCCGGCCGGGCATCTCCCTCGGCTGGGGCCTCTGGCAGCAGGCGACCGGCATGACCGGCCACCTGGCGGACGCCGAGGCGGCGCGCGCGGCCGAGCTGACCGGCTCGCTGTCCGCCGCGGACGGCATGGCGCTCTTCGACGTGGCCCGCGCCTCCGGCCGCCCGCACCTCCTTCCCCTGCGGCTCAACACCGAGGCGACCGGCGACGGCGACATACCGCCGATGCTCCGCGCCCTGACCCGCCGCCGACTGCGCCGTGCCGCCGACGTGGCCGAAGCCGCCACGTGGACGCGTCGACTGGCCGAACTCCCCGAGGCCGAACGGACCCGGGCCGTCCTCGACCTCGTTCGCACCGAGATCGCCGCGGTCCTCGGGCACGCGGGACCGCAGGACGTCGAGCCCGGTCGCCCCTTCAAGGACCTCGGCTTCGACTCCCTCCTCGCCGTCCGCCTGCGCAACCGCCTCCAGGCGGCGACCGGCCTGCGTCTGGCGGCCACGCTCGTGTTCGACCACCCCACCGCACTCGCCCTCGCCGACCACCTTCGCGGCCAGGTCACCGGAACCCGGCCCGACACCGTGTCGCCGACCGCCGTCGCCACCTCCGACGAGCCGATCGCGATCGTGGGCATGGCCTGCCGCCTCCCAGGGGGGATCTCCTCCGCGGACGAGCTGTGGGAACTGGTGGCCGGCACCGGTGACGCCACGTCCCCGTTTCCGGCGGACCGGGGCTGGGCCGAAGCCCTGCGCGGCGCGTCGTTCGCACCCGTCGGCGGGTTCGTCCACGACGCGGACCGGTTCGACGCCGACCTCTTCGGCATCTCCCCGCGCGAGGCCCTGGCCATGGACCCCCAGCAGCGGCTGCTGCTGGAAACCGCCTGGGAGACATTCGAGTCGGCGGGCATCGATCCGACGTCCCTGCGCGGCAGCGCCACCGGCATCTACGCGGGCGTGATGTACCACGACTACGCCGCGAGCATGGGCCGCGTTCCGGAAGGCGTCGAGGCCTTCCTCGGCACCGGAAACGCCGGCAGTGTCCTCTCCGGCCGAGTGGCGTACGCCTTCGGCCTCGAAGGACCGGCGATCACGGTCGACACCGCGTGCTCCTCGTCCCTGGTCGCCCTGCACTCGGCGGTCCAGGCACTGCGCGCCGGCGAATGCTCGCTGGCCCTCGCCGGCGGTGTGACGGTCCTGGCGACGCCCGGCATCTTCACCGAGTTCGACCGGCAGGGCAACCTCGCTTCGGACGGCCGCTGCAAGTCCTTCGCGGGAGCAGCCGACGGCACGGGCATGTCCGAGGGCGTGGGCCTGCTGCTGGTGGAGCGGTTGTCGGACGCGGAGCGCCATGGGCACCAGGTGCTGGCGGTGGTGCGGGGCAGTGCGGTGAACCAGGACGGTGCGTCGAACGGTTTGACGGCGCCGAACGGTCCGTCGCAGCAGCGGGTGATCCGTCAGGCGCTGGCGAATGCCCGGCTGACGGGCGCGGACGTGGATGTCGTCGAGGCGCACGGCACCGGGACGCGTCTCGGGGATCCGATCGAGGCGCAGGCGCTGCTGGCGACGTACGGTCAGGAGCGGGGCGAGGCCGGTGAGCCGCTGTGGCTGGGGTCGGTGAAGTCGAACATCGGTCACACGCAGGCAGCCGCGGGTGTCGCGGGTGTGATCAAGATGGTGATGGCGCTGCGGCACGGTGTGCTGCCGGCGACGCTGCATGTGGACGAGCCGTCGCCGCAGGTGGACTGGTCGGCGGGTGCGGTGGAGCTGCTGACCGAGGCGCGTCCGTGGCCGGTGGCGGATCGTCCGCGGCGCGCGGGCGTCTCGTCGTTCGGCATCAGCGGCACCAACGCCCACGTCATCCTGGAGGCGCCTCCCACCGCACCGGCCGTCGCGGCGGCCCCGGTACCGACGCGTTCCGGGCTCCCTGCTCCGGTGCCGTGGCCGGTGTCGGCGAAGTCCGAGCCGGCGCTGCGGGCGCAGGTGGAGCGGCTGGGATCGTTCGTGGCGGAGCGGCCGGAGCTGGATCCGGTGGACGTCGGCTGGTCGCTCGCGACGACCCGTGCCGCGCTGGAGCACCGTGTAGTGCTGGCGGCCGGCGGGGATGTGCTGGCGACCGGCACGTCCGCTGAGGGGCGGACCGCGTTCCTGTTCACGGGCCAGGGTTCGCAGCGTGCGGGGATGGGGCTGGGTCTGTATGGGGCGTTCCCGGTGTTCGCGGAGGCGTTCGACGCGGTGTGCGCGCGGATGGATGCCCGGCTGGAGCGCCCGCTGCGGGAAGTTCTGACCGATGGCGTCGACCTGGACCGGACCGGCTGGGCGCAGGCGGGGCTGTTCGCGCTCGAAGTCGGCCTGTTCCGGCTGGTGGAGTCGTGGGGCGTGAGCCCGGATGTGTTGCTGGGTCACTCGCTGGGTGAGATCAGTGCGGCGCATGTCGCGGGGATCCTGGACCTGGACGATGCGTGTGTGCTGGTGGCCGAGCGGGGCCGGCTGATGCAGGCGCTGCCCGCGGGCGGCGGGATGCTCGCCGTGCAGGCGACCGAGGCCGAGGTCGCCGAGTCCGGTCTGGACGTCGCGGCCGTGAACGGCCCGAACTCCGTTGTGCTGTCGGGTGACCTGGACGCTGTGGAGCGTTACGCCGTCGAATGCGCCGAGCGTGGCCTGCGGTTCAACGTCCTGTCGGTGTCGCACGCGTTCCACTCGGCTCTGATGGAGCCGATGCTGGACGAGTTCGCGACGGTCCTGAACGGCCTGACGTTCCGTGCCCCCCGTATCCCGGTGGTCTCGAACCTGACCGGCGCCGTTGCCGAGCCGGGTGCCATGCAGCAGCCGGCGTACTGGCTGAACCAGGTCCGTGGCACGGTCCGCTTCGCCGAGGGCGTCACCGCCCTCGCGGCCATGGGCGTGACCCGCTGCCTGGAACTCGGCCCCGACGGTGTGCTGTCCGGCATGGCCCAGACCGGCGCCGACGACATGCTCTGCGCCCCCGTTCTGCGCAAGGACCGCGACGAGACCGACACCGTCCTGACCGCCGTGAGTCGTCTGTGGACCTCTGGGGCCGAGGTCGACTGGACGATGGTGTTCGCCGGCTGGGGCGGCCAGGTGGTCGATCTGCCGACGTACGCCTTCCAGCGCGAGCGATTCTGGCCGCAGCCGTCGGCGACGTCGGCCGCCGGCGACGGCCTGGACTCGGCGTTCTGGGATGCGGTGGAGCGTGAGGACCTGTCCGAGCTTGCGGGTCTGGAGTCGGCGTTGCCGGCGTTGTCCGCGTGGCGTCGGCGTCATCAGGAGCGTTCCACGGTCGATGCGTGGCGTTATCGGGTGATGTGGCGGCCGTTGGATGGTGTGGCGTCGTCGTCTCGGGTGTTGTCCGGGGTGTGGGCGGTTGTGGGTGCTGGGGATCCGGGTGTGTCTGCGGCGTTGTCGGCTGCGGGTGCGTCGGTGGTGGGTGTCGGGGTGGAGGAGGTTGCGGGGCTGTCCGGTTTGGCTGGTGTGGTGCTGGTGGCGTCGGGTGTTGCGGAGACGTTGTCGGTGGTGCAGGGGCTGGCTGGTGTGGATGCGCCGTTGTGGGTGTTGACGCGTGGTGCGGTGTCGGTGGGTGGTTCGGATCGGTTGGGTGATCCGGGTCTGGCGGCGGTGTGGGGTCTGGGCCGGGTGGCGGCGCTGGAGGTTCCGGGCCGTTGGGGTGGCCTGGTGGACCTGCCGGAGGTGTTGGATGCGCGGGCGGGTGCGCGTCTCGCGGGTGTCCTGGCGGCACCTGGTGGGGAGGATCAGGTCGCGATCCGTGGGTCGGGGGTGTTCGGGCGTCGTCTGGTGCGTGCGGTGCCTGCCGCGGCGGTGGAGGGGTCGTGGTGTCCGAGTCCGTCGGGGACGGTGCTGGTTACGGGTGGTACGGGTGCGTTGGGTGTCGAGGTGGCGCGGTGGTTGGCGGGTCGGGGTGTGCCGCATCTGCTGCTGACGAGCCGTAGTGGTGTGGCGCCGGTGGGTCTGGTGGAGGAGCTCGCGGGGCTGGGTGCGCGGGTGACGGTCGCGGCGTGTGATGTGGCGGACCGGCAGGCACTTGAGGCGGTTGTCGCGGGCATTCCCGGACAGTGGCCGCTCAGCGGTGTTGTGCATGCGGCGGGTGTGTTGGATGACGGTTTGTTGGAGGGGTTGTCGCTGGAGCGTCTGGTGTCGGTGATGGCGCCGAAGGTGGACGGTCTGGTGAATCTGGATGTGGTGACGGCGGGGCTGCCGGTGGAGTGGCTGGTGGTGTTCTCGTCGTTGGCGGGTTCGGTGGGCAGTGCCGGGCAGGGTAACTATGCGGCGGCGAATGCGTGTGTGGATGCGTGGGTGGAGTGGCGTCGTGGGCGTGGGTTGCCGGCGGTGTCGGTGGCGTGGGGTCCGTGGGCCGAGGAGGGTATGGCCGCGGATGGTGTGGTGGTGGAGCGGCTGCGGCGTGGTGGGGTGCGTCCGCTGGACGCGGAGCTGGCGTTGCGGGTGTTCGGTGAGGCGATCCGGTCCGGTGACACGGATGTGACGGTGGCGGATGTGGACTGGGAGCGGTTCGTTCCGGTGTTCACGTCGGCGCGTGCGAGCCGTCTGCTGGCGGACCTCCCGGAAGCGGCCAAGGTGTCGTCGGTGTCGTTGGGCGAGGCGGCCGCATCGGGCCTGCGGGAACAACTTGCGACGGTTCCGGCGGGGCAGCGGCAACAGATGCTGCTGGACCTGGTGCGGGGGCAGGCTGCTGCCGTTCTCGGGCATGCCGGGGTGCAGGGCGTGGAGCCGGGCCGGGCGTTCCGGGAACTGGGCTTCGACTCCCTGATGGCGGTCGAACTGCGCAACCTGCTCTCCGCGCGGACCGGGCTGCGTCTGCCCGCCACCCTCGTCTTCGACCACCCGGCACCGTCGGTCCTGGCCGACCACCTGTCGGCCGAACTGGCCGGTGACGGCGTCGGTATCGCGACGGCGACCGAGACGGCGGCCCTGGCGCTCGCGCCGGTGGACGAACCACTCGCGATCGTGGGCATGGCATGCCGCTTCCCGGGCGGAGTCACCTCGCCCGCCCAATTGTGGGACCTCGTCGCCGACGGAGTCGACGGCATGTCGCCGTTCCCGGCCGACCGCGGCTGGCCCGCCGACGCACCCGGCGGCGTAGGCGCGTTCGTTGCCGACGCAGACCGGTTCGATGCCGCGTTGTTCGGGATCTCGCCGCGTGAGGCGCTGGCGATGGATCCGCAGCAGCGGCTGCTGCTGGAGGCGGCCTGGGAGGCGTTCGAGTCGGCGGGGATGGACCCGCGGTCGCAGCGCGGCCGCAGTGTGGGTGTCTTCGCCGGCACCAACGGCCAGGACTACGGGCAGGTCCTCGCGGCGTCGCAGGACACCGGTGACGGGCACGCGGCGGTGGGGAACGCGGCGGCGGTGCTGTCGGGACGGGTCTCGTACGCCTTCGGGCTGGAGGGTCCGGCGGTGACGGTGGACACGGCGTGTTCGTCGTCGCTGGTCGCGCTGCACTGGGCAGGGCAGGCACTGCGGGCCGGTGAGTGCGAACTCGCGTTGGTGGGTGGTGTGACGGTGATGTCCACCCCGGCTGCGTATGTGGAGTTCGGCCGGCAGGACGGGCTGGCGTCGGACGGCCGGTGCAAGGCGTTCGCGGCAGGGGCCGACGGCACGGGCTGGGGCGAGGGCGTCGGTCTGCTGCTTGTGGAGCGGTTGTCGGATGCCGAGCGCCATGGGCACCAGGTGCTGGCGGTGGTGCGGGGCAGTGCGGTGAACCAGGACGGTGCGTCGAACGGTTTGACGGCGCCGAACGGTCCGTCGCAGCAGCGGGTGATCCGTCAGGCGCTGGCGAATGCCCGGCTGACGGGCGCGGACGTGGATGTCGTCGAGGCGCACGGGACGGGTACGCGTCTCGGGGATCCGATCGAGGCGCAGGCGCTGCTGGCGACGTACGGTCAGGAGCGGGGCGAGGCCGGTGAGCCGTTGTGGCTGGGTTCGGTGAAGTCGAACATCGGTCACACGCAGGCGGCCGCGGGTGTCGCGGGTGTGATCAAGATGGTCATGGCGATGCGGCACGGCGTCCTGCCGGCGACGCTGCACGTGGACGAGCCGTCGCCGCAGGTGGACTGGTCGGCGGGTGCGGTGGAACTGCTGACGGAGGCGCGTCCGTGGCCGGTGGCGGATCGTCCGCGGCGCGCGGGCGTCTCGTCGTTCGGCATCAGCGGCACCAACGCGCACGTCATCCTGGAGCAGGCCCCGGAGCCCGAGCCGCTTCCGGTTGCCGCCCCGCGACAGGCGCCTGGGCTGGTCCCGTGGCCGGTGTCGGCGCACTCCGAGATCGCGTTGCGGGCGCAGGTGGAGCGGCTGGGATCGTTCGTGGCGGAGCGGCCGGAGCTGGATCCGGTGGACGTCGGCTGGTCGCTCGCGACGACCCGTGCCGCGCTGGAGCACCGAGCGGTGCTCACCGGCGGGGATGTGCTGGCCGCCGGCACGGCCGCTGAGGGCCGGACCGCGTTCCTGTTCACCGGCCAGGGCTCGCAGCGCATGGGCATGGGGCTCGGGCTCTATGCGGCGTTCCCGGTGTTCGCGGAAGCGTTCGACGCGGTGTGCGCCCGGCTCGACGTCCGCCTGGAGCGCCCGCTGCGGGAGGTTCTGAGCGACGGCGTCGACCTGGACCACACGATGTGGGCGCAGGCGGGTCTCTTCGCCCTCGAAGTCGCACTGTTCCGCCTGGTCGAGTCGTGGGGGGTGACCCCGGATGTGCTGCTTGGCCACTCGCTGGGTGAGATCAGCGCCGCACACGTGGCGGGCATCCTCGACCTGGACGACGCGTGTGTGCTGGTGGCGGAGCGGGGCCGGCTGATGCAGGCGCTGCCCGCGGGCGGCGGCATGCTCGCCGTCCAGGCCACCGAGGCCGACGTCGCCGACTCCGGCCTCGACATCGCCGCGGTCAACGGGCCCCGGTCCGTGGTGCTCTCCGGCGACGTGGACGCGATCAAGCGCTACGCGGTCGAGTCCGCGGAGCAGGGCCTGAGGGTCAGGAACCTTGCGGTTTCGCACGCGTTCCACTCGGCTCTGATGGAGCCGATGCTGGACGAGTTCGCGAACGTGCTGTCCGGACTGACGTTCCACCCGGCCCGGATTCCCCTCGTCTCCAACCTGACCGGAGCCGTCGCCGAGCCCGGTGCCATGCAGGAGCCCGCGTACTGGCTGAACCAGGTCCGTGGCACGGTCCGCTTCGCCGACGGCGTCACCGCGCTCGACGCGCTGGGCGTGACGCGATACGTGGAACTGGGCCCGGACGGAGTCCTGTCGGGCATGGCCCAGGACACCGTCTCCGATGCCGTGTTCGTCCCTGTCCTGCGCAAGGACCGCGACGAGACCGACACCGCCCTCACCGCGGTCGGCCGCCTGTGGGCGATGGGTGGCGAGGTGGACTGGACGGCGGTGCTCGGCGGCTGGGACGGCCGGACGGTCGACCTGCCCACCTACGCCTTCCAGCGCGAACGCTACTGGCCGCAGTTGCCGATGCAGGAAGTCCAGGACTCGTGGCGTTATCGGGTGATGTGGCGGCCGTTGGATGGTGTGGCGTCGTCGTCTCGGGTGTTGTCCGGGGTGTGGGCGGTTGTGGGTGCTGGGGATCCGGGTGTGTCTGCGGCGTTGTCGGCTGCGGGTGCGTCGGTGGTGGGTGTCGGGGTGGAGGAGGTTGCGGGGCTGTCCGGTTTGGCTGGTGTGGTGCTGGTGGCGTCGGGTGTTGCGGAGACGTTGTCGGTGGTGCAGGGGCTGGCTGGTGTGGATGCGCCGTTGTGGGTGTTGACGCGTGGTGCGGTGTCGGTGGGTGGTTCGGATCGGTTGGGTGATCCGGGTCTGGCGGCGGTGTGGGGTCTGGGCCGGGTGGCGGCGCTGGAGGTTCCGGACCGTTGGGGTGGCCTGGTGGACCTGTCGGAGGTGTTGGATGCGCGGGCGGGTGCGCGTCTCGCGGGTGTCCTGGCGGCACCTGGTGGGGAGGATCAGGTCGCGATCCGTGGGTCGGGGGTGTTCGGGCGTCGTCTGGTGCGTGCGGTGCCTGCCGCGGCGGTGGAGGGGTCGTGGTGTCCGAGTCCGTCGGGGACGGTGCTGGTTACGGGTGGTACGGGTGCGTTGGGTGTCGAGGTGGCGCGGTGGTTGGCGGGTCGGGGTGTGCCGCATCTGCTGCTGACGAGCCGTAGTGGTGTGGCGCCGGTGGGTCTGGTGGAGGAGCTCGCGGGGCTGGGTGCGCGGGTGACGGTCGCGGCGTGTGATGTGGCGGACCGGCAGGCACTTGAGGCGGTTGTCGCGGGCATTCCCGGACAGTGGCCGCTCAGCGGTGTTGTGCATGCGGCGGGTGTGTTGGATGACGGTTTGTTGGAGGGGTTGTCGCTGGAGCGTCTGGTGTCGGTGATGGCGCCGAAGGTGGACGGTCTGGTGAATCTGGATGTGGTGACGGCGGGGCTGCCGGTGGAGTGGCTGGTGGTGTTCTCGTCGTTGGCGGGTTCGGTGGGCAGTGCCGGGCAGGGTAACTATGCGGCGGCGAATGCGTGTGTGGATGCGTGGGTGGAGTGGCGTCGTGGGCGTGGGTTGCCGGCGGTGTCGGTGGCGTGGGGTCCGTGGGCCGAGGAGGGTATGGCCGCGGATGGTGTGGTGGTGGAGCGGCTGCGGCGTGGTGGGGTGCGTCCGCTGGACGCGGAGCTGGCGTTGCGGGTGTTCGGTGAGGCGATCCGGTCCGGTGACACGGATGTGACGGTGGCGGATGTGGACTGGGAGCGGTTCGTTCCGGTGTTCACGTCGGCGCGTGCGAGCCGTCTGCTGGCGGACCTCCCGGAAGCGGCCAAGGTGTCGTCGGTGTCGTTGGGCGAGGCGGCCGCATCGGGCCTGCGGGAACAACTTGCGACGGTTCCGGCGGGGCAGCGGCAACAGATGCTGCTGGACCTGGTGCGGGGGCAGGCTGCTGCCGTTCTCGGGCATGCCGGGGTGCAGGGCGTGGAGCCGGGCCGGGCGTTCCGGGAACTGGGCTTCGACTCCCTGATGGCGGTCGAACTGCGCAACCTGCTCTCGGCCGCGACCGAGTTGTCGTTGCCGTCGACCCTCGTCTTCGACCACCCGACCCCCGACACCCTCGCCGACCACCTCCACACACAACTCGCCCCCGGCGAAGCACAGCAGACGGCCTCGATTGCCGAAGAGATCGACCGGCTGGAAGCGGCCCTGCTGACGCTGTCACAAGCCGAGGGCGAACAGTTCGACGTCTCGGGCCGACTGGAAGCCCTCCTGGCGAACTGGCGGAAGAGCAATGCCCCCGATGAAGAGACAGCTGCCGACGACGCGCTGGACCAAGCGGCCAGCGCCGACGAAGTACTGCAGCTGATCCAGAAGGAATTCGGGGGACCGAAGTGAACAACGTTCAGACACATCCCGTGAAGGACAACGGCCATGGCGGATGAAGCACAGCTCCTCAACCAGCTGAAGTGGATGACCACGGAGCTGCGCCAAGCCCAGCGCTCGCTGCGCCAGGTCGAGGAACGCGAACACGAGCCGATCGCGGTCGTCGGTGTCAGCTGCCGCTTCCCCGGCGGGGTCCGGTCCCCGGAAGACCTGTGGCGGCTGGTCCGCGACGGTGTCGACGGCATCGGCGACTTCCCTGACAACCGTGGCTGGAGCGAGGAGGGCGACTTCGTCCGCCAAGGCGGATTCCTCCACGACGCCGACCGGTTCGACGCGTCCATGTTCGGGATCTCGCCGCGCGAGGCGCTCGCCATGGACCCGCAGCAGCGACTGCTCATGGAGTCGGCCTGGGAGGTCTTCGAGTCCGCCGGGATCGACCCGCGGTCGCAGCGGCGTACCCGGACCGGCGTGTACGTCGGTACGAACGGCCAGGACTACGCAACGCTGCTGAACGCCGACGAGGCGGAGGGATACGTCTCCACCGGCGCCAGCGCCAGCGTGATCTCCGGCCGCGTGGCGTACGCGTTCGGGCTGGAGGGCCCGGCCGTCACCGTCGACACGGCGTGTTCGTCGTCGCTGGTAGCGCTCCACCTGGCGTCGCGTGCGCTGCGATCGGGAGAGTGCGGACTGGCCCTGGCCGGCGGTGTGACGGTGATGTCCACCCAGGCCGCCTTCGTGGAGTTCGACCGGCAGGACGGCCTGGCGTCGGACGGCCGATGCAAGGCGTTCGCGGCGGGGGCCGACGGCACCGGCTGGGGCGAGGGCGTCGGCCTGCTGCTGCTGGAGCGGTTGTCGGATGCCGAGCGCAACGGGCACAAGATCCTCGCCGTGGTGCGGGGTACTGCCGTCAACCAGGACGGTGCGTCGAACGGTCTGACGGCGCCGAACGGTCCGTCGCAACAGCGGGTGATCCGCCAGGCGCTGGCGAATGCCCGGCTGACGGGTGCGGACGTGGATGTCGTGGAGGCGCACGGGACGGGCACCCGGCTGGGTGATCCGATCGAGGCGCAGGCGCTGCTGGCGACCTACGGCCAGGAGCGCGGCGAGGCCGGCGAGCCGCTGTGGCTGGGCTCGGTGAAGTCCAACATCGGCCACACGCAGGCGGCCGCGGGTGTCGCGGGCCTGATCAAGATGATCATGGCGATGCGGCACGGTGTGCTGCCCGCCACCCTGCACGTGGACGAGCCGTCGCCGCAGGTGGACTGGTCGGCCGGTGCGGTGGAACTGCTGACGGAGTCCCGGGACTGGCCCTCGGTGGAGCGCCCGCGGCGCGCGGGTGTCTCGTCGTTCGGGATCAGTGGCACGAACGCGCATGTGATTCTGGAGCAGGCTCCGGAGCCCGTCGTCGAGGGGGAGACGGTTGCCGCGCCGCGACAGGCGCCGGGTCAGGTGCCGTGGGTGGTGTCGGCGAAGTCGGACGCTGCGTTGCGGGCGCAGGCGGAGCGGTTGACGTCGTTCGTGGCGGAGCGGCCGGAGCTGGATCCGGTGGATGTGGGGTGGTCGCTGGCGACGACCCGTGCCGGGCTGGAGCATCGTGCGGTGCTGGCGGGGGGCGGGACGCTCGCCGAGGGCGTGGCGGCCGAGGGGCGGACCGCGTTCCTGTTCACGGGGCAGGGTTCGCAGCGTGCGGGCATGGGCCTGGGGCTGTACGAGGCGTTCCCGGTGTTCGCCGAAGCCTTCGACGCGGTGTGCGCGCGGATGGATGCCCGGCTGGAGCGCCCGCTGCGGGAGGTTCTGACCGACGGCGTGGACCTGGACCGGACGGTGTGGGCGCAGGCGGGGCTGTTCGCCCTTGAGGTGGCGCTGTTCCGGCTGGTGGAGTCGTGGGGCGTGAGCCCGGATGTGTTGCTCGGGCACTCGCTCGGTGAGATCAGCGCCGCGCACGTCGCGGGCATCCTCGAACTCGACGACGCGTGCATCCTGGTCGCCGAACGCGGCCGCCTGATGCAGGCGCTGCCCGCGGGCGGCGGCATGCTCGCCGTCCAGGCCACCGAAGACGAGGTCGTCGGCTCCGGCCTCGACGTCGCCGCCGTCAACGGCCCGAACTCCGTCGTCCTGTCGGGCGCGGTCGAGGCTGTCGAGCGGTGTGCCGCGGAGTGCGCGGAGCGTGGCCTGCGGGTCCGGGTGCTGTCGGTGTCGCACGCGTTCCACTCGGCGCTGATGGAGCCGATGCTGGACGAGTTCGCGACCGTGCTTGCCGGTCTCACGTTCCACCCGGCGCAGATCCCTGTCGTGTCGAACGTGACGGGTGCGGTGGCCGAGCCGGGTGCCATGCAGGACCCGGGGTACTGGCTGAGCCAGGTCCGGCAGGCGGTCCGGTTCGCCGACGGTGTCGCGGCGCTCGACGCGATGGGCGTGACGCGATACGTGGAACTGGGCCCGGACGGTGTGCTGTCGGGCATGGCCCAGGAGACGGCCGCCGAAGCGGAGTTCATCCCTGTCCTGCGCAAGGACCGGGACGAGGCCGGCAGCGCGCTGACCGCGGCCGGTCGTCTGTGGGCGACCGGTGCCGAAGTCGACTGGACGAAGGTGTTCGCCGCCTGGGGCGGCCGGACGGTCGACCTGCCGACGTATGCCTTCCAGGGCGAGCGGTACTGGCCGCGACCGAACATGAACGCCGGGGATCTGGCCGCTGTCGGTCTGGCGAGTGCGGGCCACGCGCTGCTGGGTGCCACAGTTGCCCTTGCCGACGGGGATGCGGTCGTGCTGACCGGCCGCCTCGCTCTCGGAGCACAGCCCTGGCTCGGCGACCACGTCGTGCTGGACCAGGTCGTGGTGCCGGGTGCGGCGTTGGTGGAGATGGTGCTGCGGGCGGGGCAGGAGGTGGGCTGTGGTCTGCTGCGGGAGCTGGTGCTGCGGGCGCCGTTGGTGCTGCCGGAGTCGGGTGGTGTGCAGGTTCAGGTGCGGGTCGAGGGCCCGGATGCTTCGGGTGACCGGCCGGTGCATGTCCATGGGTGTGTCGAGGGCGCGGAGGAGTGGACGTTGCATGCGTCGGGCTTCCTCGCTGTGTCGCAGACGCGGGTGCCTGAGTTCGGTTTGAGTGTGTGGCCTCCGCAGGGTGCGGTTGCGGTGGAGGTCGACGGGTTCTACGAGTCGTTGGCCGGGGTGGGCTTCGGTTACGGTTCGGTGTTCCAGGGGGTGCGGGCGGCCTGGCGTGACGCGTCCGGTGTGTATGCGGATCTGGTGTTGCCGGAGCCGGGTGTGGGGCAGGTCGACGCGTTCGGTATTCATCCGGCGCTGCTGGATGCCGCGTTGCATCCGGCGAATCTCCTGTCCCAGGGCTCGGGCAGGTCCGGAGAGCCGGGGGAGTCGGGGCCGCGGTTGCCGTTCGCGTGGTCGGGTGTGGAGTTGTTCGCGGTCGGGGCGACCGTGCTGCGGGTGGCGATCCGTCCCGAGGGCGAGAGCATCACGGTTCAGGCGGCCGACGGCACGGGTGCGCCGGTCGCGGTGGTCCGTTCGCTGGTGTCGCGTGCGGTGTCGGCGGAGCAGTTGTCGGCGTCCGGGAACGCGGCGGACGACGCGCTCTTCACGGTCGAGTGGGTCGCGCTCCCGCCCGGCGGTGCTTCCGGTGAGACGGCGTGGACGGTGCTGCCGGCCGGTGACGGTCCGGTGGAGCAGGTCCTCGGCGAGGTGCTGCGTGGTGTGCAGGCGTGGCTGTCGGACGAGAGCACGTTCGGCTCTCGTCTGGCGGTCGTGACCCGGGGCGCGATGCCCGTGGGCACTGCGGACGTCGTGGACCCGGTGGGTGCGGCGGTGTGGGGTCTGGTGCGCTCGGCGCAGTCGGAGCATCCGGACCGGATCGTGCTCGTCGACACCGACCCGGCATCTGAGGAACAGCTCGACCTGGCCCTCTTGGCCGGTGTCGACGAGCCGCAGGTCGCCCTCCGTGACGGTGTGCTGCTGGCGCCTCGCCTGATGCGCGCCGGAGGCAGCGGGTTGGTGCTCCCCGACGACACCTGGCGCCTTCTGCCTGGGACGGACGGCACGCTGGAGTCCCTCCACCTTGAGGCAGCCGGCTCGCTGCCTCTGGAGTCCGGCCAGGTGCGGGTCGAGATCCGTGCGGCGGGTGTGAACTTCCGGGACGTGCTCCTGGGCCTCGGCATGTATCCGGAGCCCGGCGAGATGGGTGCGGAAGCGGCCGGTGTGGTCGTCGAGGTGGGCCCGGAGGTTGCGGACCTTCACGTCGGGGACCGGGTATTCGGCTTCTTCACCGGTTCGTTCGGTGCTGAGGCGGTGACGGACCGGAAGCAGGTGGTCCGGGTGCCCGAGGGTTGGTCGTGGGCGCAGGCGGCGGCGGTGCCGGTGGTGTTCGCGACGGCCTGGTACGGGCTGCGGGACTTGGCCCAGGTCAAGGCCGGTGAATCCGTGCTGATCCACGCGGCCGCCGGTGGTGTCGGCATGGCCGCCGTGCAACTGGCCCGTCACTGGGGCCTGGAGGTGTATGCCACCGCCAGCCCCGCCAAATGGCCCACGGTCGTCGCCGCCGGCGTGGATCCCTCACGGATCGCGTCCTCCCGCGATCTCAACTTCGAAGACCGGATCCGGACCGCGACCGGCGGCAGGGGTGTCGACGTCGTGCTGAACTCGCTTGCGGGCGAGTACGTCGACGCGTCACTGAGGCTGCTGGCCCCCGGCGGCCGGTTCGTCGAGATGGGCAAGGCCGACGTCCGGGCCGGCCTCGACGTCCCGTACTTCGCCTTCGACCTGTCGGATGCGGGTCCGGAGGGTATGGGCCGCATCCTGGCCGAGGTCGTCGCGCTGTTCGAGGCGGGTGTGCTCGCACCGCTGCCGTTGACCGTGTGGGACGTGCGTGAAGCGGTCACCGCCTGGCGGCACATGGCCCAGGCCAAGCACACCGGCAAGAACGTCCTCTCCCTCCCCGTCCGCCCCAACCCCGACGGCACCGTACTGATCACCGGCGGCACCGGAACCCTCGGCGGCCTCCTCGCCCGCCACCTCGCCACCGAACACGGCACGAGGAACCTCCTCCTGCTGTCCCGCCAGGGCCCCGACGCCCCCGGCGCAGCCGACCTCGTCACGGAACTCGCCGAACTCGGCGCGCAGGCACGCATCGTGGCCTGCGACGCGGCCGACCGTGATGCCCTCGCGGCGGTCCTCGCCGGTATTCCCGCCGAGGTTCCGCTGACGGGTGTAGTCCATGCGGCGGGTGTCCTCGACGACGGTGTCTTCACCGGGCTGACCCAGGAACGCCTGGACACCGTCCTGCGCGCCAAGGCCACCGCCGCGTCGAACCTCGACAAGCTGACCCGTGGCAGCGATCTCGCCATGTTCGTGCTCTACTCCTCGGCGTCGGCGACGTTCGGGAGTCCGGGGCAGGCCAACTACGCGGCCGCGAATGCCTTCCTCGACGCCCTCGCTGTCCGTCGGCGTGCGGAGGGCCTGCCTGGTCTCTCGCTGGGCTGGGACATGTGGCAGCAGGCCAGTGCGATGACCGGTCATCTTGAGGACCAGCTCGCGCGCGGGCTGGCCACCGAGCAGGCGCTCGCCCTCTTCGACACCGCACTGCGACGCTCTGCGGCACACCTGGTGCCGGTCAGCCTTGACCTTGCTGCGGTGCGTGCGGCGGGTGAGGTGCCCGCGCTGCTGCGTGGGCTGGTCACCGGGCGGGTGCGGCGTGCGGTCGCGCAGGAGTCCGTGGCCGGTCTGGCGCTGGTGCAGCGGCTGCGGTCCGTCCCCGAGGCCCAGCGGCACCAGCTGCTGCTGGAGCTGGTGCGCGGCAGCGCCGCGACGGTCCTGGGCCACGGTTCGACCGACGCGGTCGGTGAGCGTCAGGCGTTCAAGGACCTGGGCTTCGACTCGCTCACCGCGGTGGAACTGCGTAATCGGCTGACTGCCGCCACCGGCCTGCGGCTGTCCGCGACGCTCGCGTTCGACTACCCCACCCCGGCTGTTCTCAGTGACCATCTGCTGGCGCAGTTCTTCGGCGAGTTGGACACCGCCGCAGAACCGGAGCCCCGGCTCACCCTGACCGGAACCGACGAGCCGATCGCGATCGTGGGCATGGCCTGCCGGTTCCCCGGCGGGGTCATGTCGCCCGAGCACTTGTGGGACCTGGTCGCCGACGGAGCAGACGGCATGTCGCCGTTCCCGACGGATCGCGGCTGGCCTGCCGATCTCGCGGGCCGATCCGCCGGGGTGGGCGGCTTCGTCCATGACACGGACGGCTTCGACGCCGAGCTGTTCGGCATCTCGCCGCGTGAGGCCGTCGCCATGGACCCCCAGCAGCGGCTGGCGCTCGAGTCGGCGTGGGAGACCTTCGAGACCGCGGGAATGGATCCCCGTTCGCTGCGCGGCCGGAGCATCGGCGTGTTCGCCGGCGCGGCCTCCTCGGGGTACGGCATGAACGCACGGCTGCCCGAGGGCGCCGACGGACACCAGGTGACAGGAAGCACGACCAGCGTGATCTCCGGCCGTATCGCCTACTCCTTCGGGCTGGAGGGCCCGGCGGTGACGGTGGACACGGCGTGTTCGTCGTCGCTGGTGGCCCTGCACCTGGCCACGCAGGCGCTGCGCGCCGGCGAGTGTGACATGGCACTGGCCGGTGGTGTCACGGTGATGGTCACGCCGGGCATGATCGCAGAGTTCGACCGGCAGGACGGGCTGGCCGGCGACGGCCGGTGCAAGGCGTTCTCCTCGGCGGCCGACGGCACCGGCTGGTCCGAGGGCGTCGGCCTGCTGCTCGTGGAGCGGTTGTCGGACGCGGAGCGCAACGGGCACCAGGTGCTGGCGGTGGTGCGGGGCAGTGCGATCAATCAGGACGGTGCGTCGAACGGTCTGACGGCGCCGAACGGTCCGTCGCAGCAGCGGGTGATCCGTCAGGCGCTGGCGAATGCCCGGCTCACCGGCGCGGACGTGGACGTGGTCGAGGCACACGGCACCGGTACGCGTCTCGGGGATCCGATCGAGGCGCAGGCGCTGCTGGCGACGTACGGTCAGGAGCGGGGCGAGGCCGGTGAGCCGTTGTGGCTGGGTTCGGTGAAGTCGAACATCGGTCACACGCAGGCGGCCGCGGGTGTCGCGGGTGTGATCAAGATGGTGATGGCGCTGCGGCACGGTGTGCTGCCGGCGACGTTGCATGTGGACGAGCCGTCGGCGGAGGTGGACTGGTCGGCGGGTGCGGTGGAGCTGCTGACCGAGTCCCGGGCCTGGCCCGAGGTGGAGCGTCTGCGGCGTGCGGCGGTGTCGTCCTTCGGGATCAGCGGTACCAACGCCCACGTGATCCTGGAGCAGGCCCCGGTCGGGGCCTCGGTTCGGGAAGCTGCTGCGGTCTCTCCTGTTTCGGTTTCGGGTGTGTCGGCGTGGGTGGTGTCGGCGAAGTCCGAGGCCGCGTTGCGGGCGCAGGTGGAGCGGCTGGCCTCGTTCGTCGCGGAGCGGCCGGAGCTGGACCCGGTGGACGTGGGCTGGTCGCTGGCGACGACGCGGGCCGCGTTGGAGCATCGTGCGGTGGTCGTGGGGGAGGGCCGGGAGGAGTTGCTGGCCGGGCTGTCCGCGGCCACGTCGGCCGTTACGGGTGCCGGTGGTGTGGTGTTCGTGTTCCCGGGTCAGGGCTCGCAGTGGGTGGGCATGGCGCGGGAGTTGTGGCAGACCTCGCCCGTGTTCCGGGAGCGGCTGGCCGAGTGCGAGACGGCGCTCGCCCCGTACGTCGACTGGTCGTTGACCGATGTGTTGTTGCGGGACGGTGATGTGGACCGGGTGGATGTGGTCCAGCCGGTGTTGTGGGCGGTGATGGTGTCCCTGGCGGAGGTGTGGCGTTCGGCGGGTGTGGTGCCGTCTGCGGTGGTGGGTCATTCGCAGGGTGAGATCGCTGCGGCGTGTGTGGCGGGCTGGTTGTCGCTGGACGATGCGGCGCGGGTGGTGGCCTTGCGGTCGCAGGCTTTGGTGGCGGTGGCCGGTGGTGGGGGCATGGTGTCCGTGGCTGCCGGCCGGGAAGCGGTCGAGGGCCTGATGCCGGGCACGGTATCGGTGGCCGCGGTGAACGGTCCGTCCTCCACTGTCGTCTCCGGCGACGACGGAGCGCTGGATGCGTTCATGGCCGAGTGCGAACGCCAGGGCATCCGCACGCGCCGCATTCCGGTGGACTACGCGTCGCACTCGCCGGAGATGGACCGGCTCCGGGAGCGGATCCTGGCCGACCTGGCCGGGCTGACTCCGGCCACCGGCACGGTTCCGATGCTGTCCACCCTGACCGGCGAGACCGTCGACGGCGGTCTCGACGCCCGGTACTGGTTCGACAACCTGCGCTCCACGGTCGAGTTCGAGACCGCGATCCGTGCCCTCCTCGGACAGGGGATGCGCACCTTCGTCGAGGTCAGCGCCCACCCCGTACTCACCGTCGGGGTCGAGGAGACCATCGACGCGACCGGGGCCGACGCCACGGCACTGGGTACCCTGCGACGCGGTGAGGGTGGCATGCGCCGCCTGCTGACCAGCCTCGGCGAGGCATGGGCCACCGGCGTGGACGTGAACTGGTCCGCGCTGCTCACCGGCCGCCATGTAGCTTTGCCGACATACGCCTTCCAGCATGAGCGGTACTGGCTGGACGTCCCGTCGCTGCCGGTTCAGGCTGCGGGCGGGGTGGTGGACCCGGTCGAGTCGCGGTTCTGGGATGCCGTGGAGCGTGGTGACCTCGATGAACTCGCGGGCACGCTCCAGCTGTCGGAAGCCCCGCAGTTGCTCGGGTCGGTGGTTCCGGCACTCGCCTCGTGGCGCCGGGAACGCCGGCAGCGGTCCGTGATCGACACCTGGCGCTACCAGGTGGTGTGGAAGCCTCTCGAAACGGCCTCTGCCGCACTGCTGTCGGGTACCTGGCTGGTGGTGGGCGACAGTGCTGCGGACGTGGCCGGGGCGTTGACCGGCGCGGGTGCCGTCGTGGCGGGCTTGTCGGTGGATGAGGTCGTGGACCGTGCGGGCTTGGCCGGGGCGGTCGCTGCCGTGCCGGATGTGTGCGGTGTGGTGCTGGCGGCCGGCGCGGCTTCGGCCGACCGCACTGCTGATGTGGTGGCGGATGAACTCACCCGGGTGACGGTGCTGTTGCAGGCGCTGGGTGATGCCGGGGTGGACGCGCCGTTGTGGGTGCTCACGCGGGGTGCGGTCGCTGTCGGTGCGTCGGACCGGGTGCTGGATCCGGTGCAGGCCGCGGTGTGGGGTCTGGGCCGGGTCGCGGCGCTGGAGTTCCCGCAGCGCTGGGGCGGCATGATCGACCTGCCCGAGACCCTGGACGCGAAGGCGTCCGGCCGCCTGGCCGCGATTCTCGCCGACGGTGCTGGTGCTGGTGAGGATCAGGCGGCTGTGCGTGGCTCCGGTGTCTACGCCCGGCGTTTGGTCCGGGCAGCGGCGACTGATGCGGCGGGCGAGGGATGGCAGCCCTCAGGAACCGTGCTGGTCACGGGTGGTACCGGGGCGCTGGGCGCTGAGGTTGCGCGGTGGCTGGCGGGGCGGGGTGTGCCGCATCTGGTGCTGACCAGCCGTCGCGGTGTAGCCCCGGATGGTCTGGTCGAGGAACTCGCCGCACTGGGTGCACGGGTGACGGTCGCATCCTGTGACATGACCGACCGGGATGCGCTGGCCGAGGTCATCGCCGGTGTTCCGGCAGATGTTCCGCTCACGGGTGTGGTGCATGCGGCCGGTGTCGGGGATGCGCAGATGCTGGAGGTCGCCGACCGGGACACGACGGCGGCGGTGATCGGCGCGAAGATCGACGGGGTCGCACACCTGGAGGCCCTGACCGCGGATCTTCCGCTCGACCTGTTCGTCGTCTTCTCTTCCGGCGCCGCAGTGTGGGGTGGTGCGGGTCAGGGCGCCTACGCCGCGGCGAACGCGTTCCTCGATGCCTGGGCGGCCGAGCGCCGTGAACGCGGCCTGTCCGCCACGTCCGTGGCCTGGGGCCCCTGGGACGGTGCCGGTATGGCCGTCCAGGGTGAGACCCAGCAGCTCCTGCGCCGACGCGGCATGGCCCCGATGAACCCCGAACTCGCCATGCGCACCCTCGCGGCAGCCGTCGACGCCGGGGAGTCGGGACTGACCGTCGCCGACATCGACTGGCCCACCTTCACAGCCTCGTTCACCGCCATCCGCCCCAGCCGACTCCTCGCCGACCTCCCCGAAGCCACCACCCCGGACACACCGACATCGTTCGAGGAGGACGGCGGAGCAGCCGACCTGCGGCAGCAGCTCGCAGGGACAGCGGCCGCGCAGCGCCGGCAGGTGGTGCTGGACGTCGTGCGCACCCACGCCGCGGCCGTCCTCGGGCACGCGGACGGGGAGTCCGTGGAAGCCGGCCGGGCCTTCCGCGACCTCGGATTCGACTCCCTGATGGCAGTCGAGGTCCGCAACCGTCTCCAGTCGGTCACCGGACTCAGGCTGCCGGCCACCCTCGTCTTCGACCACCCCACCCCCCTCGTCCTGACCGACTTCCTGCTCACCGAACTCTCCGGTACCGAAGCGGGGACGCCGTCGGTGGCGCGTCCGGTGTCGGTGGCCGTGGATGAGCCGGTTGCGATCGTCGGCATGGCCTGCCGCTTCCCCGGCTCGGTGACCTCGGCCCAGTCCCTGTGGGACCTGGTCGCCGACGCGGGCGACGCGGTGGGGCCGTTCCCCACCGACCGTGGCTGGCCCGAGGGCATCGCCGGCCGGGGCGCGTTCCTCGACCACGCCGACGAGTTCGACGCCGACCTGTTCGGCATCAGCCCCCGCGAAGCCCTCGCCATGGACCCCCAGCAACGACTGCTGCTGGAAACCACGTGGGAGGCCTTCGAAGCGGCGGGAGTTGATCCCCGCTCGCTCGCAGGCACCGCCACAGGCGTGTTCGTCGGCGGCACCACCTCCGGCTACGGCACCGGAACCCAGATCCCCCAGGGCGCGGAAGGACACCTGCTCACCGGGACCGCGACCAGCGTCATGTCCGGCCGGGTGTCCTACGCCTTCGGGCTGGAGGGCCCGGCGGTGACGGTGGACACCGCGTGTTCGTCGTCGCTTGTCGCCCTGCACCTGGCGGCGCAGGCGCTGCGGACGGGCGAGTGCGACATGGCGCTCGCCGGCGGCGTGACCGTCATGGCCAACCCCGGCGTGTTCGGCGAGTTCGACCGCCAGGGCGGGCTGGCGTCCGACGGCCGGTGCAAGTCGTTCGCCGATTCCTCCGACGGCATGGGCTGGGGCGAAGGCGTCGGCCTGCTGCTGGTGGAGCGACTCTCGGACGCCCAACGCAACGGACACAAGATCCTCGCCGTCGTGCGGGGCAGCGCCATCAACCAGGACGGCGCCAGCAACGGCCTGTCGGCGCCGAACGGACCCTCGCAGCAGCGGGTCATCAGCCAGGCGCTGGCCAACGCCGACCTGACCGGTGCGGACATCGACGTGGTCGAGGCCCACGGCACCGGCACGCGCCTCGGCGACCCGATCGAGGCCCAGGCGCTGCTGGCGACCTACGGCCAAGACCGCGCCGGTCACGAGCCTTTGTGGATCGGCTCGGTCAAGTCCAACATCGCCCACACCCAGGCCGCCGCCGGCGTCGCCGGCGTCATCAAGATGGTCATGGCCCTGCGCCACGGCCTGATGCCCGCAACCCTCCACATCGACGAACCGTCGACCCAGGTCGACTGGACCGCCGGTGCGGTGGAGCTGCTCACCGAGCAGCGCGCGTGGCCTGCGGTGGACCGTCCGCGCCGCGCTGCGGTCTCCTCGTTCGGCATCAGCGGAACCAACGCCCACATCATCCTCGAACAGGCACCCGCGCCCGAGCCGGTGGCAGTCGCCGAACCGTCGGCAACGCGCCCCGGACCGGTGCCGTGGCTCGTCTCGGCCAAGTCCGACACCGCCCTACGCGCACAGATCGACAGCCTTCGGACCTTCGTTGCCGACCAGCCCGAACTGGACCGGGTCGACGTGGCCTGGTCGCTCGCGACCAGCCGGGCAGCGTTGGAACACCGCACCGTCCTGGCCGCCGATGGGGATGTGCTCGCCACAGGCACCACGGGCGAAGGCAAGACCGCGTTCCTGTTCACCGGCCAGGGCTCCCAGCGCGCGGGCATGGGCCTGGGGCTCTACGAGGCGTTCCCGGTGTTCGCCGAAGCGTTCGACGCCGTCTGCGCCCGACTTGATGTCCGGCTGGAGCGCCCGCTGCGGGAGGTTCTGACCGACGGCGCCGACCTCGACCGCACGATGTGGGCTCAGGCGGGGCTGTTCGCGCTCGAAGTCGGCCTGTTCCGGCTGGTGGAGTCGTGGGGCGTGAGCCCGGATGTGTTGCTGGGTCACTCGCTGGGTGAGATCAGTGCGGCGCATGTCGCGGGGATCCTGGACCTGGACGATGCGTGTGTGCTGGTGGCGGAGCGGAGCCGGCTGATGCAGGCGCTGCCCGCGGGCGGCGGCATGCTCGCCGTCCAGGCCACCGAAGCCGACGTCGCCGAGTCCGGCCTCGACATCGCCGCCGTCAACGGCCCCAACTCCGTCGTCCTCTCCGGCACCACCGAAGCCATCGCACACTACGCCGCCCAGTGCGCCGAGCGTGGCCTGCGGTTCAACGTCCTGTCGGTGTCGCACGCCTTCCACTCGGCCCTGATGGAACCGATGCTGGACGAGTTCGCGAACGTCCTGAACGGCCTGACGTTCCACCCCGCACACATCCCGGTCGTCTCGAACCTCACCGGAGCCGTTGCCGAGCCGGGTGCCATGCAGCAGCCCGCGTACTGGCTGCACCAGGTCCGTGGCACGGTCCGCTTCGCCGACGGCGTCACCGCCCTCGCGGCCATGGGCGTGACCCGCTGCCTGGAACTCGGCCCCGACGGTGTGCTGTCCGGCATGGCCCAGACCGGCGCCGACGACATGCTCTGCGCCCCCGTTCTGCGCAAGGACCGCGACGAGAGCGACACCGTCCTGACCGCCGTGAGCCGACTGTGGACCTGCGGTGTCGAGGTCGACTGGCGCGCGGTGTTCGCCGGCTGGGGCGGCCGGACGGTCGACCTGCCCACCTACCCCTTCCAGCGACAGCGGTACTGGCCCGAGCCCGTCGCCGCACCCACCAGCGGCGAGGTGGCCGAGACCGGATTCTGGGACGCGGTCGAACGCGAAGACCTCCAGCAACTGGCCACCGAACTCGAACTCACCGAACCCCCGGCCTCCCTGGGCCAGGTCCTGCCCGTGCTCGCCACCTGGCGACGCCGCCGACGCGAACGCTCCGTGATCGACTCCTGGCGCTACCAGGTCGCCTGGAAACCCCTCACCACCCTCCCCACCACACCCACCCTCACCGGCACATGGATCCTCGCCACCACCGGCGACCCCACCACCACCGCCACCATCACGGCCGCTCTCACCGGAGCCGGTGCCACCGTCCTCACCCTCCCCCTCGACACCCCCCACGACAACGCCACGGCCACACGCCACGAACGGAAAGCGGCACTCGAACACCTCGCCGCCCAGGCCCCCGACCTGTCCGGCATCCTGCTCCTCGCCGACACCCTCACCAACCAGCCCGCACACAACGGCATCCCCGCACCCCTCGCCGGCGTGCTGACCCTGCTCCAGGCACTCACCGACACCCACCTCACCGCCCCCCTGTGGGTGACCACCCGCGGCGCCGTGTCCACCACGGCATCGGACCCGCTGACCAACCCGGCCCAGGCCACCATCTGGGGCATGGGCCGCGTCGCCGCACTCGAAGCACCCCACGTCTGGGGCGGCCTCATCGACCTCCCCGCAACAACCGACACCCACCCCACAACCGACACGAACACGGCAGCACGCCTTGCCGGCGTCCTCGCCGACGGCCGCGAGGACCAGGTCGCCGTCCGCGACTCCGGGGTCCACGGCCGGCGCGTCCTGCACGCCCCGACCACCACACCGCCCACCACCCCGTGGACCCCCACCGGGACCGTCCTGATCACCGGCGGCACCGGCGCCCTCGGCACCGTCGTGGCCCGCTGGCTCGCCCACCGCGGCACCCCCCACCTGGTCCTCACCAGCCGCAGCGGCAACGCCCCCGACGGCCTGACCGAAGAACTCGCCCGCCTCGGCACCCAGGTCACCGTCGCCGCCTGCGACGTCACCGACCGCGACGCCCTCGCCGAAGTCATCGCCCGCATCCCCACTCACACACCACTGACCGGCATCGTGCACGCCGCCGGCGTCGGGACTCCCGAGAAGCTGGACCTCACCGGTCTGGACGCCGTGGGGAAGGTGCTCGCGAGCAAGGTCACCGGCACGGCGCATCTCGACGAACTCACCGCCCACCTGCCGATCGACCTCTTCGTCGTCTTCTCCTCGATCGCCGCCACCTGGGGCAGCGGCGGCCAGGCCGCCTACGCAGCCGGCAACGCCTTCCTCGACGCCTGGATCCAACACCGCCACGACCGCGGACTCCCCGGCACATCCCTGGCCTGGGGCCCCTGGGCCAAGGCCGGCATGGCCACCGAGGGCGAGACGGAAGAGTACCTGCGTCGGCGTGGGCTCGACGCACTGGATCCGGAACTCGCGATGCGGGCACTGGCCCAGGCGATCGACTCGGGACCGGGCACGCTGACGGTGGCCGACGTCGACTGGCCCACCTTCCTGCCCGCCTTCACCTCGGCACGGCGCAGCGCGCTGCTCAGCGACCTGCCCGAGGCGGCCGCCCTGGCCGACACCGCCCCGGGCGGCGCTCCCGGCCCGGAGTCGCCGCTGCGTCAGGAACTCACGTCGATGCCCCAGGAGCGGCAGCAGGAGAGGCTGCTGGAGTTGGTGCGGGAGCAGGCTTCGAGCGTGCTGGGGCACTCCGCCGCGCAGGCGGTCGAACCCGAGCGAGCCTTCCGTGACCTGGGCTTCGACTCGCTGATGGCGATCGAACTGCGCAACCTGCTGTCCTCGCACACCGGGACGACTCTGCCCGCGACGTTGGCGTTCGACTACCCCACGCCGCGAGTGCTGGCGGAGTACCTCCAGGCCCAGCTTCTCGGCGCGGACCGGCCCGCGGAAATGGTGCCGGCCCGGGCGGGCGCGGCCGACGAGCCGATCGCGATCGTGGGTATGGCCTGCCGCTATCCCGGCGGTGTGACGTCGCCGGACGAGCTGTGGGACCTGGTCGCCGGCGGGACGGACGGCATGTCGGTGTTCCCGGCGGACCGCGGCTGGCCGGCCGATGTGGCCGAGGCGGCCGGTGGCATGGGCGGGTTCGTCCATGACGCGGCCGGGTTCGACGCGGGCCTCTTCGGGATCTCGCCGCGTGAGGCGCTCGCCATGGACCCGCAGCAGCGGCTGCTGCTGGAGGCCGCATGGGAGACGTTCGAGTCGGCGGGAATGGACCCGCGTGCGCAACGAGGTCGCAGCGTGGGCGTGTTCGCCGGCGCGTCCTCGTCCGGATACGGCTACGGCGGTGTCCCAGGATCCGACGGTCACCTGCTGACCGGTACGGCGAACAGCGTGATCTCCGGCCGGGTGGCGTACGCGTTCGGACTCGAGGGTCCGGCGGCCACGATCGACACGGCGTGTTCGTCGTCGCTGGTCGCCCTGCACTGGGCGGCACAGGCACTTCGGGGGGGCGAGTGCGACCTGGCGCTGGCGAGCGGCGTGACCGTGATGGCCACGGCGAACGTGTTCACCGAGTTCGACCGGCAGGACGGGCTGGCGTCGGACGGCCGGTGCAAGTCGTTCGCCTCGGCGGCCGACGGGACCGGCTGGGCCGAGGGCGTCGGTGTCCTGATGCTGGAGCGGTTGTCGGATGCTGAGCGCAACGGGCACAAGATCCTCGCGGTGGTGCGCGGAAGTGCCGTCAACCAGGACGGTGCGTCCAACGGTCTGACGGCGCCGAACGGCCCCTCGCAGCAGCGGGTGATCCGCCAGGCTCTGGCGAACGCCCGGCTTTCCGGCGTCGATGTCGATGTCGTCGAGGCGCATGGCACCGGCACCCGGCTGGGTGACCCGATCGAGGCGCAGGCGCTGCTGGCGACCTACGGTCAGGAGCGCGGCGACGCCGGCGAGCCCCTGTGGCTGGGCTCGGTGAAGTCCAACATCGGTCACACGCAGGCCGCCGCGGGTGTCGCGGGCGTGATCAAGATGATCATGGCCATGCGGCACGGCGTGCTGCCCGCCACGCTGCACGTCGACGAGCCGTCGCCGCAGGTGGACTGGTCCGCCGGTGCGGTGGAACTGCTGACCGAGTCGCGTCCCTGGCCCGCGGTGGAGCGTCCGCGGCGTGCGGGTGTGTCGTCGTTCGGGATCAGCGGGACGAACGCCCACGTAATTCTGGAGCAGGCACCGGAAGCGGAGCCGGCACTGGAGCCCGCCCCGATCGACCTGCAGACGTGGACCCCGCAGGCGGTCCCGTGGGTGGTGTCGGCGAAGTCCGAGCCTGCACTGCGGGCTCAGGTGGAGCGGCTGAGGTCGTTCGCCGCGGAGCGGCCGGAGCTGGATCCGGTGGATGTGGGCTGGTCGCTGTCCACGACCCGTGCCGCGCTGGAGCATCGTGCGGTGCTGGCGGGGGAAACGACGCTCGCCGAGGGCGTGGCGGCCGAGGGCCGGACCGCGTTCCTGTTCACGGGGCAGGGTTCGCAGCGTGCGGGTATGGGGCTGGGGCTGTACGAGGCGTTCCCGGTGTTCGCGGAGGCGTTCGACGCGGTGTGCGCGCGGATGGATGCCCGGCTGGAGCGCCCGCTGCGGGAGGTTGTGACCGACGGCGTCGACCTGGACCACACGATGTGGGCACAGGCCGGCCTCTTCGCCCTCGAAGTCGCCCTGTACCGGCTCGTGGAGTCCTGGGGCGTGACCCCGGACGTGCTCCTCGGCCACTCGCTGGGCGAGATCAGCGCCGCGCACGTTGCCGGGATCTTCGACCTGGACGATGCGTGCGTGCTGGTGGCGGAGCGGGGCCGGCTGATGCAGGCGCTGCCCGCGGGCGGCGGCATGCTCGCCGTGCAGGCGACCGAGGCCGAGGTCGTCGGCTCCGGCCTGGACGTCGCGGCCGTCAACGGCCCGAACTCCGTCGTCCTGTCGGGCGCGGTCGAGGCTGTCGAGCGGTATGCCGCGGAGTGCGCCGAGCGCGGCGTGCGGTTCAACGTCCTGTCGGTGTCGCATGCGTTCCACTCGGCCCTGATGCAACCGATGCTGGACGAGTTCGCGGCCGTGCTGGACGGTCTGACCTTCCACCCGGCGCAGATTCCTGTCGTGTCGAACCTGACGGGTGCGGTGGCCGAGCCGGGTGCCATGCAGCAGCCGGCGTACTGGCTGCGTCAGGTGCGGCAGGCGGTGCGGTTCGCCGACGGTGTCGCCACGCTCGACGCGATGGGCGTGACGCGGCACGTCGAGCTGGGTCCGGACGGCGTCCTGACGGGCATGGCCCAGGACACCGTCACCGAGGCCGAGTTCGTCCCCGTCCTGCGCAAGGACCGCGACGAGACCGACACCGCCCTCACCGCGATCAGCCGCCTGTGGACCTCCGGCACCGACATCGACTGGCACGCCGTGTTCGCCGACTGGGGCGGCCGGACGGTCGACCTGCCCACCTACCCCTTCCAGCGCGAACGCTACTGGCCGCAGCCGGGCGTACTCGGCGCGGACGCGGGCGCACTGGGCATCCAGGGCGCCGAGCACGCGCTGCTCGGCTCCGTGGTGGCCCTCGCCGACGCGGACAGCGTGCTCCTCACCGGCCGTCTCTCCATGGATACTCAGCCGTGGCTGGCCGATCATGTGGTGTCGGGGCATGTGGTGGTGCCTGGGACCGCGTTGGTGGAGATGGTGCTGCGGGCGGGGCAGGAGGTGGGCTGCGGTCTGTTGCGGGAGCTGGTGCTGCGGGCTCCGCTGGTGCTGCCGGAGTCCGGTGGTGTGCAGGTTCAGGTGCGGGTCGAGGGCCCGGATGCTTCGGGTGACCGGCCGGTGCATGTCCATGCCCGTGCCGAGGGCGTGGACGAATGGACGCTGCATGCGTCCGGTTCGCTGGCGGAGCAGGCTGCATCGGGGGCGGGCTTCGAGCTGAGTGTGTGGCCTCCGCAGGGTGCGGAGGCGGTGGACGTCGACGGGTTCTACGAGGCGCTGGCGGGTGCGGGCTTCGGTTACGGTCCGGCGTTCCAGGGCGTCCAGGCGGCCTGGCGGGACGCTTCCGGTGTCTACGCCGAGGTGGCGATCGCGGAGTTGGTGGACGGGTTCGGTATCCACCCCGCCCTCTTCGACGCGGCACTGCACCCCTCCGGGCTGGTCCCGAGCGCCGACGCTGAAGCGAGTGGGCCGCGGTTGCCGTTCGCGTGGTCGGGTGTGGAGTTGTTCGCGGTCGGGGCGACCGCGCTGCGGGTGGCGATCCGTCCCGAGGGCGAAGGCTTCACGGTTCAGGCGGCGGACGGTACGGGTGCGCCGGTCGCGGTCGTTCGTTCGCTGGTGTCGCGTGCGGTGTCGGCGGAGCAGTTGTCGGCGTCCGGGAACGCGGCGGACGACGCGCTCTTCACGGTCGAGTGGGTCGCGCTCCCGCCCGGCGGTGCTTCCGGTGAGACGGCGTGGACGGTGCTGCCGGCCGGCGACGGCCCGGTGGAGCAGGTCCTCGGCGAGGTGCTGCGTGGTGTGCAGGAGTGGCTGGCGGACGAGAGCACGTTCGGTTCGCGTCTGGCGGTCGTGACCCGGGGAGCCATGCCCGCGGGTCCTGGCCGTGCCGTGGACCCGGTGGGTGCGGCGGTATGGGGTCTGGTGCGCTCGGCGCAGTCGGAGCACCCGGACCGCATCGTGCTCGTCGACACCGACCCGGCATCTGAGGAACAGCTCGACCTGGCCCTCCTGGCCGGACTCGACGAGCCACAGGTCGCCATCCGTCAGGGTGCGCTCCTGGCACCCCGCCTGATGCGCGCCGGAGGAGGCAGTGGACTGGTACTGCCGGACCACAACTGGCGCCTTGCCCCCGGCACCGACGGCACGCTGGAGTCCCTCCACCTTGAGGGAGCCGGCTCGCTGCCTCTGGAATCCGGCCAGGTGCGGGTCGAGATCCGTGCGGCGGGCGTGAACTTCCGGGACGTGCTCCTGGGACTGGGCATGTATCCCGTTCCCGGCACGATGGGCTCCGAGGCGGCCGGTGTCGTCGTCGAGGTGGGCACGAACGTTGACGATCTTGCTGTCGGTGACCGGGTGTTCGGGTTCTTCGACGGTGGGTTCGCCGACGAGGCGGTGGCGGGCCGGGAACTGCTCGTGAAGGTTCCGTCGGGCTGGTCGTGGGCGCAGGCGGCAGCGGTGCCGCTGGTGTTCGCGACGGCCTGGTACGGGCTGCGGGACCTGGCTCAGGTCAAGGCCGGTGAATCCGTGCTGATCCACGCGGCCGCCGGTGGTGTCGGCATGGCCGCCGTCCAACTGGCCCGTCACTGGGGCCTGGAGGTGTATGCCACCGCCAGCCCCGCCAAGTGGCCCACCGTCATCGCAGGCGGAGTCGACCCCTCACGCATCGCCTCCTCCCGGGACCTCGACTTCGAAGACCGGATCCGGACCGCGACCGGCGGCAGGGGTGTCGACGTCGTGCTGAACTCGCTTGCGGGCGAGTTCCTCGACGCGTCCCTGAGGCTGCTGGCCCCCGGCGGCCGGTTCGTCGAGATGGGCAAGACCGACATCCGGGCCGGCCTCGACGTCCCGTACTACCCGTTCGACCTCACCGACGCAGGTCCCGAGCGTATGGGCCGTATCCTCGCCGAGGTCGTCGCCCTCTTCGAACAGGGCTCCCTCCAGCCACTGCCGCTGACCGTGTGGGACGTGCGTGAAGCGGTCACCGCCTGGCGGCACATGGCCCAGGCCAAGCACATCGGCAAGAACGTCCTCTCCCTCCCGGCCCGCCCGAACCCCGACGGCACGGTGTTGATCACCGGCGGCACCGGAACGCTCGGCGGACTCCTCGCCCGCCACCTCGCCACCGAACACGGCACGAGGAACCTCCTCCTGCTGTCCCGCCAGGGCCCCGACGCCCCCGGCGCAGCCGACCTCGTCACGGAACTCGCCGAACTCGGCGCGCAGGCACGCATCGTGGCCTGCGACGCGGCCGACCGCGACGGCCTCGCGGCGGTCCTCGCGGGTATCCCTGCCGAGGTTCCGCTGACGGGTGTCGTTCACGCGGCGGGTGTCCTCGACGACGGTGTCTTCACCGGGCTGACCCAGGAACGCCTGGACACCGTCCTGCGCGCCAAGGCCACCGCCGCCACCAACCTCGACACGCTGACCCGTGGCAGCGATCTCGCCATGTTCGTGCTCTACTCCTCGGCGTCGGCGACGTTCGGGAGTCCGGGGCAGGCCAACTACGCGGCCGCGAATGCCTTCCTCGACGCCCTCGCTGTCCGTCGGCGTGCGGAGGGCCTGCCTGGTCTCTCGCTGGGCTGGGACATGTGGCAGCAGGCCAGTGCGATGACCGGTCATCTTGAGGACCAGCTCGCGCGCGGGCTGGCCACCGAGCAGGCGCTCGCCCTCTTCGACACCGCACTGCGACGCTCTGCGGCACACCTGGTGCCGGTCAGCCTTGACCTTGCTGCGGTGCGTGCGGCGGGTGAGGTGCCCGCGCTGCTGCGTGGGCTGGTCACCGGGCGGGTGCGGCGTGCGGTCGCGCAGGAGTCCGTGGCCGGTCTGGCGCTGGTGCAGCGGCTGCGGTCCGTCCCCGAGGCCCAGCGGCACCAGCTGCTGCTGGAGCTGGTGCGCGGCAGCGCCGCGACGGTCCTGGGCCACGGTTCGACGGACGCGGTCGGTGAGCGTCAGGCGTTCAAGGACCTGGGCTTCGACTCGCTCACCGCGGTGGAACTGCGTAATCGGCTGACTGCCGCCACCGGCCTGCGGCTGTCCGCGACGCTCGCGTTCGACTACCCCACCCCGGCCGTGCTGAGCGACTACTTGGCCCAGCAGTTCTTCGGCGAGTCGGAGGCGATCGCAGAGTCGGCCCGTCAGCTCACGTCGGACGTGAGCGATGAGCCGCTGGCGATCGTGGGAATGGCCTGCCGTTTCCCGGGGGAGGTCGTGTCCCCCGAGCAGCTGTGGGACATGGTCGCCGACGGGAGGGACGGCATCTCGCCGTTCCCCCTCGACCGTGGCTGGCCGAGCGAGGTGCTCGCTGACATGACGCGACTTGGTGGGTTCGTCCACGGTGCGGACGGCTTCGACGCCGGACTCTTCGAGATCAGCCCTCGTGAGGCGCTGGCGATGGACCCGCAGCAGCGGCTGCTGCTGGAGGCCGCCTGGGAGACGTTCGAGTCGGCCGGAATGGACCCACGGTCGTTCCGTGGCCGGAGCGTCGGCGTGTTCGCCGGCGCGGCGTCGTCCGGCTACGGCGCGGCGGGGATCCCGGGTGCCGAAGGACACATGCTGACCGGTACCGCGAGCAGTGTGATCTCAGGGCGGGTTTCCTACGCGTTCGGGCTGGAGGGGCCGGCGGTGACGGTGGACACGGCGTGTTCGTCGTCGCTGGTGGCGTTGCATCTGGCGGGTCAGGCGCTGCGGTCGGGT
This sequence comes from Streptomyces sp. NBC_01241, assembly GCF_041435435.1. Classification (NCBI taxonomy): domain Bacteria; kingdom Bacillati; phylum Actinomycetota; class Actinomycetes; order Kitasatosporales; family Streptomycetaceae; genus Streptomyces; species Streptomyces sp. NBC_01241. Next base: position 407,618 of record NZ_CP108494.1, on the reverse strand, counting down.
GAGTGTGACATGGCGCTGGCCGGTGGTGTGACGGTGATGGCCACACCGGGCGCGTTCATCGAGTTCGACCGGCAGGAAGGGCTGGCCGGCGACGGCCGGTGCAAGGCGTTCTCCTCGGCCGCCGACGGCACCGGATGGTCCGAAGGCGTCGGCCTGGTGATGCTGGAGCGGCTGTCGGACGCGGAACGCAACGGGCACCAGGTGCTGGCGGTCGTGCGGGGCAGTGCGATCAACCAGGACGGTGCGTCGAACGGTCTGACGGCGCCGAACGGGCCCTCGCAGCAGCGGGTCATCCGTCAGGCGCTGGCGAATGCCCGGCTCACCGGCGCGGACGTGGACGTGGTCGAGGCACACGGCACCGGTACGCGTCTCGGTGACCCGATCGAGGCAGGTGCCCTGCTGGCGACCTACGGCCGCGAACGCGGTGAGGCCGGTGAGCCGTTGTGGCTGGGGTCGGTGAAGTCGAACATCGGTCACACGCAGGCAGCTGCGGGTGTCGCGGGTGTGATCAAGATGGTGATGGCGCTGCGGCACGGTGTGCTGCCGGCGACGTTGCATGTGGACGAGCCGTCGGCGGAGGTGGACTGGTCGGCGGGTGCGGTGGAGTTGCTGACGGAGTCCCGGGACTGGCCTGCGGTGGAGCGTCTGCGGCGTGCGGCGGTGTCGTCGTTCGGCATGTCGGGCACGAACGCGCACGTGATTGTGGAGCAGGCCCCGCAGCCGGAGGCTTCGGTTGCAGAGACCTCGGTTCCTGGTGTGTCGGCGTGGGTGGTGTCGGCGAAGTCCGAGGCCGCGTTGCGGGCGCAGGTGGAGCGGCTGGCCTCGTTCGTCGCGGAGCGGCCGGAGCTGGACCCGGTGGACGTGGGCTGGTCGCTGGCGACGACGCGGGCTGCGTTGGAGCATCGTGCGGTGGTCGTGGGGGAGGGCCGGGAGGAGTTGCTGGCCGGGCTGTCCGTGGCCACGTCGGCCGTTACGGGTGCCGGTGGTGTGGTGTTCGTGTTCCCGGGTCAGGGCTCGCAGTGGGTGGGCATGGCGCGGGAGTTGTGGGATGCCTCGCCGGTGTTCCGGGAGCGGCTGGCCGAGTGCGAGACGGCGCTCGCCCCGTACGTCGACTGGTCGTTGACCGATGTGTTGTTGCGGGACGGTGATGTGGACCGGGTGGATGTGGTCCAGCCGGTGCTGTGGGCGGTGATGGTGTCGCTGGCGGAGGTGTGGCGTTCGGCGGGTGTGGTGCCGTCTGCGGTGGTGGGTCATTCGCAGGGTGAGATCGCTGCGGCGTGTGTGGCGGGCTGGTTGTCGCTGGACGATGCGGCGCGGGTGGTGGCCTTGCGGTCGCAGGCTTTGGTGGCGGTGGCCGGTGGTGGGGGCATGGTGTCCGTGGCTGCCGGCCGGGAAGCGGTCGAGGGCCTGATGCCGGGCACGGTGTCGGTGGCCGCGGTGAACGGTCCGTCGTCCACTGTCGTCTCCGGCGACGCGGAGTCCCTCGGCTCCTTCATGGCCGAGTGCGAACGCCAGGGCATCCGTACGCGCCGCATTCCGGTGGACTACGCGTCGCACTCGCCGGAGATGGACCGGCTCCGGGAGCGGATCCTGGCCGACCTGGCCGGGCTGACTCCGGTCGCCGGCACGGTTCCGATGCTGTCCACCCTGACCGGCGAGACCGTCGACGGCGGTCTCGACGCCCGGTACTGGTTCGACAACCTGCGCTCCACGGTCGAGTTCGAGACCGCGGTCCGTGCCCTCCTCGGACAGGGGATGCGCACCTTCGTCGAGGTCAGCGCCCACCCGGTACTCACGGTGGGCATCGAGGAGACGATCGACGCGACCGGTGCGGACGCCGTGGTGCTCGGTACCCTGCGACGCGGCGAGGGTGGCATGCGCCGCCTGCTGACCAGCCTCGGCGAGGCGTGGAAGGCGGGTGTCGACGTCAACTGGCGGGCGGTGCTCACTGGCCGGCATGTCGCTTTGCCGACCTACGCGTTCCAGCACCAGCGGTACTGGCCGCAGTCGGTGCCGGGTGGGAGCGGTCAGTTCGCCTCTGGACATGCATTGTTGGGGACCTCGGTCTCGTTGGCCGAGGGCGCCGGCAGTCTTCTGACCGGCTCGCTGTCTGTGGACGCCCAGCCGTGGCTGGCCGATCATGTGGTGTCGGGGCATGTGGTGGTGCCTGGGACCGCGTTGGTGGAGATGGTGCTGCGGGCGGGGCAGGAGGTGGGCTGCGGTCTGTTGCGGGAGCTGGTGCTGCGGGCTCCGCTGGTGCTGCCGGAGTCCGGTGGTGTGCAGGTTCAGGTGCGGGTCGAGGGCCCGGATGCTTCGGGTGACCGGCCGGTGCATGTCCATGCCCGTGCCGAGGGCGTGGACGAATGGACGCTGCATGCGTCCGGTTCGCTGGCGGAGCAGGCTGCATCGGGGGCGGGCTTCGAGCTGAGTGTGTGGCCTCCGCAGGGTGCGGAGGCGGTGGACGTCGACGGGTTCTACGAGGCGCTGGCGGGTGTGGGCTTTGGTTACGGTCCGGCGTTCCAGGGCGTCCAGGCGGCCTGGCGGGACGCTTCCGGTGTCTACGCCGAGGTGGCGATCGCGGAGTTGGTGGACGGGTTCGGTATCCACCCCGCCCTCTTCGACGCGGCACTGCACCCCTCCGGGCTGGTCCCGAGCGCCGACGCTGAAGCGAGTGGGCCGCGGTTGCCGTTCGCGTGGTCGGGTGTGGAGTTGTTCGCGGTCGGGGCGACCGCGCTGCGGGTGGCGATCCGTCCCGAGGGCGAAGGCTTCACGGTTCAGGCGGCGGACGGTACGGGTGCGCCGGTCGCGGTGGTCCGTTCGCTGGTGTCGCGTGCGGTGTCGGCGGAGCAGTTGTCGGCGGCCGGGCACGCGGCGGACGACGCGCTCTTCGCGGTCGAGTGGGTCGCGCTCCCGCCCGGCGGTGCTTCCGGTGAGACGGCGTGGACGGTGCTGCCGGCCGGCGACGGCCCGGTGGAGCAGGTCCTCGGCGAGGTGCTGCGTGGTGTGCAGGAGTGGCTGGCGGACGAGAGCACGTTCGGTTCGCGTCTGGCGGTCGTGACCCGGGGAGCCATGCCCGCGGGTCCTGGCCGTGCCGTGGACCCGGTGGGTGCGGCGGTATGGGGTCTGGTGCGCTCGGCGCAGTCGGAGCACCCGGACCGCATCGTGCTCGTCGACACCGACCCGGCATCTGAGGAACAGCTCGACCTGGCCCTCCTGGCCGGACTCGACGAGCCACAGGTCGCCATCCGTCAGGGTGCGCTCCTGGCACCCCGCCTGATGCGCGCCGGAGGAGGCAGTGGACTGGTACTGCCGGACCACAACTGGCGCCTTGCCCCCGGCACCGACGGCACGCTGGAGTCCCTCCACCTTGAGGGAGCCGGCTCGCTGCCTCTGGAATCCGGCCAGGTGCGGGTCGAGATCCGTGCGGCGGGCGTGAACTTCCGGGACGTGCTCCTGGGACTGGGCATGTATCCGGAACCTGGCGTCATGGGCTCCGAGGCGGCCGGTGTGGTCGTCGAGGTGGGCACGAACGTTGACGATCTTGCTGTCGGTGACCGGGTGTTCGGGTTCTTCGAGGGCGGGTTCGTGACGGAGGCCGTGACCGACCGCCGTCTGCTGGTGCGCGTTCCGTCGGGCTGGTCGTGGGCGCAGGCGGCAGCGGTGCCGCTGGTGTTCGCGACGGCCTGGTACGGGCTGCGGGACCTGGCCCAGGTCAAGGCCGGTGAATCCGTGCTGATCCACGCGGCCGCCGGTGGTGTCGGCATGGCCGCCGTCCAACTGGCCCGTCACTGGGGCCTGGAGGTGTATGCCACCGCCAGCCCCGCCAAGTGGCCCACCGTCATCGCAGGCGGAGTCGACCCCTCACGGATCGCGTCCTCCCGGGACCTCGACTTCGAAGACCGGATCCGGACCGCGACCGGCGGCAGGGGTGTCGACGTCGTGCTGAACTCGCTTGCGGGCGAGTTCCTCGACGCGTCCCTGAGGCTGCTGGCCCCCGGCGGCCGGTTCGTCGAGATGGGCAAGACCGACATCCGGGCCGGCCTCGACGTCCCGTACTACCCGTTCGACCTGTCGGATGCGGGTCCCGAGGGTATGGGCCGCATCCTGACCGAGGTCGTCGCCCTGTTCGAGGCGGGTGTGCTCGCACCGCTGCCGTTGACCGTCTGGGACGCACGCGAAGCCGTCACCGCCTGGCGGCACATGGCCCAGGCCAAGCACACCGGCAAGAACGTCCTCTCCCTCCCCGTCCGCCCCAACCCCGACGGCACCGTACTGATCACCGGCGGCACCGGAACCCTCGGCGGCCTCCTCGCCCGCCACCTCGCCACCGAACACGGCACCCGCCACCTGCTCCTGCTGTCCCGCAAGGGCCCCGACGCCCCCGGCGCAGCCGACCTCGTCACGGAACTCGCCGAACTCGGCGCGCAGGCACGCATCGTGGCGTGCGACGCCGCCGACCGCGACGCCCTCGCCACCGTCCTCGCCGACATCCCCGCCGAGACCCCGCTCACCGGCGTCGTCCACGCCGCCGGCGTCCTCGACGACGGCATCGTCACCGCCCTCACCCAGGAACGCCTGGACACCGTCCTGCGCGCCAAGGCCACCGCCGCCACCAACCTCGACGAACTCACCCGCCACACCGACCTCGCCATGTTCGTCCTCTACTCCTCCGCATCGGCAACCTTCGGCACCCCCGGACAGGCCAACTACGCCGCCGCCAACGCCTACCTCGACGCCCTCGCCACCCGCCGCCGCGCACACGGCCTGCCCGGCCTCTCCCTCGCCTGGGGTATGTGGCAGCAGGCCAGTGCGATGACCGGTCATCTTGAGGACCAGCTCGCGCGCGGGCTGGCCACCGAGCAGGCGCTCGCCCTCTTCGACACCGCCCTCAACCGACCCACAGCACACCTGATACCGGTCAGCCTCGACCTTGCTGCCGTGCGTGCGGCCGGCGAGGTGCCCGCGCTGCTGCGCGGCCTGGTCACCGGCCGGGTGCGGCGTGCCGTCGCGCAGGAGTCCGTCGCCGGTCTGGCACTCGCCCAGCGGCTGCGGTCCGTCCCCGAGGCCCAGCGGCACCAGCTCCTGCTGGAGCTGGTGCGCGGCAGCGCCGCGACGGTCCTCGGCCACGGTTCGACCGACGCGGTCGGTGAGCGTCAGGCGTTCAAGGACCTGGGCTTCGACTCGCTCACCGCCGTCGAACTGCGCAACCGGCTGACCGCCGCCACCGGACTCCGGCTGCCCGCGACGCTGGTGTTCGACTACCCCACCCCGACCGTGCTGAGCGGCTACCTGGCCCAGCAGTTCTTCGGAGCCGACGAGCCGGTGCCGACGGCGCCGGCCCGGGTCGTGCCGCTCGACGAGCCGCTGGCGATCGTGGGCATGGCCTGCCGGTTCCCCGGGGAGGTCACGTCTCCCGACCAGCTGTGGGAGCTGGTCACCGGCGGAGTGGACGGTATGTCCGCCTTCCCGTCGAATCGCGGCTGGCCGGCCGAGGTGCCCGGCGGTGCCGCCGGCCTGGGTGGGTTCGTGCACGACGTGGACCGGTTCGACGCCGCCTTGTTCAACATCTCGCCGCGTGAGGCCGTCGCCATGGACCCGCAGCAGCGCTTGCTGCTGGAGGCCGCGTGGGAGACGTTCGAGTCGGCCGGAATGGACCCGCGTTCCCTGCGGGGTCGCAGCGTGGGTGTCTTCGCCGGAGCGTCGTCGTCCGGGTACAGCGTCTCCGGAACGCTGGGGGCGGACGGTCATCTGCTGACCGGCAACGCGCCGAGTGTGATCTCCGGGCGCGTCGCCTACGTGTTCGGGTTGGAAGGCCCTGCCGTCACTGTGGACACCGCTTGCTCCTCCTCCCTGGTGGCGTTGCACTGGGCGGGGCAGGCGCTCCGTGCCGGTGAGTGCGAACTCGCTCTCGTCGGCGGTGTGACGGTGATGGCCACACCGGGCATGTTCGCCGAGTTCGACCGGCAGGACGGACTGGCCGCGGACGGCCGCTGCAAGTCGTTCGCGGCTGCCGCGGACGGGACGGGCTGGGGCGAAGGCGTCGGTACGGTGCTGGTGGAGCGGCTGTCGGACGCCGAGCGCAACGGGCACAAGATCCTCGCGGTGGTGCGCGGCAGCGCGGTGAACCAGGACGGTGCGTCGAACGGTCTGACGGCGCCGAACGGTCCGTCCCAGCAGCGGGTGATCCGCCAGGCCCTGGCCAACGCCCGGCTCACCGGTGCCGACATCGACGTGGTCGAGGCCCATGGCACCGGCACCCGTCTCGGCGACCCGATCGAGGCGCAGGCGCTCCTGGCGACCTACGGTCAGGAGCGGGGCGAGACCGGTGAGCCGCTGTGGCTCGGCTCGCTGAAGTCGAACATCGGTCATACACAGGTGGCCGCGGGTGCGGCCGGTGTGATCAAGATGGTCATGGCGCTGCGGCACGGCGTGCTGCCCGCGACGCTGCACGTCGACGAGCCGTCGCCGCAGGTGGACTGGTCGGCCGGTGCGGTGGAACTGCTCACCGAGGCGCGTCCCTGGCCCGAGTCGGACCGTCCGCGCCGCGCGGGCGTCTCGTCCTTCGGCATCAGCGGCACCAACGCCCACGTCATCCTCGAACAGGCTCCGGAATCAAAGCCCGAGCCGGTTCCGGTTGCCGCGCCGCGACAGGCACCGGGCTTGGTGCCGTGGCTGGTGTCGGCGAAGTCCGAGACCGCGTTGCGGGCACAGGCCGAGCGGCTGACATCGTTCGTGGCGGGGCGGCCGGAGCTGGATCCGGTGGACGTCGGCTGGTCGCTGGCGACGACACGGGCCGCGCTGGAGCACCGTACGGTGCTGGCCCCTGACGGGGAAGTGCTCGCCGCGGGCAGGGCCGCTGACGGCCGGACCGCGTTCCTCTTCACCGGCCAGGGCTCGCAGCGGCCCGGGATGGGCCTGGGGCTGTACGAGGCGTTCCCCGTCTTCGCGGAAGCCTTCGACGCGGTGTGCGCGCGGCTTGATGTCCGGCTGGAGCGTCCGCTGCGCGACGTCCTGACCGACGGCGTCGACCTGGACCGCACGATGTGGGCGCAGGCCGGTCTCTTCGCCCTCGAAGTCGCCCTGTTCCGGCTGGTGGAGTCGTGGGGCGTGACCCCCGACGTGCTCCTCGGTCACTCCCTGGGCGAGATCGTCGCCGCGCATGTGGCCGGGATCCTCGACCTGGACGACGCGTGCGTGCTGGTGGCCGAGCGGGGCCGGCTGATGCAGGCGCTGCCCGCGGGCGGCGGCATGCTCGCCGTCCAGGCGTCCGAGGCGGATGTCGCCGACTCCGGCCTGGACATCGCCGCCGTCAACGGCCCGAACTCCGTCGTCCTCTCCGGCACCACCGAAGCCATCGCACGCTACGCCGCCCAGTGCGCGGCCCGCGGCTGGAAGTCCACCATCCTGTCGGTGTCGCACGCCTTCCACTCGGCCCTGATGGAGCCGATGCTGGACGAGTTCGCGACCGTGCTGGACGGTCTGACCTTCCACCCGGCCCGGATTCCTGTCGTGTCGAACGTGACGAGCGCGGTGGCTGAACCCGGTCTGATGCAGGAGCCCCGCTACTGGCTGAACCAGCTTCGGCAGGCCGTCCGCTTCGCCGACGGCCTCGCGGCCGCCGCGGAACTCGGTGTGAGCCGCTGCGTCGAGCTCGGCCCTGACGCGGTCCTGTCCGCCATGGCGCAAGAGGCCTGGAGCGAGGCGGAGTTCGTGCCGGTCCTGCGCAAGGACCGCGAGGAGACCGACACCGTGCTCACGGCGGCCGGTCGACTCTGGGTGTCCGGAGCCGAGGTCGACTGGACGGCGGTGTACGCCGGTTGGGGCGGTCGGACGGTCGATCTGCCCACCTACGCGTTCCAGCGTGAGCGCTACTGGCCGGAGCCTTCGGCCACGGCTGCCGCGGGCGGTGGCGACCTGATCGATGCCGCGTTCTGGGACGCGGTGGAACGTGAGGACCTGACGGAACTCGCCGGTCTGGAGTCGGCACTCCCGGCGCTGTCGGAGTGGAGGCGGCGCCACCGGGAACGCTCGACGCTGGACTCGTGGCGTTACCGCGTCACTTGGCAGCCGCTGGGCGGCCTGCCCGAGACGGCGGTGCTGTCCGGTATCTGGGCGGTCGTGGGGACCGAGGATCCGGAGGTGTCCGCCGCGTTGGAGGCCGCGGGCGCGACCGTGGTCGGCCTGCCCGCCGAGGAGGTGCCGGGACTGCCTGGCCTGGCGGGTGTTGTCCTGTCCGCGTCCGGGTGGGCGGAGACGCTGGCCGTGGTGCAGTCACTGGCCGGGGTGCACGCACCGCTGTGGGTGCTGACACGAGGTGCGGTGTCCGTGGACGGTTCCGACGGGCTCGGCGATCCGGATCTGGCGGCGGTGTGGGGTATGGGCCGGGTCGCTGCCCTGGAGCTGCCGCAGCGCTGGGGCGGTCTCGTCGACCTGCCGGCCGAGCTGGACGCGCGGGCCGGTGAGCTTCTCGCGGATGTCCTGGCCGCCGATGCGGCCGGTGCGGGTGAGGATCAGGTCGCGGTCCGTGGGACCGGGGTGTTCGGGCGTCGGCTGGAGCGTGCGGTGCCTGGCGGTGTGCCGGCCATGCCGTGGGACCCGGACCCGTCGGGCAGCGTGCTGGTCACGGGCGGCACCGGTGCGCTGGGTGCGGAGGTGGCGCGCTGGCTGGCGGGCCGGGGTGTGCCGCATCTGGTGCTGACCAGCCGTGGCGGCGTCGCGCCGGAGGGTCTGGTCGAGGAGTTGTCCGGGCTGGGGGCGCAGGTCACGGTCGCGGCCTGCGATGTGGCCGACCGGGACGCGCTGGCGGCGGTGATCGCCGGTGTTCCGGAGCAGTGGCCGCTCACCGGCATCGTGCACGCGGCCGGTCTCGACCTCCCGCAGCGGATCGAGGAAGCCACCCCCGAGACCTTCGCGACGGTGCTCCGCGCGAAGGTCGACGGGACCCGTTACCTCGACGAACTCACCGCCGGGATGCCGATCGGTCTGTTCGTGGTGTTCTCGTCGATCGCCGCGACCTGGGGCAGTGGCAGTCAGAGTGCGTACGCGGCGGGCAACGCCTTCCTCGACGCCTGGGTCCAGCACCGCCACGACCGCGGACTCCCTGGTACGTCCATCGCCTGGGGCCCCTGGGCCGGAACGGGCATGGCGGCCCAGGGCGAGGCGGAGCAGGGACTGCGCCGGCGCGGGCTGACCCCGATGGAACCGGACCTGGCGATCCGCGCCCTGGCCCAGGCGGTCGACAACGGCGACAGCAGCCTCACCGTCGCCGACGTCGACTGGACACGCTTCGCCAAAGCCTTCACCCTCCTGCGGCCCAGCCCACTGCTCCACGAGTTCACCGCGACGTCCGAAGACCCGGCCGCCGGAGCGACTCCTGCCGACGAAACGGAGGAGAACACCGGTGCCGAGTTGCGGGACCGGTTGGCGGACGCCCCGGCCGCACAGCGTCAACGGATACTGCTGGACATGGTCCGGTCCACGGCCGCGACCGTCCTGCGACACCGCGATCCGCATGCGATCGGAGCCGGCGAGGCGTTCAAGGACCTCGGGTTCGACTCCCTCATGGCAGTCGAGTTCCGCGATCACCTCAACCGGCTGACAGGCTTGCGCTTCCCGGTGAGCCTCGTCTTCAACTTCCGTTCGCTGCAGGCGGTGGCCGACCTGCTCCTCACCGAGCTGATGCCGGAACCCACCGCACCGGACGACCCCGTGTCCGACTCCCGTGACGCCGAGATCCGCGGTGTCCTCGCCGCGATCCCGATCCAGCGGCTGCGGGAAGCCGGACTCATGGACACCTTGCTGAAACTGGCAGAACCCACAGACCCCGTCGAGCAGTCCTCGACCGAGAGACTCGACTCGCTGGACGACCTGGACGCCGAAGCCCTCATCGAAATCGCGCTCGACGCCGCACGGCACGAAGCCAGTTCTGGAGAAACCAATGACCGCTGACTCGGCCGACAAGCGAATCGTCGAAGCGCTGCGGGCCTCCCTCAAGGAAGCCGAGCGGCTCCGCACCCAGAACCGGGAGATCCTGGCCGCGAACAGCGAGCCGATCGCCATCGTCGCCATGAGCTGCCGGCTCCCCGGCGATGTCGCGGGCCCCGACGAGTTCTGGCAACTGGTGAGCACAGGCACCGACGCCATCACGGACTTCCCCTCCCACCGCGGCTGGGAACAACCCGAGCAGGGATCCGAGACCTATGCGCCCAGGGGCGGCTTCGTCCACGACGCCGACCTTTTCGACGCCGACCTGTTCGGCATCAGCCCGCGCGAGGCGCTCGCCATGGACCCGCAGCAGCGGCTGCTGCTGGAGTCCGCGTGGGAGGCGTTCGAAACCGCGGGCGTCGACCCGCGCTCACTCGCGGGCACGCCCGCCGGAGTGTTCATCGGGGCTTCGCCCTCCGGCTACGGCCTGATCGACCAGGGCTCCGAGGACGCCGAGTCGTTCGCCCTGACCGGGGGCGCCAGCAGCGTCCTGTCGGGCCGCGTGTCCTACGTCTTCGGCCTCGAAGGCCCCGCGGTGACCGTGGACACGGCGTGCTCCTCGTCGCTGGTGGCCCTCCACCTCGCCGCGCAGGCACTCCGCCAGGGCGAGTGCCGCATGGCCTTGGTCGGCGGAGTCGCCGTGATGGCGACCCCCGGCTCGTTCAGCGCCTTCGCCAAGCAGGGCGGTCTCGCCTCGGACGGCCGGTGCAAGTCGTTCGCCACGGCGGCCGACGGCACGGGCTGGTCCGAGGGCGTCGGCGTCCTGCTGGTGGAGCGTCTGTCGGACGCCCGCCGCAACGGGCGCAAGATCCTCGCCGTGGTGCGGGGCAGCGCGATCAACCAGGACGGCGCCTCCAACGGCCTGTCCGCACCGAACGGCCCCGCGCAGCAGCGCGTGATCCGCCAGGCCCTCGCCAACGCCCGGCTGACGGGCGCCGACGTCGACGTGGTCGAGGCGCACGGCACCGGCACCCGGCTCGGCGACCCGATCGAGGCGGAGGCACTCCAGCTCACCTACGGTCGGAGCCGGGGCGAGAGCGGCGAACCGCTGTGGCTGGGGTCGGTCAAGTCGAACATCGGCCATGCCCAGTCCGCGGCAGGTGTCGCGGGCGTGATCAAGATGGTCATGGCGTTGCGGCACGGCGTGCTGCCCGCGACGCTGCACGTCGACGAGCCGTCGCAGCAGGTGGACTGGTCGTTGGGCGCGGTCGAGCTGCTGACCGAGTCCCGTCCGTGGCCGATGGTGGAGCGTCCGCGGCGTGCGGCGGTGTCGTCGTTCGGCATCAGCGGCACGAACGCGCATGTGATCCTGGAGCAGGCCCCGGAGTTGGAGCCGGTGGCGGCCGCCGAGCCTTCGGTGGTGCGCCCCGGGTTGGTGCCGTGGGTGGTGTCGGCGAAGTCGGACGCTGCGTTGCGGGCTCAGGTGGAGCGGCTGAGGTCGTTCGTGGCGGAGCGGCCGGAGCTGGATCCGGTGGATGTGGGGTGGTCGCTGGCGACGACCCGTGCCGGGCTGGAGCATCGTGCGGTGCTGGCGGGGGGCGGGACGCTCGCCGAGGGCGTGGCGGCCGAGGGGCGGACCGCGTTCCTGTTCACGGGGCAGGGTTCGCAGCGTGCGGGCATGGGCCTGGGGCTGTACGAGGCGTTCCCGGTGTTCGCGGAGGCGTTCGACGCGGTGTGCGCGCGGATGGACGTCCGGCTGGAGCGCCCGCTGCGGGAGGTTCTGACCGACGGCGTGGACCTGGACCGGACGGTGTGGGCGCAGTCGGGGCTGTTCGCGCTCGAAGTCGCCCTGTACCGCCTCGTCGAATCGTGGGGCATCACCCCGGATGTGCTGCTGGGTCACTCGCTGGGTGAGATCAGCGCCGCGCATGTCGCGGGGATCCTCGACCTGGACGACGCGTGCGTGCTGGTGGCGGAGCGGGGCCGGCTGATGCAGGCGCTGCCGGCGGGTGGCGGCATGCTCGCTGTCCAGGCCACGGAGGCGGAGGTCGTCGGCTCCGGTCTCGACGTCGCGGCCGTCAACGGCCCGAGCTCCGTCGTCCTGTCGGGCGCGGTCGAGGCTGTCGAGCGGTGTGCCGCGGAGTGCGCGGAGCGTGGCGTGCGGGTCCGGGTGCTGTCGGTGTCGCACGCGTTCCACTCGGCGCTGATGGAGCCGATGCTGGACGAGTTCGCGACGGTGCTTGCCGGGCTGACGTTCCACCCGGCGCGGATCCCTGTCGTGTCGAACGTGACGGGTGCGGTGGCCGAGCCGGGTGCCATGCAGGACCCGGGGTACTGGCTGCGTCAGGTGCGGCAGGCGGTGCGGTTCGCGGACGGTGTGGCGGCGCTCGACGCGATGGGCGTGACGTGGTATGTGGAGCTGGGTCCGGACGGTGTGCTGTCGGGCATGGCCCAGGAGACCGTCAGCGACGCGGAGTTCATCCCTGTGCTGCGCAAGGACCGGGACGAGGCCGGCAGCGCGCTGACCGCGGCCGGTCGTCTGTGGGCCTGTGGTGTCGAGGTCGGCTGGTCTGCGGTGTTCGCCGGTTGGGGCGGTCGGGTGGTGGATCTGCCGACGTATGCCTTCCAGCGGGAGCGGTTCTGGCCGGAGCTGTCGGCGGTGGCCGCTGCGGGTGGTGGTGGGGATCTGGTCGATGCCGTGTTCTGGGACGCGGTGGAACGCGGGGACCTGTCCGAGCTCGCCGGTCTGGAGTCGGCCCTGCCGGCTCTGGCGGAGTGGCGGCGGCGTCACCGGGAGCGTTCGACGCTCGACTCGTGGCGTTACCGCGTCATGTGGAAGCCGCTCGACGGCCTGCCGCGGGCGGGAGTGCTGTCGGGGGTGTGGGCGGTTGTCGGCGCGGAGGATCCGGCGGTGTCCGCGGCCCTGTCGGGGGCGGGTGCGACGGTGGTCAGCGTTCCGGCCGATGAGGTGCCGGGACTGCCCGGCCTGGCGGGTGTCGTCCTGGCCCCGTCGGGGTGGGTGGAGACACTGTCCGTGGTCCAGGCACTGGCCGGGGTGAACGCACCGTTGTGGGTGCTGACCCGGGGCGCGGTGTCGGTGGGCGGCTCGGACCGGCTGACTGATCCGGACCTGGCGGCGGTGTGGGGCATGGGCCGGGTCGCGGCGCTGGAGCTGCCGCAGCGCTGGGGCGGTCTCGTCGACCTGCCCGAGGTCCTGGACGAGCGGGCGGGTGCCCGCCTCGCCGGCGTCCTGGCCGGTGGTGGTGAGGATCAGGTCGCGATCCGCGGGGCGGGTGTGTACGGCCGTCGTGTGGCGCGTGCGGTGCCGGCCGTGGTGGTCGGTGAGGGCTGGCGGCCGTCGGGGACCGTGCTCGTCACCGGTGGCACCGGTGGTCTGGGTGCCGAGGTCGCGCGCTGGCTCGCGGGCCGGGGTGTGCCGCATCTGCTGCTGACCAGCCGCGGCGGTGTCGCGCCCGAGGGTCTGGTCGAGGAGCTGTCCGGGCTGGGTACGCAGGTCACGGTCACGGCCTGCGACGTCGCCGACCGCGACGCCCTCGCCACCGTCCTCGCCGACGTGCCCGCCGACCTGCCGCTGACCGGCATCGTCCACGCGGCCGGGGTGGTGGACACGGAAGGGTTGGAACAGAGCACAAGTGCGTCGTTCGACGCGGTGCTGCGGGCCAAGGTCGAGGGGACGAGGTATCTCGACGAGCTGACCGCAGATCTGCCGCTCGACCTGTTCGTGGTGTTCTCCTCGATCGCCGCGACCTGGGGCAGCGGCGGCCAGGCCGCCTACGCGGCCGGCAACGCCTTCCTCGACGCCTGGATCCAACACCGCCACGACCGCGGACTCCCCGGCACATCCGTGGCCTGGGGACCCTGGGCCGGAGCCGGCATGGCCATGGACCCGGAAGCCGGCAGGAGCCTGCGTCGGCGTGGGCTGGCCCCGATGGACCCGGTGTTGGCTGTCTGTGCCCTGGCGGAGGCGATAGACCGGAACGACAGCGGTCTGACGGTCACCGACACTGACTGGTCGGTGTTCTCCCCGGCGTTCACCTCGTCCCGTCCCAGCGCCTTGTTCTCCGAGCTTCCGGAAGCTGCGCAGGCGCTCGCAGGCACGCCGGACGGTGGTGCCGCGCAGGGACTGCGGCAGCGACTCCTGGACGTCCCTGCCGGGGAACGGGCCCGATTCGTGCTGGATCTGGTGCGTGAGCGGGCCGCCGCGGTGCTCGGGCACACGGGTGCGGACGCGGTCGAGCCCGGGCGGGCGTTCCGCGATCTGGGCTTCGACTCGCTGATGGCGGTCGAACTGCGCAACCTGCTGACCACCGAGACCGGCCTGACGCTCCCCGCCACCCTCGTCTTCGACCACCCCAACCCGACCGCCCTCACCAACCACCTCCTGTCCCACCTGGCAGGCGACACCGCACAGAACACCCCCGCAGTCGCGGGTGCCATCCTCGACGAACCGGTCGCGATCGTGGGCATGGCCTGCCGCTACCCCGGAGGCGTCACCTCCCCGCAGGAGCTGTGGAACCTGGTAGCGGGCGGGACGGACGGCGTCACCCCGTTCCCCGACGACCGGGGCTGGCCCACCGTCCTGCTCGATTCAAGCGCTTCGGTGGGCGGTTTCGTCCACGACGCCGACGAGTTCGACGCCGCCCTGTTCGGCATCTCACCGCGTGAAGCCCTCGCCATGGACCCCCAGCAGCGCCTCCTGCTGGAAACCGCGTGGGAAACCCTCGAAACCGCAGGCATCAACCCCCGCTCCCTGAAGGGCCACAACATCGGCGTGTTCGCCGGCGCCTCCCCCTCCGGCTACGGCACCGGAGTCACCGGCGCCGAGGGGCACCTGCTCACCGGAACCGCCAGCAGTGTGATCTCCGGTCGCCTGGCCTATGTCTTCGGTCTCCAAGGCCCGGCCCTCACCGTCGACACCGCCTGCTCCTCCTCCCTCGTCGCCCTCCACCTCGCCGCCCAGGCCCTGCGAACCGGCGAATGCGACATGGCCCTCGCCGGCGGCGTCACCGTCATGGTCACCCCCGGCGCATTCGCCGAGTTCGACCGCCAGGACGGCCTCGCGACGGACGGCCGCTGCAAGTCCTTCGCCGCCGCCGCCGACGGCACCGGCTGGGCCGAAGGCGTCGGCCTCCTCCTCGTCGAGCGGCTGTCCGACGCGCGCCGCAACGGCCACCACGTTCTGGCGGTCGTCCAGGGCAGCGCCGTCAACCAGGACGGCGCCTCCAACGGCCTCACCGCCCCCAACGGCCCCTCCCAACAACGCGTGATCCGCCAGGCCCTCGCCAACGCCCAGCTCACGACCGCGGATGTCGATATCGTCGAAGCACACGGCACCGGCACCCGCCTCGGCGACCCCATCGAAGCGCAGGCCCTGCTCGCCACCTACGGCCAAGACCGCACCGACAACGAACCGCTCTGGCTCGGCTCCATCAAGTCGAACATCGGCCACACCCAGGCCGCCGCCGGCGTCGCCGGCATCATCAAAATGATCATGGCCATGCGCCACGGCGTGATGCCCGCCACCCTCCACGTCGACGAGCCCACACCCCAGGTCGACTGGACCACCGGCGCGGTCGAACTCCTCACCGAACAGCGTCCCTGGCCCGAGTCGGACCGTCCGCGCCGTGCCGCCATCTCCTCGTTCGGCATCAGCGGCACCAACGCCCACATCATCCTCGAACAGCCTTCCGCCGCGGAGACCGTCAAGGTGACGGCGGTCCGTGCGACGCCACCCAGGCTCATTCCGTGGGCGGTGTCGGCGAAGTCCGAGTCCGCCCTACGTGCCCAGATCGAACGACTGCGGTCCTTTGCGTCCGAGCGCCCCACCCTGGATCCGGTGGACGTCGGCTGGTCGCTGGCCACCACTCGGGCTCCGCTGGAGCACCGCGCGGTGCTTCACGGCGACACGTTGCTGGCCTCCGGGCTCGCTGCCGAGGGCCGAACCGCGTTCCTGTTCACCGGCCAGGGGTCGCAGCGTGCCGGTATGGGGCTCGGGCTCTATGCGGCGTTCCCGGTGTTCGCCGAAGCGTTTGATGCTGTCTGCGCCCGGCTGGACGTCCGGCTGGAGCGCCCGCTCCGGGAGGCCCTGACCGACGGCACCGACCTGGACCACACAATGTGGGCACAGGCCGGCCTCTTCGCCCTCGAAGTCGCCCTGTACCGGCTCGTGGAGTCCTGGGGCGTGACCCCGGACGTGCTCCTCGGCCACTCGCTCGGCGAGATCAGCGCCGCCCACGTCGCAGGCATCCTCGACCTCGACGACGCCTGCACCCTGGTCGCCGAACGCGGCCGCCTGATGCAGGCCCTGCCCACGGGCGGCGGCATGCTCGCCGTCCAGGCCACCGAAGACGAGGTCGCCGAATCCGGCCTCGACATCGCCGCCGTCAACGGCCCGAACTCCGTCGTCCTGTCCGGCGACTCGGACGCCATCGAGCACTACGCCGCCGAGTGCACCGAGCGTGGCCTGCGGTCCAACGTCCTGTCGGTGTCACACGCCTTCCACTCGGCCCTGATGCAACCGATGCTGGACGAGTTCGCGACCGTCCTGAACGGCCTGACGTACCGTGCCGCCCGCATCCCGGTGGTCTCGAACCTGACCGGAGCCGTTGCCGAACCGGGTGCCATGCAGCAGCCGGAGTACTGGCTGAACCAGGTCCGCCAGCCCGTCCGCTTCGCCGACGGCGTCGCCACCCTCCACACCATGGGCGTCACCCGCTACCTCGAACTCGGCCCCGACGGCGTCCTGTCCGGCATGGCCCAGGACACCGTCACCGAGGCCGAGTTCGTCCCCGTCCTGCGCAAGGACCGCGACGAGACCGACACCGCCCTCACCGCGATCAGCCGCCTGTGGACCTCCGGCACCGACATCGACTGGCACGCCGTGTTCGCCGACTGGGGCGGCCGGACGGTCGACCTGCCCACCTACCCCTTCCAGCGCGAACGCTACTGGCCGCAGCCGGGCGTACTCGGCGCGGACGCGGGCGCACTCGGCATCCAGGGCGCCGAGCACGCGCTGCTCGGCTCCGTGGTAGCCCTCGCCGACGCGGACGGCGTACTCCTCACCGGCCGTCTCTCGGTGGACGCGCAGCCGTGGCTGGCCGATCACCTCGTGCTCGGCCGTGTCGTGGTGCCCGGCACCGCACTGGTGGAGATGGCGCTGCGCGCCGGCCAGGAGGTCGACTGCGGTCTGCTCCGTGAGCTGGTCCTGCGCGCCCCGCTGGTGCTGCCCGAGAGCGGCGGCGTCCAGGTCCAGATCCGGATCGAGGAACCCGATCCCTCGGGCGACCGTCCGGTCCACCTCCACGCTCGCCCCGAAGGCGCGGCCGAGTGGACGCTGCATGCATCGGGCTTTCTCGCCGCCTCGGACACCCGAACGCCCGGGTTCGATCTGGAGCTGTGGCCCCCGCAGGAAGCCACGGCAGTTGACCTGGACGGCTTCTACGACGTCCTGTCAGGGGTGGGCCTGGCGTACGGCCCGGTGTTCCAGGGCGTCCAGGCGGCCTGGCGGGACGCTTCCGGTGTCTACGCCGAGGTCACGATCGCGGATCCGGTGGACGGGTTCGGTATCCACCCCGCCCTCTTCGACGCGGCACTGCACCCTTCGGGGCTGCTGATCGGCGACGCCGACGCCCCGGGGGCGCGGTTGCCGTTCGCGTGGTCGGGTGTGGAGTTGTTCGCGGTCGGCGCGGCCACGCTGCGGGTGGCGATCCGTCCCGACGGCGAGGGCATCACCGTGCAGGCGGCCGACGACGCCGGTCTGCCCGTCGCGGTGGTGCGTTCGCTGATGTCCCGCGAGGTGTCGGCGGACCAGCTGTCCTCCGTCGGTCGAGCGGACAACGCGCTCTTCGCGGTGGAGTGGGTCCCGCTGCCGCGGGGCAGCGCTTCCGGCCACACGGCGGAGGAAGCCCCGGCATGGACGGTGCTGTCGGCCGGTGACGGGCCGGTGGAGCAGGTCCTCGGCGAGGTCCTGCACGGAGTGCAGGAGTGGCTGAGCGAGGAACACCCCGAGCACGCACACCTCGCCGTCGTGACCCACGGTGCCGTGCCCGCGGGGTCTGTCGTCGGTGTGGACCTGGTGGGTGCGGCGGTGTGGGGTCTGGTGCGCTCGGCGCAGTCGGAGCATCCGGACCGGATCGTGCTCGTCGACACCGACCCGGCATCCGGCGATCCGTTCGATCCGGCGCTGCTCGCCGGGGTGGACGAGCCGCAGGTAGCGGTCCGCGACGGTGCGCTGCTGGTGCCCCGTCTCGCCCGTACCGCCGCCGGCTCGACCGCTGTGCCGCTGGACGGTGACGGCACCGTGCTGATCACCGGTGGCACCGGAACCCTCGGCGGGCTCCTCGCCCGCCACCTGGTCACCGAACACGGCGTCCGCAACCTGCTCCTGCTGTCCCGCAAGGGCCCCGGCGCCCCCGGCGCAGCCGACCTCATCGAGAAACTCGCCGAACTCGGCGCCCACGCCCGCATCGTGGCCTGCGACGCCGCCGACCGCGACGCCCTCGCCACCGTCCTCGACGGCATACCCGCCGAGACCCCGCTCACCGGCGTCGTCCACGCCGCCGGCGTCCTCGACGACGGCATCGTCACCGCGCTGACCCAGGAACGCCTGGACACCGTCCTGCGCGCCAAGGCCACCGCCGCGTCGAACCTGGACGAGCTGACCCGCGACACCGACCTCGCCATGTTCGTGCTCTACTCCTCCACGTCGGCGACCTTCGGCACCCCGGGCCAGGCCAACTACGCGGCCGCCAACTCCTACCTCGACGCCCTCGCGATCCGCCGCCGTGCGGAGGGACTGCCCGGTCTGTCCCTGGCCTGGGGCCTGTGGCAGCAGGCGAGCGGAATGACCGGACACCTCCAGGACCGGACCGAACGTCTCGGCCCCGGCCTGACCGACGAACAGGGCCTGGCCCTCTTCGACGCCGCTCTGGGCGCGGACCGCGCCGACATCGTGGCGATGCTGCTCGACACCGTCGCCCTCCGATCCTGGAACGGCGCCACCCCGGTGCCCGCGCTGCTGCGCGGCCTCGTCCCGGCCGCCGTCGTCCGCAGGGCAGGACGAGCGACCGGAGGCGAGCCCCAGCTGTTGCGTCAGCTTGCGGGGCTGTCTTCGGCCGAGCGGGACAGGCTGCTCCAGGACATGGTGCTCACGGAGGTGGCCCATGTCCTCGGGCACGCCTCCGCGGACGCCGTCGGGGAACGTCAGGCCTTCAAGGACCTGGGCTTCGACTCGCTCACCGCGGTGGAGCTCCGCAACCGGCTCCACGCCGCCACCGGACTCCGGCTGCCCGCGACACTGGTCTTCGACTACCCGAACGTTCAGCTGCTTGCCGGTCATCTGGCTGCCTTGCTGTCCGGTTCCGGTGAGCCGGCCGTGGTGGCACCACGGCGAACTGCCCCGGCGGCTGCGGACGAGCCGATCGCGATCGTCGGCATGTCGTGCCGGCTGCCGGGCGGTGTGGTGTCCCCCGAGGGGCTGTGGGATCTGGTCACGGCCGGCGGGGACGGGGTGACGGACTTCCCCGACGACCGCGGCTGGGACGTGACCTGGAGCGGGGTCTCCGGATCCGGTGGCTTCCTCGCCGGTGCCGGTGACTTCGACGCGGGCCTCTTCGGCATCTCGCCGCGTGAGGCGCTGGCCATGGACCCGCAGCAACGCCTGCTGCTGGAAGGGGTCTGGGAGGCGTTCGAGTCCGCGGGGCTGGACCCGATGTCGCTGCGCGGATCGTCGACCGGCGTGTATGCCGGAATCATGTACCACGACTACGCCCAGAGCCTGGGCGTCGTCCCGGAGGACGTGGAAGCCTTCCTGGCCACGGGCAACGCCGGAAGCGTGTTCTCCGGGCGGGCAGCCTATGTCTTCGGGCTCGAGGGCCCGGCCGTCACCGTCGACACGGCGTGCTCGTCCTCGCTCGTCGCGCTGCACCTGGCCGCGCAGGCACTCCGGGCCGGTGAATGCGACCTGGCGGTGGCCGGCGGTGTGACCGTGCTGTCCACACCAGGCGTGTTCGTCGACTTCGCCCGGCAGGGCGGACTGTCCTTCGACGGCCGGTGCAAGTCCTTCGCCGCCGCGGCGGACGGCACGGGCTGGTCCGAGGGCGCGGCGGTCCTGGTCGTGGAACGGCTCTCCGACGCACAGCGCAACGGACACCACATCCTCGCCGTCGTCCGCGGCAGCGCGATCAACCAGGACGGCGCGTCGAACGGTCTGACCGCACCCAACGGTCCCTCCCAGCAGCGGGTCATCAGCCAGGCCCTGGCCAACGCCCAGCTCACCACCGCCGACATCGACGTCGTCGAGGCCCACGGGACGGGCACCCGCCTGGGTGACCCGATCGAGGCAGGGGCCCTGCTGGCCACGTACGGCCAGGAGCGCGGCGAGAGCGACGAGCCGCTCTGGCTGGGCTCGGTGAAGTCGAACATCGGGCACACCCAGGCCGCCGCGGGCGCGGCTGGTGTGATCAAGATGGTCATGGCGCTGCGGCACGGTGTGCTGCCGGCGACGCTGCATGTGGACGAGCCGTCGCCGCAGGTGGACTGGTCGGCCGGTGCGGTGGAGCTGCTGACGGAATCCCGTGCCTGGCCCGAGTCGGATCGTCCGCGCCGCGCGGCGGTGTCCTCGTTCGGGATCAGTGGCACGAACGCGCATGTGATTCTGGAGCAGGCTCCGGAGCCCGTCGTCGGGCGGGAGACGGTTGCCGCGCCGCGACAGGCGCCGGGTCAGGTGCCGTGGGTGGTGTCGGCGAAGTCCGACGCTGCGTTGCGGGCGCAGGTGGAACGGCTGACGTCGTTCGTCGCGGAGCGGCCGGAGCTGGACCCCGTGGACGTCGGGTGGTCGCTGGCGACGACCCGGGCCGCGCTGGAACACCGCGCGGTGCTGGCCGGCGACACCGTCCTGGCCACCGGTGCTGCCGGTGACGGACGACTGGCGGTGTTGTTCACCGGGCAGGGTTCGCAGCGTGCGGGCATGGGCCTGGGGCTGTACGAGGCGTTCCCGGTGTTCGCCGAAGCCTTCGACGCGGTGTGCGCGCGCCTCGATGCCCGGCCGGAGCGCCCGCTGCGCGAGGTCCTCGCCGACGGCGTCGACCTTGATCAGACGGCGTGGGCGCAGGCCGGACTCTTCGCCCTCGAAGTCGCCCTCTTCCGGCTGGTCGAGTCGTGGGGCGTGAGCCCGGATGTGCTGCTCGGCCACTCGCTGGGTGAGATCAGTGCGGCGCATGTCGCGGGCATCCTCGACCTGGACGACGCCTGCACCCTGGTCGCCGGGCGCGGCCGCCTGATGCAGGCACTGCCCGCAGGTGGCGGGATGCTGGCCGTCCAGGCGACGGAGACGGATGTCGCCGGCTCCGGTCTCGACGTCGCGGCCGTCAACGGCCCGAACTCCGTCGTCCTGTCGGGCGCGGTCGAGGCTGTCGAACGGTATGCCGCGGAGTGCGCCGAGCGCGGCGTGCGGTTCAACGTCCTGTCGGTGTCGCATGCGTTCCACTCGGCTCTGATGGAGCCGATGCTGGACGATTTCGCGGCGGTGCTGGAGGGTCTGAGCTTCCGCCCCGCGCGGATTCCGGTGGTCTCGAACCTGACGGGTGCGGTGGCCGAGCCGGGTGCCATGCAGGAGCCGGGGTACTGGCTGAGCCAGGTCCGGCAGGCGGTCCGTTTCGCCGACGGCGTCACCGCCCTCGAGGCGATGGGCGTGACCCGCTATCTGGAGCTCGGTCCCGACGGTGTGCTGTCGGGCATGGCCCAGGAGACCGTCACCGACGCCGAGTTCATCCCTGTCCTGCGCAAGGACCGCGACGAGACGGACACCGCGCTGACCGCGGCCGGTCGCCTGTGGGCGACCGGTGCCGAGGTCGACTGGACGACGCTGTCCGCCGCCTGGGGTGGCCAGGTGATCGATCTGCCCACCTACGCGTTCCAGCACGAGCGGTACTGGCCGCAGCCGAACAGGGGCCCGGGAGACCTGGCCGCCGTCGGCCTGACGGGTGCCTCCCATGCCCTGCTGGGTGCGGCGGTGACGCTGGCAGAGGGCGACGGCGTACTGCTGACCGGCCGTCTGTCGCTGGGTGTGCAGTCGTGGCTGTCCGACCATCTGGTGCTGGATCGGGTGGTGGTGCCGGGTGCGGCGTTGGTGGAGATGGTGCTGCGGGCGGGGCAGGAGGTGGGCTGTGGTCTGCTGCGGGAGCTGGTGCTGCGGGCGCCGTTGGTGCTGCCGGAGTCGGGTGGTGTGCAGGTTCAGGTGCGGGTCGAGGGCCCGGATGCTTCGGGTGACCGGCCGGTGCATGTCCATGGGTGTGTCGAGGGCGCGGAGGAGTGGACGTTGCATGCGTCGGGCTTCCTCGCTGTGTCGCAGACGCGGGTGCCTGAGTTCGGTTTGAGTGTGTGGCCTCCGCAGGGTGCGGTTGCGGTGGAGGTCGACGGGTTCTACGAGTCGTTGGCCGGGGTGGGCTTCGGTTACGGTTCGGTGTTCCAGGGGGTGCGGGCGGCCTGGCGTGACGCGTCCGGTGTGTATGCGGATCTGGTGTTGCCGGAGCCGGGTGTGGGGCAGGTCGACGCGTTCGGTATTCATCCGGCGCTGCTGGATGCCGCGTTGCATCCGGCGAATCTCCTGTCCCAGGGCTCGGGCAGGTCCGGAGAGCCGGGGGAGTCGGGGCCGCGGTTGCCGTTCGCGTGGTCGGGTGTGGAGTTGTTCGCGGTTGGGGCGACTGTGCTGCGGGTGGCGATCCGTCCCGAGGGCGAGGGCTTCACCGTGCAGGCGGCGGACGGCACGGGTGCGCCGGTCGCTCTCGTGCGTTCGTTGGTGTCGCGTGCGGTGTCGGCGGAGCAGTTGTCGGCGTCCGGGCACGCGGCGGACGACGCGCTGTTCGCCGTGGAATGGGTGCCGGTTCCGGTATCACCTGGGATCACCGCTGTCACCGAAGAGGACTCGGCGGAGGCTGCGGCGTGGACGGTGCTGCCGGCCGGTGACGGTCCGGTGGAGCAGGTCCTCGGCGAGGTGCTGCGTGGTGTGCAGGAGTGGCTGGCGGACGAGAGCACGTTCGGCTCTCGTCTGGCGGTCGTGACCCGGGGCGCGATGCCCGTGGGCACTGCGGACGTCGTGGACCCGGTGGGTGCGGCGGTGTGGGGTCTGGTGCGCTCGGCGCAGTCGGAGCACCCGGACCGGATCGTGCTCGTCGACACCGACCCGGCCACCGACGACCAGGACGCGGACCTGACGCTGCTCGCCGGTCTCGACGAGCCGCAGGTCGCCCTCCGTGACGGTGCGCTGCTGGTGCCCCGTCTGATGCGGGCCGGGGGTGCTGCGCAGTCTGTGCCGCTGGACGGTGACGGCACGGTGCTGATCACCGGTGGCACCGGAACGCTCGGAGGGCTTCTCGCCCGCCACCTGGTCACCGAGCACGGCGTCCGTAGCCTGCTTCTGCTGTCCCGTCGGGGCGCGGACGCGCCCGGTGCGGCCGCACTTGTCGCGGAGCTCGCCGAACTCGGGGCGCAGGCCAGCATCGTGGCGTGTGACGCGGCCGACCGTGATGCCCTCGCGGCCGTCCTCGCGGGCGTTCCCGCGGAGACTCCGCTGACCGGTGTCGTTCACGCGGCGGGTGTCCTCGACGACGGCATCTTCACCGCTCTGACCCAGGAGCGTCTGGAGACGGTGCTGCGGGCGAAGGTCACCGCCGCTTCGAACCTGGACGAGCTGACTCGCGGCAGCGATCTCGCCATGTTCGTGCTCTACTCCTCGGCGTCGGCGACGTTCGGGACTCCGGGCCAGGCCAACTACTCGGCCGCCAACGCCTATCTCGACGCCCTTGCCGTCCGACGTCGTGCGGAGGGTCTGCCCGGCCTGTCCCTTGCCTGGGGTCTGTGGGAGCAGGCAAGTGGCATGACCGGCGGACTCGCCGAGACCGACCGGACCCGGGTGACCAGTGCTGGTGCTGCCCTGTCCACGGAGCAGGGTCTTGCTCTGTTCGATGCGGCGTTGGGGCTGTCGGTGGCGCATGTGGTGCCGGTCGGTCTGGATCCGGTGGTGGTGCGGGCGGCTGGTGAGGTGCCTGCGTTGTTGCGTGGGCTGGTCGCTGGTGGGGTGCGGCGTGGTGTTGCGCAGGCGTCGGGTGCGGGGTTGGCGTTGGCGCAGCGGTTGCGGTCGATGCCTGGTGCTCAGCGTGCGCAGATGCTGCTGGAGCTGGTGCGCGGCAGCGCGGCGGCGGTGCTGGGCCACGCCTCGGTGGACGCGGTCGGTGAGCGTCAGGCGTTCAAGGACCTGGGCTTCGATTCGCTGACGGCGGTGGAGTTGCGGAACCGGTTGACGGCGGCGACGGGGTTGCGGTTGTCGGCGACGCTGGTGTTCGACTATCCGAGCCCGGTGGTGCTGAGTGATCACCTCCTCTCCGATTTCTTCGGTGGGGTGGAGGCGGCCGGTGAGCCGGTGCGGCCTGTGAGTGTGGCCGAGGCTGATGAGCCGTTGGCGATCGTGGGTATGGCGTGCCGGCTGCCGGGTGGGGTGACCTCGCCCGATCAGTTGTGGGATCTGGTCGCGGGTGGGGTGGACGGTTTGTCGCCGTTCCCGGTTGATCGTGGCTGGCCTGCGGATCTGGCGGGCCGGGGTGCGGGTGTGGGCGGGTTCGTCGATGACGCGGACCGGTTCGATGCGGCGTTGTTCGGGATCTCGCCGCGTGAGGCGCTGGCGATGGATCCGCAGCAGCGGTTGCTGCTGGAGGCTGCGTGGGAGACGTTCGAGTCGGCGGGGATGGATCCGCGTTCGTTGCGGGGTCGCAGTGTGGGTGTGTTCGCGGGGGCGTTGTCGTCGGGGTATGTGGCCGGTGGTGAGGGTCATGTGCTGTCGGGTGCGGCGAACAGTGTGATCTCGGGTCGGGCGGCGTATGTGTTCGGTCTTGAAGGGCCGGCGGTGACGGTGGACACGGCGTGTTCGTCATCGTTGGTGGCGTTGCATCTGGCGGGTCAGGCGCTGCGGTCGGGTGAGTGCGACATGGCGCTGGCCGGTGGTGTGACGGTGATGGTCTCTCCGGCCGCGTTTGTGGAGTTCGATCGTCAGGACGGGCTCGCGGCCGATGGCCGGTGCAAGGCGTTCGCGGGCGCGGCGGATGGCACGGGCTGGGCCGAGGGTGTGGGTCTGCTGCTGGTGGAGCGGCTGTCGGATGCCGAGCGCAACGGGCACAAGATCCTTGCGGTGGTGCGGGGCAGTGCGATCAATCAGGACGGTGCGTCGAACGGTCTGACCGCGCCGAACGGTCCCTCGCAGCAGCGGGTCATCCGCCAGGCCCTGGCCAACGCCCGACTGACCGGCACGGACATCGACGTCGTCGAAGCGCACGGCACCGGCACCCGGCTCGGGGACCCGATCGAGGCCGGGGCCCTGTTGGCGACCTACGGCCAGGAGCGCGGCGAGGCCGATGAGCCGCTGTGGCTGGGGTCGGTGAAGTCGAACATCGGTCACACGCAGGCGGCCGCGGGTGTCGCGGGCCTCATCAAGATGGTGATGGCGATGCGGCACGGCGTGCTGCCGGCGACGCTGCACGTCGACGAGCCGTCACCGCAGGTGGACTGGTCCGCCGGCGCGGTGGAACTGCTGACGGAATCCCGCGCCTGGCCCGAGTCGGACCGTCCGCGCCGCGCGGGTGTCTCGTCGTTCGGCATCAGCGGCACCAACGCCCACGTCATCCTGGAGGCGCCTCCTGCCGCACAGGCCGTCGAGGCGCCGCGGGTGCGTGCCGCGCTCCCTGCTCCGGTGCCGTGGGTGGTGTCGGCGAAGTCCGAGCCCGCGCTGCGGGCGCAGGTGGAACGGCTGACGTCGTTCGTCGCGGAGCAGCCGGAGCTGGACCCCGTGGACGTCGGCTGGTCGCTGGCGACGACGCGGACCGCGCTGGAACACCGTGTAGTGCTCGCCGCCGGCGGTGATGTGCTGGCCGCAGGCACGGCCACTGAAGGGCGGACCGCGTTCCTGTTCACCGGCCAGGGCTCGCAACGCGCGGGCATGGGGCTGGAACTCCATGAGGCTTTCCCGGTGTTCGCGGAGGCGTTCGACGCTGTCTGCGCCCGGCTCGACGTCCGACTGGAGCGCCCTCTCCGGGAGGTCCTCGCCGACGGTGTCGACCTTGATCAGACGGCGTGGGCGCAGGCCGGCCTCTTCGCGCTCGAAGTCGCCCTGTTCCGGCTGGTGGAGTCGTGGGGCGTGAGCCCGGATGTGCTGCTCGGCCACTCGCTGGGTGAGATCAGTGCGGCGCATGTCGCGGGCATCCTCGACCTGGACGACGCCTGCACCCTGGTCGCCGAGCGGGGTCGGCTGATGCAGGCGCTGCCTGCGGGTGGCGGGATGCTGGCCGTCCAGGCGGCGGAGGCCGAGGTCGCCGATTCCGGCCTGGACATCGCCGCCGTCAACGGGCCCAATTCCGTGGTTCTTTCCGGCGACGTGGAGGCCGTCGAGCGCTACGCCGTCGCGTGCAGAGAGCGTGGCCTGCGGTTCAACGTCCTGTCGGTGTCGCACGCCTTCCACTCGGCGCTGATGGAGCCGATGCTGGACGAGTTCGCGACAGTGCTTGCCGGGCTCACGTTCCACCCGGCCCGGATTCGCCTCGTCTCCAACCTCACCGGAGCCGTGGCCGAACCCGGTGCCATGCAGGAGCCGGGGTACTGGCTGAACCAGGTCCGTGGCACGGTCCGCTTCGCCGACGGCGTCACCGCCCTCGCGGCGATGGGCGTGACCCGCTACTTGGAGCTCGGTCCCGACGGAGTCCTGTCGGGCATGGCTCAGGACACCGTCACTGAGGCCGAGTTCATCCCTGTCCTGCGCAAGGACCGCGACGAGACGGACACCGCCCTCACCGCCCTCAGCCGCCTGTGGGCCTCCGGGGCCGCCATCGACTGGACGACGGTGTTCGCCGGCTGGGGCGGCCGGACGGTCGACCTGCCCACCTACGCCTTCCAGCGCGAGCGGTACTGGCCGCTGCCTGACATGGGCGCGGGAGACCTGGCTGCTGTCGGCCTGGCGGGTGCGGGCCATGCGCTGCTCGGTGCGGCGGTAGAACTGGCCGACGGAGACGCGGTGGTGCTGACCGGCCGCCTCGCGCTGGGTACCCAGCCCTGGCTGGCTGACCACGTCGTGCTGGGCCAGGTCGTGGTGCCGGGTGCGGCGTTGGTGGAGATGGTGCTGCGGGCCGGACAGGAAGTGGGCTGCGGTCTGCTGCGGGAGCTTGTCCTGCGGGCCCCTCTGGTGCTGCCAGAATCCGGTGGCGTGCAGGTCCAGGTGAGCGTCGGCGGATCGGACGAGTCCGGAGACAGGCCGGTTCAGATTCATGGCCGGCTGGACGGCGCGGAGGAGTGGACGTTGCATGCGTCGGGCTTCCTCGCTGTGTCGCAGACGCGGGTGCCTGAGTTCGGTTTGAGTGTGTGGCCTCCGCAGGGTGCGGTTGCGGTGGAGGTCGACGGGTTCTACGAGTCGTTGGCCGGGGTGGGCTTCGGTTACGGTTCGGTGTTCCAGGGGGTGCGGGCGGCCTGGCGTGACGCGTCCGGTGTGTATGCGGATCTGGTGTTGCCGGAGCCGGGTGTGGGGCAGGTCGACGCGTTCGGTATTCATCCGGCGCTGCTGGATGCCGCGTTGCATCCGGCGAATCTCCTGTCCCAGGGCTCCGGCAAGTCCGGAGAGCCGGGGGAGTCGGGGCCGCGGTTGCCGTTCGCGTGGTCGGGTGTGGAGTTGTTCGCGGTCGGGGCGACCGTGCTGCGGGTGGCGATCCGTCCCGAGGGCGAGGGCTTCACCGTGCAGGCGGCGGACGGCACGGGTGCGCCGGTCGCTCTCGTGCGTTCGTTGATGTCGCGTGCGGTGTCGGCCGGGCAGTTGTCGGCGTCCGGGCACGCGGCGGACGACGCACTGTTCGCCGTTGAGTGGACTGCGTTGCCGCCGGGCAGTGCGTCCGGTGATGCGGCGGAGGCTGCGGCGTGGACGGTGCTGCCGGCCGGTGACGGTCCGGTGGAGCAGGTCCTCGGCGAGGTGCTGCGTGGTGTGCAGGAGTGGCTGGCGGACGAGAGCACGTTCGGCTCTCGTCTGGCGGTCGTGACCCGGGGCGCGATGCCCGTGGGCACTGCGGACGTCGTGGACCCGGTGGGTGCGGCGGTGTGGGGTCTGGTGCGCTCGGCGCAGTCGGAGCACCCGGACCGGATCGTGCTCGTCGACACCGACCCGGCCACCGACGACCAGGACGCGGACCTGACGCTGCTCGCCGGTCTCGACGAGCCGCAGGTCGCCCTCCGTGACGGTGCGCTGCTGGTGCCCCGTCTGATGCGGGCCGGGGGTGCTGCGCAGTCTGTGCCGCTGGACGGTGACGGCACGGTGCTGA
Organism: Streptomyces sp. NBC_01241; assembly: GCF_041435435.1. Classification (NCBI taxonomy): domain Bacteria; kingdom Bacillati; phylum Actinomycetota; class Actinomycetes; order Kitasatosporales; family Streptomycetaceae; genus Streptomyces; species Streptomyces sp. NBC_01241. The sequence goes on along the minus strand of NZ_CP108494.1, from coordinate 379,335 downwards.
TCACCGGTGGCACCGGAACGCTCGGAGGGCTTCTCGCCCGCCACCTGGTCACCGAGCACGGCGTCCGTAGCCTGCTTCTGCTGTCCCGCCGGGGCGCGGATGCACCCGGTGCGGCCGCACTTGTCGCGGAGCTCGCCGAACTCGGGGCGCAGGCCAGCATCGTGGCGTGTGACGCGGCCGACCGTGATGCCCTCGCGGCCGTCCTCGCGGGCGTTCCCGCGGAGACTCCGCTGACCGGTGTCGTTCACGCGGCGGGTGTCCTCGACGACGGCATCTTCACCGCTCTGACCCAGGAGCGTCTGGAGACGGTGCTGCGGGCGAAGGTCACCGCCGCTTCGAACCTGGACGAGCTGACTCGCGGCAGCGATCTCGCCATGTTCGTGCTCTACTCCTCGGCGTCGGCGACGTTCGGGACTCCGGGCCAGGCCAACTACTCGGCCGCCAACGCCTATCTCGACGCCCTTGCCGTCCGACGTCGTGCGGAGGGTCTGCCCGGCCTGTCCCTTGCCTGGGGCCTGTGGCAGGAGGCCAGCGGTATGACCGGGCATCTCCGGGACCAGTTGTCCACGGGGACGTCCACGGAGCAGGGCCTTGCGCTGTTCGATGCGGCGCTGGGGCTGTCGGTGGCGCATGTGGTGCCGGTCGGTCTGGATCTGGTGGCGGTGCGGGCGGCTGGTGAGGTGCCTGCGTTGTTGCGTGGTCTGGTCGCTGGTGGGGTGCGGCGTGGTGTTGCGCAGGCGTCGGGTGCGGGCTTGGCGCTGGTGCAGCGGTTGCGCTCGATGCCCGGTGCTCAGCGTGCGCAGATGCTGCTGGAGCTGGTGCGCGGCAGCGCGGCGGCGGTGCTGGGCCACGCCTCGGTGGACGCGGTCGGTGAGCGTCAGGCGTTCAAGGACCTGGGCTTCGACTCGCTGACCGCCGTCGAACTGCGCAACCGGCTGACGGCGGCGACAGGGTTGCGGCTGCCCGCGACGCTCGTGTTCGACTATCCGAGCCCGGTGGTGCTGACCGACCATCTGCTGTCGGAGTTCTTCGGCGGCGCGGAGGCGGTCGGGGAGCCGGTCCGGCAGGTGAGCGCGGCCGGGACCGATGAGCCGCTGGCGATCGTGGGTATGGCGTGCCGGCTGCCCGGGGGTGTGACGTCGCCCGAGCAGTTGTGGGACCTTGTCTCCGGTGGGCTGGACGGTTTGTCGCCGTTCCCGGCGGATCGTGGCTGGCCGGCCGAGTTGGCCGGTCGGGGCGCCGGTGTGGGCGGGTTCGTCCATGACGCGGACCGGTTCGACGCGGCGTTGTTCGGGATCTCGCCGCGTGAGGCGTTGTCGATGGATCCGCAGCAGCGGCTGCTGCTGGAGGCGGCGTGGGAGACGTTCGAGTCGGCTGGCATGGATCCGCGTTCGCTGCGGGGTCGCAGTGTGGGCGTGTTCGCGGGGGCGTTGTCGTCCGGGTACATGGCGGGTTCCGAAGGGCATGTGCTGTCGGGGGCGGCGAACAGTGTGATCTCCGGCCGGGCGGCGTATGTGTTCGGTCTGGAGGGGCCGGCGGTGACGGTGGACACGGCGTGTTCGTCGTCGCTGGTGGCGCTGCATCTGGCGGGGCAGGCGCTGCGGTCGGGTGAGTGCGACATGGCGCTGGCCGGTGGTGTGACGGTGATGGTCAGCCCGACTGCGTTCGCGGAGTTCGACCGGCAGGACGGATTGGCGGCCGATGGCCGGTGCAAGGCGTTCGCCGCGGGTGCGGACGGCACGGGCTGGGCCGAGGGCGTGGGTCTGCTGCTGGTGGAGCGGTTGTCGGATGCCGAGCGCAACGGGCACAAGATCCTTGCGGTGGTGCGTGGCAGCGCGGTCAACCAGGACGGTGCGTCGAACGGTCTGACGGCGCCGAACGGGCCGTCGCAGCAGCGGGTGATCCGCCAGGCCCTGGCCAACGCCCGGCTGACCGGCGCGGATGTCGATGTGGTGGAGGCGCACGGCACGGGCACCCGCCTCGGGGACCCGATCGAGGCACAGGCGCTGCTGGCCACGTACGGCCAGGACCGTGACGAGTCCGGTCCGCTGTGGCTGGGGTCGGTGAAGTCGAACATCGGCCACACGCAGGCGGCCGCGGGTGTCGCGGGCCTGATCAAGATGGTCATGGCGATGCGGCACGGCGTCCTGCCGGCGACGCTGCACGTGGATGAGCCGTCGCCGCAGGTGGACTGGTCGGCGGGCGCGGTGGAACTGCTGACGGAGGCGCGTTCCTGGCCCGAGTCGGACCGTCCGCGCCGCGCGGGCGTCTCGTCCTTCGGTATCAGCGGCACCAACGCGCACGTCATCCTCGAACAGGCTCCCGAGCCGGACGCTGTTCCGGTTGCCGCGACGCTGCAGGTGCCGGGCCCGGTGCCGTGGATGATCTCGGCGAACTCGGAGTCCGGGCTTCAGGTCCAGATCGAACGCCTGAGGTCGTTCGTCACCGGCCGCCCGGAGCTGTCCCCGGTGGACATCGGCTGGTCGCTCGCGACGACGCGCGCCGCTCTGGAGCACCGTGCGGTTCTGTCCGCGGACACGACAATCGCCACGGGTACCGCCCGCGAGGGTCGGACGGCGTTCCTGTTCACCGGGCAGGGTTCGCAGCGTGCCGGTATGGGCCTGGGGCTGTATGAGCGGTTCCCGGTGTTTGCCGAGGCGTTCGACGCGGTGTGCGCCCGGCTGGACGCTCGACTGGAGCGTCCGCTGCGGGAAGTTCTGACCGACGGCGCCGACCTGGACCGGACGGCGTGGGCGCAGGCCGGCCTGTTCGCCCTCGAAGTCGCCCTGTTCCGACTGGTCGAATCGTGGGGTGTGACCCCGGATGTGCTGCTCGGCCACTCCCTCGGTGAGATCAGCGCCGCGCATGTGGCCGGCGTCCTCGACCTCGACGACGCCTGCACCCTGGTCGCCGAGCGCGGCCTGTTGATGCAGGCGCTGCCCGAGGGCGGCGGCATGCTCGCCGTCCAGGCGACCGAAGCCGACGTCGCCGACTCGGGCCTGGACATCGCGGCGGTGAACGGTCCGAACTCCGTGGTGCTGTCGGGTGATCTGGACGCGGTCGAGCGCTACGCCGCCGCATGCGCCGAGCACGGCCTGCGGTTCACCGTCCTCTCCGTCTCGCACGCGTTCCACTCCGCTCTGATGGAACCGATGCTGGACGCGTTCGCGGCGGTGCTGGACGGGCTGACGTTCCACCCGGCCCGGATCCCGGTCGTCTCGAACCTGACCGGCGACGTGGCCGGCCCCGGGTTGATGCAGGAACCCGGATACTGGCTGCGTCAGGTGCGGCAGGCGGTCCGCTTCGCGGACGGTGTCGCGACGCTTGACGCGATGGGCGTGACCCGCTGCCTGGAACTCGGCCCGGACGGTGTGCTGTCGGGCATGGCCCAGGACGCGGTCACCGGTGCCGAGTTCGTCTCCGTCCTGCGCAAGGACCGCGAGGAGACCGACACCGCACTCACCGCCGTCAGCCGCCTGTGGACCTCCGGTACGCCCATCGACTGGACGGCGCTGTTCGCCGTGTGGGGCGGCCGGACGGTCGACCTGCCGACCTACGCGTTCCAGCGTGAGCGCTACTGGCCGGAATCTTCGCCGGCGGCCGCTGCGGGCGGCGGTGGTGACCTGGTCGATGCCGCCTTCTGGGACGCGGTGGAACGGGAGGACCTGGCAGAACTCGCCGGCCTGGAGTCGGCGTTGCCGGCGCTGTCCGCGTGGCGTCGGCGTCATCAGGAGCGTTCCACGGTCGACTCGTGGCGTTACCGGGTGACATGGCGTCCGCTGGACGGTCTGCCGTCGTCGTCGCAGGCGCTGTCCGGGGTGTGGGCGGTTGTCGGCACCGAGGACCCGGAGGTGTCCGCGGCCCTGTCGGCGGCGGGCGCGTCGGTGGTGGGTGTTCCGGTGGAGGAGGTCTTGGGTCTGCCGGGCCTGGCGGGTGTGGTCCTGGTCGCCTCGGGTGTGGCGGAGATGCTGTCCGTCGTGCAAGGGTTGGCCGGGGTGGACGCGCCGTTGTGGGTGCTGACCCGGGGTGCGGTGTCGGTGGGTGGTTCGGACCGGTTGGGCGATCCGGGTCTGGCGGCGGTATGGGGTCTGGGCCGGGTCGCGGCGCTGGAGATCCCGGGCCGCTGGGGCGGCCTGATCGACCTGCCGGCCGAGCTGGATGCGCGGGCGGGCGCCCGCCTCGCGGGCATCCTGGCCGCCGGTACCGCCGCCGGCGGTGAGGACCAGGTCGCGGTCCGCGGGTCGGGGGTGTTCGGGCGTCGTCTGGTGCGTGCGGTGCCTGCTGCGCCGGAAGACACGTCGTGGAGCCCGGACCCGTCGGGGACGGTGCTGGTCACGGGCGGCACCGGTGCGCTGGGTGCCGAGGTCGCGCGGTGGCTGGCGGGCCGGGGTGTGCCGCATCTGCTGCTGACCAGCCGCGGCGGTGTCGCGCCGGAGGGTCTGGTCGACGAGCTCGCGGGGCTGGGCGCGCGGGTGACGGTGGCTGCGTGCGATGTGGCCGACCGGGAGGCTCTGGCGGCGGTCGTCGCGGGCGTGCCGGACGATGTGCCGCTGACGGGCGTGGTCCACGCGGCGGGTGTTCTGGACGACGGGTTGCTGGAGGGCCTGTCGCTGGAGCGTCTGGCGTCGGTGATGGCGCCGAAGGTGGACGGTCTGGTCAACCTGGACGCGGTGACGGCGGAGCTGCCCGTCGAATGGCTGGTGGTGTTCTCCTCGCTCGCGGGCTCGGTGGGCAGCGCGGGTCAGGGCAACTACGCGGCTGCGAACGCGTGTGTGGACGCGTGGGTGGAGTGGCGTCGCGGTCGTGGTCTGCCGGCGGCGTCGGTGGCGTGGGGTCCGTGGGCCGAGGAGGGCATGGCGGCTGACGGTGTGGTCGTGGAGCGGCTGCGGCGTGGCGGGGTCCGCCCGCTGGACGCGGAGCTCGCACTGCGCGTCTTCGGCGAGGCGATCCGGTCCGGTGACGCGGATGTGACGGTTGTGGACATCGACTGGGAGCGGTTCGTTCCGGTGTTCACATCGGCACGCCCCAGCCGTCTGCTGGCGGACCTTCCGGAAGCGGCCGCGGTCGCGGCGGCTCTGCCGGCCGGCTCGCGTGGGCCGAGCCTGCGGGAACAGCTGGAGGGCCTGCCGGACGGCAGGCGCCGCCAGGTCCTCCTCGACCTGGTCCGGGGGCAGGCCGCCGCCGTGCTCGGACATGCCGGGGTGCAGGCGGTGGAGCCCGGCCGGGCGTTCCGGGAGCTGGGCTTCGACTCGCTGATGGCGGTCGAGCTGCGCAATCTGCTGTCCGCGGCGACGGAGTTGTCGTTGCCGACCACCCTCGTGTTCGACCACCCGACACCTGACACCCTCGCCGACCACCTCCGCGCGGAGCTGACCGGTACGGGAGCGGCGGTCGCGTCCGGTGCGCCGGCACCGTCGGCGGGAACCGACGAGCCGCTGGCGATCGTCGGGATGGCGTGTCGCTTCCCGGGCGGAGTGGGATCGCCCCAGCAGTTGTGGGACCTGGTCTCCGACGGGGTGGACGGGCTGTCCGTCTTCCCGGTCGACCGGGGATGGCCGGCGGAGGTATCCGGCGTCGCGGGCGGCGTGGGCGGATTCGTCCATGATGCCGGCGAGTTCGATGCGAACCTGTTCGGGATCTCGCCGCGTGAGGCGCTGGCGATGGACCCGCAGCAGCGGCTGCTGCTGGAGGCGGCCTGGGAGGCGTTCGAGTCGGCGGGGATGGACCCGCGGTCGCAGCGCGGCCGCAGTGTGGGTGTCTTCGCCGGCACCAACGGCCAGGACTACGGGCAGGTCCTCGCGGCGTCGCAGGACACCGGTGACGGGCACGCTGCCGTGGGGAACGCGGCGGCGGTGCTGTCGGGCCGGGTCTCGTACGCCTTCGGGCTGGAGGGTCCGGCCGTGACGGTGGACACGGCGTGTTCGTCGTCGCTGGTCGCGCTGCACTGGGCAGGGCAGGCACTGCGGGCCGGTGAGTGCGAACTCGCCCTGGCCGGTGGTGTGACGGTCATGGTCACCCCGGGCGCGTTCGTGGAGTTCGACCGGCAGGACGGTCTGGCGTCGGACGGCCGGTGCAAGGCGTTCGCGGGAGCGGCCGACGGCACGGGCTGGGGTGAGGGCGTCGGCCTGCTGCTGGTGGAGCGGCTGTCGGACGCCGAGCGCAACGGGCACAAGATCCTCGCGGTGGTGCGCGGCAGCGCGGTGAACCAGGACGGTGCGTCGAACGGTCTGACGGCGCCGAACGGTCCGTCGCAGCAGCGGGTGATCCGCCAGGCCCTGGCCAACGCCGACCTCACGACCGCTGACGTCGACGTGGTCGAGGCGCACGGCACGGGTACGCGCCTCGGGGACCCGATCGAGGCGCAGGCACTCCTGGCGACCTACGGTCAGGAGCGGGGCGAGGCCGGCGAGCCGCTGTGGCTGGGCTCGGTGAAGTCGAACATCGGTCACACGCAGGCCGCCGCGGGCGCGGCGGGTGTGATCAAGATGGTGATGGCGCTGCGGCACGGTCTGATGCCGGCGACGCTGCACGTCGACGAGCCGTCGCCGCAGGTGGACTGGTCGGCGGGTGCGGTGGAACTGCTGACGGAATCCCGTGCCTGGCCCGAGTCGGATCGTCCGCGCCGCGCGGCGGTGTCCTCGTTCGGCATCAGCGGTACCAATGCGCACGTCATCCTGGAGCAGGCTCCGGAGCCCGAGCCGGTTCCGGTTGCCGTGCCGCGGCAGGCGCCTGGGCTGGTGCCGTGGCTGGTGTCGGCGAAGTCCGGTGCCGCGCTGCGGGCGCAGGTCGATCGGCTGACGTCGTTCGCCGCGGAACGGCCGGAGCTGGACGCCGTCGATGTGGCCTGGTCGCTCGCGACCACACGAGCCGGTCTTGAGCACCGCGCGGTGCTGTCCGGGGACACGACGCTCGCCACCGGCTTCGCCGGCGAAGGCAGGACCGGGTTTCTCTTCACCGGCCAGGGTTCACAGCGTGCGGGCATGGGGCTGGAACTCCACAAGGCGTTCCCGGTGTTCGCGGAAGCCTTCGACGCCGTGTGCGCGCGGCTTGATGTCCGGCTGGAGCGTCCGCTGCGCGACGTCCTGACCGATGGCGTCGACCTGGACCACACCGTGTGGGCGCAGGCCGGTCTCTTCGCCCTCGAAGTCGCCCTCTTCCGACTGGTCGAGTCCTGGGGCGTGACACCCGATGTGCTGCTCGGTCACTCCCTGGGCGAGATCGTCGCCGCACATGTGGCCGGGATCCTCGACCTGGACGACGCGTGCGTGCTGGTGGCCGAGCGGGGCCGGCTGATGCAGGCGCTGCCCGCGGGCGGCGGCATGCTCGCCGTGCAGGCGTCCGAGGCGGAGGTCGCCGACTCCGGCCTGGACATCGCCGCCGTCAACGGCCCGAACTCCGTCGTCCTGTCCGGCACGGTCGAGGCCATCGAGCGGTACGCCGCCCAATGCGCCGAGCAGGGAAGCCGGTTCACCGTTCTGATTGTGTCGCACGCGTTCCACTCCACGCTGATGGAACCGATGCTGGACGAGTTCGCGACCGTCCTGGCCGGCCTCACGTTCCACCCGGCCCGGATTCCCCTCGTTTCGAACCTCACCGGAGCCGTCGCCGAACCTGGCGCCATGCAGCAGCCCGCGTACTGGCTGAACCAGGTCCGCGGCACGGTCCGCTTCGCCGACGGTGTCAAAGCACTCGCAGCGATGGGCGTGACCCGCTACCTCGAACTCGGCCCGGACGGCGTCCTGTCGGGCATGGCCCAGGACACCGTCACCGACGCCGAGTTCGTCTCCCTCCTGCGCAAGGACCGCGAGGAGACCGACACCGTGCTCACGGCGGCCGGTCGATTCTGGGTGTCCGGAGCCGAGGTCGACTGGACGGCGGTGTACGCCGGTTGGGGCGGTCGGACGGTCGATCTGCCCACCTACGCGTTCCAGCGTGAGCGCTACTGGCCGGAGCCTTCGGCCACGGCTGCCGCGGGCGGTGGCGACCTGATCGATGCGGCGTTCTGGGACGCGGTGGAACGTGAGGACCTGACGGAACTCGCCGGTCTGGAGTCGGCACTCCCGGCGCTGTCGGAGTGGAGGCGGCGCCACCGGGAACGCTCGACGCTGGACTTGTGGCGTTACCGCGTCACCTGGCAGCCGCTGGACGGCCTGCCCGAGACGGCGGTGCTGTCCGGTATCTGGGCGGTCGTGGGGACCGAGGATCCGGAGGTGTCCGCCGCGTTGGAGGCCGCGGGCGCGACCGTGGTCGGCCTGCCCGCCGAGGAGGTGCCGGGACTGCCTGGCCTGGCGGGTGTTGTCCTGTCCGCGTCCGGGTGGGCGGAGACGCTGGCCGTGGTGCAGTCACTGGCCGGGGTGCACGCACCGCTGTGGGTGCTGACACGAGGTGCGGTGTCCGTGGACGGTTCCGACGGGCTCGGCGATCCGGATCTGGCGGCGGTGTGGGGTATGGGCCGGGTCGCTGCCCTGGAGCTGCCGCAGCGCTGGGGCGGTCTCGTCGACCTGCCGGCCGAGCTGGACGCGCGGGCCGGTGAGCTTCTCGCGGATGTCCTGGCCGCCGATGCGGCCGGTGCGGGTGAGGATCAGGTCGCGGTCCGTGGGACCGGGGTGTTCGGGCGTCGGCTGGAGCGTGCGCTGCCTGGCGGTGTGCCGGCCACGCCGTGGGACCCGGACCCGTCGGGCAGCGTGCTGGTCACGGGCGGCACCGGTGCGCTGGGTGCGGAGGTGGCGCGCTGGCTGGCGGGCCGGGGTGTGCCGCATCTGGTGCTGACCAGCCGTGGCGGCGTCGCGCCGGAGGGTCTGGTCGAGGAGTTGTCCGGGCTGGGGGCGCAGGTCACGGTCGCGGCCTGCGATGTGGCCGACCGGGACGCCCTGGCGGCGGTGATCGCCGGTGTTCCGGAGCAGTGGCCGCTCACCGGCATCGTGCACGCGGCCGGTCTCGACCTCCCGCAGCGGATCGAGGAAGCCACCCCCGAGACCTTCGCGACGGTGCTCCGCGCGAAGGTCGACGGGACCCGTTACCTCGACGAACTCACCGCCGGGATGCCGATCGGTCTGTTCGTGGTGTTCTCGTCGATCGCCGCGACCTGGGGCAGTGGCAGTCAGAGTGCGTACGCGGCGGGCAACGCCTTCCTCGACGCCTGGGTCCAGCACCGCCACGACCGCGGACTCCCTGGTACGTCCATCGCCTGGGGCCCCTGGGCCGGAACGGGCATGGCGGCCCAGGGCGAGGCGGAGCAGGGACTGCGCCGGCGCGGGCTGACCCCGATGGAACCGGACCTGGCGATCCGCGCCCTGGCCCAGGCGGTCGACAACGGCGACAGCAGCCTCACCGTCGCCGACGTCGACTGGACACGCTTCGCCGAAGCCTTCACCCTCCTGCGACCCAGCCCACTGCTCCACGAGTTCGCGGGAACGGCCGGGGCCCTGACCGTGCCACAGGAGGAGGGCGGGGCGAGCGCTGCCGATCTGCGCGCACGACTGGCTCCGCTGAGTCCTCAGGAGCAGGAGGCGGAGCTGTCGGAGATGATCCGCCGCGGTATCGGCGCCGTGCTCGGTTACAAGTCGGAGGAGGACATCGACAGGCGGCCGTTCCGGGACCTCGGGTTCGACTCGCTGACCGCGGTCGAGTTCCGCAATGTGCTGGCGAAGGACAGCGGGCTGCAGCTCGCCTCGACGGTCGTGTTCGACCATCCGACGCCGTCCGCACTGGTGCGGCACCTCCTCGACGAGCTGGGCGGGAGCGTGGCCGACGTGGCCGAGCCCATGATCAGCGCCCTGGACGAGCTGGACGCGGCCTTCGCCGCCGGTCGGACGGACGGGCTGGTCCGGGCCCGGGTGGCGGTTCGGCTGCAGGCATTCCTGGAGAAGTGGACGGCGGGCGAGCCGACCGCCGCGGACGAGTCGCTGGCCGAGCGGCTCGACGCGGCCGGTGACGACGAACTCATCGCTCTCATCCAGAAGGAGCTCGACGAAGGAGCGGAGTAGCGGATCCGGAGTAGCGGAACCGAAGGAGCAGAACCGGAGTTGAAGGACCTGAGGAGAGGGACCGGAGGGGAAGGACCGGCGTACTCAGGCCCCTGAACGCCGGGAGCGCCGTCGGGGCGGAAGCGAAGGCGCCCGCCACGGATTCGATCCGTCCGTGGCGGGCACCAGAGACCCGACACCACAAGTACCGTCTGTGAAAGGATGTTTGACATGTCGACTGACGTGCCCGAGCTGCGGGCGTCGCACGGTGACCGTGACCGCGTCGTGGAGGTTCTGCGGATCGCCGCCGGAGACGGCCGGCTCACCTCCGAGGAGCTCGAGGACCGCGTGGAACGCGCGCTGACGGCGCAGACGCAGGGCGAGCTGGCCGCGCTGGTCGCGGACCTGCCGGCCGAAGCCCTGACGGCGGAGGACCTCGTCGTGGAACAGCGCAGCGGCAACTGGTCACGGGCCGGCCAGTGGACGGTTCCGCAGCACATCACGGTGAAGACGCAGATGTGCCGGGTCACCCTCGACTTCACCGATGCGGTGATCACGTCGAGAACGCTGCGCATCGACGTGGACATAAAGCACGGCAGGATCGTCATCGTCGGCGCGCCCGACATCGCGATCGACACCGACCAGCTCAACCTGACGTTCTCCCAGGTGAAGCGTGCCTCGAAGGATGTCGTCGCCGACCCCCGCCTCCGTATCCAGCTGGTCGGAACGCTCCAGCACGCGAAGGTGGTCGAGCAGCGGCCGTGAGCCCGGGCCCGTCAGCCGTCACACCGCACGCGGTGAGAGCCGGGTCCGCGTCTATCATGATTGGTGTTTTTAGGCCCTTTGGCCTAGTGGTTTTTGGTTGGTCCGACTGGCCTATACCCGTCCGGCGGTAAGGCGGCCGTCGAAGCGGCCGGTTGCGGTGCCGGACGACCTCAAGGTCGCCCTCGCTCCGGTTTCCTGGCTGTGGGCAGGGCTTGGCCGCGAGTCCACCGGTGAGTGGCTGGCTACGGCAGTGCGCCTGGAGCTGGTGCGGCTTCGCGGTCTTGTCGGCGACGAGCACGCAGACCGGCGACTGGCGGAACGGATCAATCGCCGCCTGGACCGGCAAGGGACCCGCCCGGTTCAGAACTTGGCCGGCCGGCTGCTCAAACGCGGACTGCCGCAGCAGGCCGCGTGCTGGTCGACGTTGTGCGACGACGGGTTCCGGACCGACACCGGCGGCAGTGAGAGCTGCACCTGCCGGATCGGCGATCGGCGTGCTCTGCACACCGTGGTGGCGGCCCGTGTTGTCGCTGAGCATCCGCACCTTCCGCCGGGGGAGTGGCGGGCCGCCTACGAGGGCGAACTGCGGGCAACGGTCGAGTACCAGGCCGCGATGGATCTCGTGCGGCGCGAGCAGACGGCCAGGCAGCAGATCGCCTACCGTGCTGCGGTCGACGAGCAGAAGGCGCAGATCACGGTGGCCAAGGCGGAGCGGGCGGCACAGCCGTGCGCGGACTGCGGCCTGTCCGACGCCGCTGGGCTGTGCATGACGTGCACGTTGCGGCGGGAAACTGCGGCCGTGGTGGACCAGGCGGTGGACATCACGGTGGCGTTGCGAGCCGACGTCGACGATCCTCAGGGCCTGGCAGAGCTGACCGAGACGGTGGCGCGGGACACTTGGGCGTACGTGCACGGGTCCCAGGTACCGGAAGGGTTCGACCACCCGACGTCGCGGGCGTACGCTGAGCGGCAGATGGCCAAGCTGGTGCTGGAGGCACGCCGCCGGCGGGCGTTGGAACGGCTGCGGGACTCGAAGCCTGCCGAGGCCGCGTACGTGAAGCGGATGGCTATGCGCGGGATGTCTCCCACTGAAAAAAACCGCAAGCGGGCCGAGACGGCCGCAGACAAGGCCCGGACGCGGGTGGCGGAGGAGCTGCTGGGTGAGTTCCTCGGCGATCTTTACCGGGCCCGGGCCACGGCCGTGCCGCGAGAGCCGGTGCGGGCGTGGAACGAGCGGTGCGCCGCGCTCGCGGTCCGCCCTCTCACCGAGGACCAGGCCGTGGCCGAAGTGGTGGGAGCGTCGTGATCCGGGCCGGTGTTCCTCACGATGTGGGTCTGTGCGGCCCGGGCGGATTCGACCATGGCAGGGCGGGTGACCAGGGCATACGCCTTGGTCTCCTCGCTGCTCCAGCCCTCGGCCGGGGATTTGGCCGTGGGATACCAGCGGCTGGTGACGGAGTCGTCCCATCCGTCGCCGGGTTCGACCTACCAGGGCATTGCCGCCTGCATCGTGTGCAATTCGGCGTGAACTTCGTGCAGTTCACGGCGTGCTCTCTGGGCCGGCCCACCCGGCTGCGATGCAGATCGCGGCATCTTTTTCGGCGGTGGGAGCAACCGAGGGGCGCGACACGAACGCGGGCCCCCTTCTACGGTGTGCGCGATCGGACACCGCCTGTCCGTCTCCGACAGAGAGATGACCGGTGTCCGGCGGAAGGAATGGATCTGGTGACCGCGATCGAAGGGAGAACCGTGTCCCGGCCCGCGCACGCTGCTGAACCCCTACTGCACGGGGGCGCCAAGCAGCGGGGTGCGGTACCCGAAACCCGTACCGCACCCCTGATGAAAGAAGAAGGGTGGACCCGCTCGCTCGGGACCGGCCGGCGTGCTCAGCCTGCTGCGAAGGCGAGTACGACGTTCTGCCCGCCGAACCCGAAGGAGTTCGTGAGCGCCAGGTCGACCCGGCAGCGCCGGGCCTCCTTGGCCACCACGTCGACCTCGATCTCCGGGTCCTGGCTTTCGAGGTTCGCCGTCGGCGGGATCAGCCCGTTCTCGAGCGTCAGCACCGTCAGCGCCGCCTCGATCGCCCCGGCCGCGCCGAGCGTGTGCCCGAGGGTGCCCTTGGCCGACGTGACCGCGGGGCCGGTACCGAGGCAGCGGGCCAGGACCCTGGCCTCGGCCAGGTCGTTCAGCGGCGTCGACGTGCCATGCGCGTTGACGTGGTCCACGTCGGACGGAGCGGCGCCGGCCTCGGCGAGTGCGGCGCGGATGGCTCGCTCCACACTGGTGCCGGTGGGGTCGGGGGCAGTCGCGTGGTACGCGTCGGCGGAGGCACCGTAACCGACGAGCCGGGCCCGGACGCGGGCGCCGCGGGCCTCGGCGTGGTCGGCGCGTTCGAGGACCAGGATGCCGCTGCCCTCCCCTATGACGAATCCGTCGCGGCCGGCGTCGAACGGGCGTGACGCCGCCGCCGGTGATTCCGTACGGGTCGACAGTGCGCGCATCTGGCTGAAGCCGGTGACGATGAGAGGTACCACCGCGGCGTCGGTGCCGCCCGTCAGGACGATGTCGCAGACGCCCTGGCGCAGCATGTCGCGGGCCACGCCGATGGCGGTGGCCCCGGAAGCGCACGCCGTGGCGGTCACGAGGTTCGGGCCGGTCGCCCGGAAGCGGATACCCAGGTGCCCGGCGACCATGTTCGGGATCAGCATCGGCATCAGCATCGACGACACCGTCTCGGGCCCGTCGTTGTCGAACTTCCGGTACTGCGTCTCCCACGTGCCCGCACCGCCCACGCCGCAGCCGACGACGACGCCGACCCGGGCGCCGTCCCACGTGGCCGGATCCAGTCCGGCGTCCGCGACGGCCTCCTGCGCGGCGATGAGCCCCAGCTGCACGAACCGGTCGTACTGCATGGTCGTGCGACGGCCGAGCAGTGCCCGGGCGTCGAAATCGGGGACCCGACACGAGAAGTCGACCGGCAACCCGGCCAGCGCCGGGTCGGTGGCAGCGGTCGGCACCCCGGCGCACACCGCGCGCCAGGTCGCTTCGGTGCCGACGCCAGCGGCGGTCACCAGCCCCAAACCCGTGACGACGACACCGGTGGTCATGACGCCGGGTTGAGCTGGGCGTCGATCAGCTTCACGACGTCGGCGACCGTGCTGCGCGGGGTCGCGTCGTCCTCGCCGATCTCCACGTCGAGGTCCCGCTTGATGACCAGGCCGAGTTCCACCAGGAACAGCGAGTCCAGTTCGAGCTCCTCGAAGGTGATGTCCGGGCGGACCTCCTCGGGCTGCACCTCGAACTGGTTGACCAGTATGTCGGTGAGCCGGTCGTACGTGTTCTTCATCAGAGTGCTCCTCATCAGCAATCGGTAACCATCGCTCGGCTAGTCGCAGAGCACGAGATCGGGCCAGGTCAGCAGCGCCGAACCCCAGGTGAAGCCCGCGCCGCACGCGGTGAGCAGGGTCTGCTGGCCGGGCCGCACGGTGCCGTCGGCGACGCCGTGGAGCAGCGCCAGCGGGATGGAGGCGGCCGCGGTGTTACCGACGCGGTCGATGTTGGTCACGACGCGGCCACGGTCGATGCCCAACTGGTCGGCGAGCTGGTGGACGATGCGGATATTGGCTTGATGGGCCACCAGCCGGTCGACATCGGCGACGCCCCGGCCGGCGCGCTCCAGCACGGTCTGGCACGAGGCGGTCATCCGCATGACGGCGTGCTTGAACACCTCGCGGCCGGCCATCGTCAGATACCGCTCGCCGTCCCGCTCCGGCCCGTCGGACAGCCGCTGCCGGGAACCACCGCCGTTGACCTCGATGAGTTCGGCGTCGGCGCCGTCGCTGCCCAGATCGATGTGGCCGATCGCGCCCGGCTCGTCGGGGGCGCCAGCCCGCAGGACCACCGCGCCGGCCCCGTCGCCGAAGATGGGAGCCGTCCCGCGGTCAAGGGGATCGACGATGCTGGAGTACGTCTCGGCGCCGATGAGCAGCACCCGGTCGGCGACGCCTGTGGTGATCAGTCCAGCTGCGCAGGCGAGCCCGTACACGAACCCGGTGCACGCGGCGTTGAGGTCGAAGGCGGCGGCGCCGGCCAGGCCCAGCCGCGTCGCGACTTCGGGGGCGGTGGCCGGGCAGATCCGGTCGGGCGTGGTCGTGGCCAGGACCACGGCGTCCATGTGCGGCTCGCCCGAGGAGACCAGGGCTCGCGCTCCAGCCTCGACGGCGAGGTCGGAGGTCGCGGAGCCGGGTTCAGCGAAGTGGCGGCGCGCGATGCCGGTACGGGTGCGGACCCAGTGGTCGGAGGTGTCGAGTTCGGCTGGCAGGTCGTCGTTCGTCACCACCCGAGGAGGCAGCCAGCCCCCCAGGCCACTGATGACCGCGGCACGCGTCATGCGCCAAGGATGCCAGCAGGCGCTGAAAGTCGGCTGAAGGATCTCTGACGCGCAGCCGCTTTCAGCACTCCTTCAGCAGCCTGTCAGCAGCTGGTCAGAGCATGGGCAGCGGAGTGCGCGAGCATGATTGTGTGAGCGAGGAGACGACTATGGACGAACCCGGTTACCTCGAAGCGCACGTAGCCGTGCAACGGCGCTTCCCCGTCCAGCGGACGGGGAACGGGAACGAGAGACCGGTGCCCCCGAAGGCGCCCGGCACCACCGCCGACAAGATCGCCGACCTGCGGGCCAGGCGCGAGGCGGCCCTGCACGTCCCCGACCGCACGGTCCGCCGCCTCGCCCGGTTCGGACGGATGACGGCCCGGGACCGCCTGGAGTACCTGCTCGACCCGGACTCGTTCGTGGAGACCGGCCTGCTCGCCCGCCACCGCTCGACCGGCTTCGCCGCCGACACGGCGCGGCCGAGCGGCGACGGCGTCATCACCGGCTACGGCACCGTGGACGGCCGCCGGGTGTGCGTCTACGCCCAGGACGCCCTGACCCTGGGCGGCAGCGTCGGCGAGGTCTTCGGCGAGAAGGTCGGCAAACTGCTCGACCTCGCCCTGCAGACAGGTTGCCCGGTCATCGCGATCAACGACTCCAGCGGCGCGCGCGTCGCCGAGGGCGTGCTGTCGCTGGCCGCATACGGCCGCGTAGCCAACAAGGTGGTCACCGCGTCCGGCGTCATCCCACAGATCTCGCTGATCATGGGACCCTGCGCGGGCGGCGCCGTCTACGTGCCGGCCTGCACCGACTTCGTTGTGATGGTCGCCCGGACCTCGCACATGTTCGTCACCGGCCCGGACGTCATCCGGACGGTCACGGGCGAGACGGTCCGCATGGAGGACCTCGGAGGCGCGCAGGTGCACGCCACGGTCGCCGGCAACGCGCACTACATGGCGGACAGCGAGGCTGAGGCGCTCGACTACGTACGGGACCTGCTGTCGTTCCTGCCGTCCAACAACCTGGGCGAGGCGCCGGCGTACCAGAACACGGCGGTCCTGGACGTCACCCCCGACGACCTCGAGCTCGACTCGATCCTGCCCGATGCGCAGCGCGAGACGTTCGACATGGTCGAGGTGATCGCGCGCGTGGTCGACGATGGCGAACTACTGGAGGTGCACCCGGATTTCGCGCCGAACATCATCTGCGGCTTCGGCCAGATCGAGGGGCACACCGTCGGCGTCGTGGCCAACCAGCCGCGGCAACTGGCCGGAGCTCTCGACATCGCGGCGGCCGAGAAGGGGGCGCGGTTCATACGGTTCTGCGACACGTTCAACATCCCCATCGTGACGTTTGTGGACGTCCCCGGCTTCCTGCCCGGCACCGCCCAGGAGCATCAGGGCATCATCCGGCGCGGCGCCAAGCTCGGCTTCGCCTACATCGAGGCGACGGTGCCGAAGGTGACCGTCATCGTCCGGAAGGCGTTCGGCGGCGGGTACGCGGTGATGGGCTCCAAGGAGCTCGGCGCCGACATGTGCTTCGCCTGGCCCACCGCATGGATCGGCGTGATGGGTGCCGCCAGCGCTGTCGACATGCTGTGCCACCGCGAACTCGGCGCCGCCGACGATCCCGGCGAACTGCGCGAGGAGCTGATCGAGCAGTACGAGGAGACGGTGCTGACCCCCTACATGGCGGCCGAACGCGGCAGCCTTGATGACGTCATCCTGCCGTCGGAGACCCGGCTGACCGTGATGCGCGCACTCAGGGCGTTGCGTAACAAGCGTGTGACACTGCCGCCCCGCAAACACAGCAACATCCCGCTGTAGGAAGCGGGATGTCGCTGAGGAAGTGCGCGGAGCCGACTACCGCAGACTCCGCGCGAAGGCCCGTGCGGCCCACGGCATCGAGAGGATCGCCAGAGCGCCGACGACGAGGATGCTCTGCCAGATCACGTTGCTGCCCAGCTCATCGGCGAACAGCGCATCGACATCCTCACCAGGGGCGTTGCCCAACTACCCTGGTGGCGGCGGCAGAAGATCCTGTTCCGGATGGACCGGGCCGGATTCTCCCACCACCTGCTGGACTGGAGCGCGGGCGGAGGGCCAGCCCCACGTTCCGCTGGGAGTACTCCGTCGGCTGGTACCTCACCGAGCGCGAGCAGGCCACCATTGAGATCGTGGACCGCAAGAAGCTGTGACAGCCGACCACCGGCGAGGGCGGCCACGTCCGTGAGGACGCGTTCGTCGCCGACATCACCGGCCTGCTCGCCGACATCACCGGCTGGCCGAAGAGCCATCGGGTGATCGCCCGGAGGAGCCGCTGCGCCCCCCCGCTGCCTCAAGGACGCCTCCGACTACGAGATCAAGCAACAGGTCCGCTACCGGACCTTCGCCACCAACAGTCGCCGCGGTCAGATCGCCCACCTCGACGCCCGGCACCGCAAGCACGCCCGCGTCGAGCCGCGACAGCAAGGCGTCCGGGATGGGCCTGCTGCCCTCCCACGAGACGAATGTCAATGCCGCCTGACTGACGGCCACGACCTTCGCGCCTGGCTCCAACTTCTCGCGCTGGACGGCGAGGAGGCCAAGGCCACCCCCAGGACACTGCGCTACCGCATCCTCCACGTCCCCGCCCGCCTGGTGCGCGGCCGGCGCAAACGCCGCCTGAAACTCTTCGAAACCGGACTCCGGACAGCCGCGATCGTGCGGGCCCTCACCCGCATCCTCGCTCTGCCCCACCCCACCTGAACGGCACGAACCGCCCCGCCGGGCACCGAGAGGAGGACACCCGCGGTCACCGGGCCCGTGGGACCCGGCGCGATCCGGCACGCCAGCCGACGCGCACCCCTGACCGGCACTGCCCCGGACAGGGATCAACACGGCATCACAGGCACAAGATCAACCGGCCGACTCGGTGAAACGACGAGGTCGGGACCGAGGAAGCCGAAGATCTCGCCTTTGTCGACGGACATTTCGACGCTGCATACGGCTTAGACGGTATAAGTCTGTCCGCAGTATTTGCCTTTGCAGGACTTATGTAATCCGATGGTCTCGATCATACCGGTCATTTCTCGAACATTCGGCTGGCGTCGTCCCGGCATGAGCGGCCACGTTAACCCGACGGCTTCCGTCGGCACAATGGTCTGAAACCCCTAGCGGCCCGCGGAAAGCGATGGGCGATCCCGGGGTAACCCCTAGACCGGGGGCGGGAAGCAGTGGGGTCGGCTGGTGGATATACGGGGCAATGGCTGCTTGACGATGCTGTACGGTTCCGGCAAGCATGGGCTTCGTCGATCATTCGTCGGCATACCACTGACAACGATGGCCAGGCGGAGAGTCCTGATGGAAATAACAATTCTCGGCCCGCTGACGGTGATCGGGAAGAGTCGTCTCCCGGTGGGTGGCACCAAGGTGCGCGCCATCCTCGCACTGCTCGCCCTCAACGCCGGCTCCGTCGTGTCCTGCCAGGATCTGGCCGACGAACTGTGGGACGACTGCCCGCCCCGCACGACCAAGAACACCCTGCAGGCCCACATCGCCCGGCTGCGCCGACTGCTGGAGGGCGCCGGCCGTCCGGACGCGCTGCAGACGGTGAGCCAAGGCTACCTGCTGGACTTGAGCCCCGACGCGATCGACGCAGAACGCTTCCACCGCCTCGCTTCCAGCGGCGCCCAGCGCGTCGCCGACCACCCGCAGGCCGCAGTCGAGCACCTCGAACAGGCGCTGCGCCTTTGGCGGGGGCCGGCCCTGCTCGACGCCGGTCCGGGCGCGCGCTGCCGGTCCGCGGCGCTGTGGCTCAACGACAGCCGCGTCGCCGCGCACGAGAACCTCATGGCCGCGCGGCTGGCCCTCGGCGACGAGCGCGCGGTCGCCTCCGAACTGGAGAGCCTGGCCGCCCAGCATCCGCTGCGCGAGGGGCTGCACGACCTGCTCATGCTCGCGCTCTACCGGGCCGACCGGCAGGCTGACGCGATTGAGGTGTTCCACCGGCTGCGCCAACGCCTCCGCGACGACCTCGGCCTGCAGCCCGGCCTGCAGGTCCAGCGCCGGTACCGCGCAATCCTCGACCAGGACCCGGCGCTCACTACGCCACTGCGCGCCGCGTAGCGGCTGAGGAACCCATGGTGCCACCGACCCTGTATGCGCTGAGCGATCTGCACGTCGGCTATCGCGAGAACCGCGAACTCGTCGAGCGCATCCGCCCCACCGACCCGGGCGACTGGCTCATCGTCGCCGGTGACGTCGGGGAGTTCTTTGCCGACATCGAATGGTGTCTCGGGCTGCTGCGCTCGCGGTTCGCCAAGGTCGTCTGGGCGCCCGGGAACCACGAACTGTGGACGCACCCCGACGATCCCGTCCGGCTGCGCGGCGAGCACCGCTATCGCGAGCTGGTGGAGATGTGTCGCCGCCTCGACGTCCTCACACCAGAGGACGAATATACCCTGTGGACCGGACGCGGCGGCCCGCTCCTGATCGCGCCGCTGTTCGTGCTGTACGACTATTCCTTCCGGGCGCCCGGAACGCGCACGAAGGCCGAGTCGCTGGCCTACGCGTACTCCACCGGAGTCGTGTGCACCGACGAGTCGATGCTCCACCCCGACCCGTATCCGAGCCGTGAGGCGTGGTGCTCGCAGCGCGTCGAGTACACCGAGCGCCGCCTCGCCGCGTGCGCACCCGAGCAGTCCGTCGTCCTGGTCAACCACTATCCGCTCATCCGGGACCCCATGGACGTCCTGCGATACCCCGAGTTCGCGCAGTGGTGCGGCACCGAGCGCACCGCCTCGTGGCACCTGCGGTTCCGGGCCGCGACGGTCGTCTACGGACACTTGCACATACCCCGCAACATCACCCGGGACGGCGTGCTGTTCCAGGAGGTGTCACTCGGATACCCGCGGGAATGGAAACGCCGCGGCACACCGCCGCCGGTGCTGCGCCCGGTGGTCCTGCCCGGGACGAACGCGGCGTCGGCGGACCGGCAGGGAGGGGCGCATGCTCGATATTCTGCCTGACATGGTCGCGACCGCCGAAGAGTTCGGGGACCTGGCAGACGCCTACCTGTTCCCGGAGGAGGCCGCGACGGCGGCGCGCGCCGTCGAAGGACGCCGGCGCGAATTCGCCACCGGACGGGCCTGCATCCGCCGGGCGCTCGGCCGCCTCGGCCTGCCGCCCGTCCCGGTCCTGCCGGGGGAGCGGGGTGCGCCGGTCTGGCCGGATGGCATCGTCGGCAGCCTCACGCACTGCGCCGGCTACCGAGGAGCCGCCGTGGCCCGCCGCGACGACGCGCTGACCATCGGCATCGACGCCGAGCCGGACGCGCCGCTGCCCGATGGCGTGGCCGAGGCGGTGGCGCTCGATGCCGAACTGAAGATGCTGGCCGCGTTACCGGCGCACCCCGCCGCGCCCAACTGGGACCGGTTGTTGTTCAGCGCGAAGGAGTCGGTCTACAAGGCCTGGTACCCGGTGGCCCGCGTCTTCATCGGCTTCGACGCCGCCCGCATCGAGATCGACCCGGACGCCGGAACGTTCCACGCCGAACTGCTCGTGCCCGGGCCGTTCAGCGGGTTCACCGGGCTGTGGCGTGTGCAGCGCGGCCTGCTCCTGACTGCGATCGTGGTCTGAGCGGGATCCGGCGGCAGAGCCCCTGAACCCCCTGAACCCCCTGAACCCCCTGAACTCCCAGCACCCACTGCGGCACACGCCGCCGGCGGTGACCCGGAGCGGGGCGGCAGCACCACGGACGGTCGCGGCGACTGCGAAGCAGCAGCGCGACACGGTACGTGCGCCGGCAGCACAACCCGAAGCAGCCGGCCGTGCTGGAAAAGACGAGTAAGAAGCCGCGCAGATAGGCCCGGTGGCGGCACCCCGGCAGCAAGGCAGGCACAGGTCTTGGCGATCATGGAGTTGCGACGCTCTGTGATCACCGGGGAGACCTGTGCCTGTACTGCCATCTTGGCTGACCGAACCGCTCTGGAGCCAATTCGCCGCCCTGCTGCCTGAGCGATCGGCGTACGCGTCGACCCATCCGCTGGGATGCCACCGCCCACGCATCAGCGACCGGATCGTCTTCGACAAGATGCTGCAGCTCCTGCGCTTCGGCTGCTCGTACCAGGCGATCGCCGACACGACCTGCTCGGCCACCACGATCCGAAACCGTCGCGACGAGTGGATACGACTGGGCGTGTTCGCCCGGCTCCAGCAGATCGCGCTGGAGTCCTACGACCGGATCGTCGGCCTCGTCCTCGATCAGATCGCCGTGGACGGCTCCATCACCAAGGCCTTCGGAGGCGGCGAGGCGGCCGGTCGCTCACCGGTCGACCGCGGCAAACAGGGCCTCAAACGCTCGGGCATGACGGACGGGTACGGGATTCCCCTGGGCCGTGTCCTGGCCGGTGCCAACCGCCACGACTCCCCGCTGCTCGCCCCGACCCTGGACCGTCTGGACGACCTGGGGCCGTTGCCCGACGACATCACCGTGCACCTGGACGCCGGCTACGACTCGGACAAGACCCGCGCTCTGCTCAACGAACGCGGCCTGCACGGACGCATCGCGCACAAGGGGGAGAAGGCGCCCATCCAGGCCAGTCAGCGTTGGCATGTCGAACGCACTCACGCCTGGCAGAACGCTTTCCACCGGCTCGCCCGCTGCTACGAGCGGCGCACCACCGTCATCGACGCATTCTTCGACCTCGCCGACACGATCATCACCGTCCGTAGCCTGATCCGGCAGGCATGGACCACCCACCGCTGGGAGGAACGCCCCCGACGCCGAGCACGACCTGCCGCCTGTCCGCGCGGACTCTAAAGACCATCGTCAGGCCGCCCGCGCGGAAAGATTGGGTATCGGCGGAGGACCAGTACTCCAAGCGATCTTGAGGCCGGCCGGAGGGGTGTGTCAGTGCGCCTCCGTGAGTGACTGCTCGTAGGCTGCCTGAAGGAGTTCGGAGGCCCGGGGGTGGTTGGGGTTCGGGCGGGGAATACCCAGGTGTACCTCGCGGAGTTCGTCCATGAGGTCCTCCCAGAGATGCGGGCCGCCGTCCTCCAAGAGGCGAGCGCGGACGCTGAGTTCGGGTGTGGTCGGGCGGTGCCGCATTCCCCAGGAGCCGAGCGCGACCATGATGGGGACTGTCTGGATGCCCGCTTCTGTGAGGCTGTAGGTCGCTCGACGTCCTCGTTCGGCCTGCTCCTGCGTGAGGAGACCGCCGGCGACGAGGGCCTTGAGACGGCTGCTGAGGATGTTTGACGCGATCCCCTCCTCGGAGTGGCTGAGCAGCTTGCGGAAGTGTCGGCGCCCGCCGAACATTACGTCGCGCAGGACGATGAGGCTCCACTGGTCCCCGAGCGCCTCCACCGCCGCGTTGACCGCACATCCGGACCGCGGTTTGTCTCGCATGCCCACCTCCAGTGATTGCATTCTGCCATCACCGAGTTTAGGCTCGCCCACGGCTAGTGATTGCAGTTCGCAATCACATCGCTTCGAGGGCAGGGGTCCGTGCAATGTCCCGCGTGAGGGTCCACAACTTCTCCATCTCTATCGACGGATTCGCCACTGGTGAAGGGCAGAGTCTCGACGCCCCGTTCGGCCACGCCGGCACGCGGCTCCATGAGTGGTTCTTCCCGACCAGGACCTTCCAGCAGATGCTGGGCAAGCCGGACGGGAGTACTGGGGTCGATGACGCCATCGCCGGCACCTGGGATGTCGGCATCGGAGCGGAGATCATGGGCCGCAACAAGTTCGGCCCCCAGCGCGGGCCATGGCAGAACGACGACTGGAACGGCTGGTGGGGGCCCAACCCGCCCTTCCACGCCCCGGTGTTCGTCCTGACCCACCACCCCCGCCCCTCGGTGGAGATGGAGGGCGGCACCACATTCCACTTCATCGACGCCACGCCGCAGGAGGCACTCCGTCAGGCGCGCGAGGCCGCAGGCGGCCTGGACGTGAGGATCGGTGGCGGGCCGACCACGATCCGCGAGTTCCTCGTCGAAGACCTCATCGATCATTTGCACATCGCCGTCGTCCCGATCGTTTTGGGCCGTGGCGAGCGCCTGTGGGACGGACTCGAAGGACTCGAGAAGCGCTTCCAGGCCGAGTCCGTGACAACCCCCAGCGGCGTCACGCACATGACCTTCACCCGGCCGTAGCGACCGCCCGCGCAGGCGGCAATCGGCCTCGGTCTCCCACCCCGCATGCTCCGAAGGCCGACGGGACGAACATCACTTCCAGGGACGGCACCACGTTCGCCGTCGACACGACCGGCCAGGGCGCGCCGCTGATCCTGATCGGCAGCGCCTTCAACGACCGCGCGACCGTGGCCGGGCTCGCCGACATGATGGCGTCGCAGACACAGGATCTCCGGTGGTCACAGAGCGTCGCAACTCCGTGATCACGGAACCTGTGCTTGCCCCATCTGCCAATGGGCCCCGCCCGTGCCTATCGGCGTGGCCTCTAAGTCATGCGCGGAGCCGGCAGGAGACCGACCCGCGCATGACGGCACACGTGCACGAGGAGTGACCAGCCCCCGGGGGACACAGGTTCCGCCAGCCACCGCGCTCCGCTCGACCGGTCAGTCGAGCGCGCGTTTCATGAAGCCCTTGACGCCGGCGAAACCGAAGCCGATGAGTGCCGCGCCCAGGGCCAGAAGGGAGATCCACAGCGGCAGCGACTCGACGCTGCCGTCCACCAGCAGCAACGCGCGCAGTGCTTCGCTGAAGTATGTCAGCGGGTTGACCGCGCAAATTACCTGGAACCACCGAATCGCTTCGAGACCGAGCCAGGGAAACTGCGTGGCGCCGGTGAACATCAACGGAGTGAGCGTCACCGCGAACATGATCTCGATCCGCTGCGGCGGAACAAAGGTGCCCAGGGTCATTCCGATCGCCGCACCCACCAGAGATCCCAGCAGGATCACTCCGGCGATCCCTGGCACAGCGCTCAACGGCCAGTCCACCCCGTCCAGGATGAGCATGCCGATCGGGATCATCAGCACGGCCGACAGCACTCCACGCGCGGCGCCGAAGAGCATCTTCTCGACCGCGATCAGTTCCAGACGCAGCGGTGCCAGGAGCCGGTCCTCGATCTCCCTGGTGTAGGAGAAGTCCAGCACCAGCGGAAGGGCGGTGTTCTGCAAGGCTCCGATGAACGCGGCCAGAGCCACCACGCCCGGCAGCAGTACCTGCTCGAACTCGGCGCCCACGTAACCGAGATCACCCAAAACCTTGCCCAGGATGAAGAGGGTGAAGAGCGGTTGGAGAACCACCTGCGCGAGGAACGAGGGAAGTTCGCGGCCCGTGACGAACAGGTCGCGCCAGAAGACGGCCATGAAGACGCGCGCGGAGCCGGGCCCGCGCGCCGCGTCGTCGCCGCCCTGACGGCTCGGCGTTTCAAGCATGCTGGTCAACGGAGCTCCCGACCGGTGAAATGGATGAACACGTCCTCGAGGCTCGGTCTGCCGATGGCGATGTCACTCACCTCGCAGCTGACGCCCTCGAGCACCTTGATGACGCCCGGCAGCACAGCGGTTGGGGCAAGGGCCGTATAGAGCCGGAACTGCTCGTCCGCGCCCGAGGGGTCCGCCGGAAGGCGCTCCACCCGCTCCACCCCGTCAGCACCCGCGAGCGTGAGCGTGACGTCCTCGGCGGTGGCGCTGTCGGAAAGGCGGAGCGTGACGGTCAAGGTGCTGCTGCCGGGGAGGGTGCGGGTCAGCGCGGCGGGCGTGTCGAGGGCGATGAGCTTGCCGTGGTCGACGATGCCGACGCGGTCGCACAGCTTCTCGGCCTCGTCCATGTCGTGGGTGGTGAGCACCACGGTCACCCCGTCGTCGCGGAGTTCGGATATCCGTTCGTGCACGAACAGCCGTGCCTGTGGATCGAGTCCCGTCGCCGGCTCGTCGAGGAACAGCACAGAGGGCCGGTGCATCAGCGCCCGCGCAATCATCACCCGCTGAGCCTGACCGCCGGACATGAAGTCGACACGGGCGTCAGCGAAGTCCTTCAGTCCCATTCGCTCCAGGAGGAGGTCCGCCGTCCGCTTCCGCTCGGCGGAGCGGGCCCCGTGGTAGGCCGCGTGGAACAGCAGGTTCTGACGGACGGTCAGAGACCGGTCCAGGTTGTTGCGCTGCGGCACCACGGCCAGCGCCCTGCGCGCCCGGGCGGACTCCGCCACCACGTCCACCGAATCGACCATGGCACGTCCCGAGGTGGGGAGCACCCGCGTGGTCAGGATTCCCACGGTCGTGGTCTTGCCGGCTCCATTCGGTCCGAGCAGACCGAAGACCTCTCCGTGCGACACGGAAAAACTCAGGCCGTCCACTGCGGGTACCGGACCGTTCGGATATTTCTTCACCAGGTCTTCGACCCTCACGGCATCAGTCACAATGCCGACCCTAACGACTGCTTCTGTCAGAAGCCCAGTGACGGTAGGGAGCGGAGTGCACCTCCGCCGCAAAATAGGGGTGACCCCCTATTGATGGGAAATTCTTGGGATTCTCGTCGCCGCGGCGCTGACCTGCGGTGATGCGTCCAGGCTTCGGGGACCGTTTAAGTTTCCCCTCAATAGGGGTGGATAAGGGGGCTGGCGCGACACCGGAACCTCCTTGTCGCTTTCGGTGGTAATCGCTCTGTTGCGGCCCGGATCATCCCTGTAAATCGCCGCACACGTACCCGGACCACCACCAAGGCGACCATCAACCGGAACATCCGCGACCGTGCGCTCTGGCTGACACCGCGCACCCGGCGACTGTGGTCGGACGTCGGTCTGCGTGGGTTCGGCCGGGACGGAGCCCCGGCTCCCGAGTGGGCGGGGCGTCTGGAGTACCGGAACACCTCGTTATCGGCGACGGGTGAATCGTGACCCTCTGACGGCGGATCAAAACTATGCCGACGAACGTGATCGCCGAGCGGATCGGCTGGGAGAAGGGCATGACGGTGCTCAAGGACCGGGTCCGCGAGCAGCGTCCGGCATATCTGCCCGTCGATCCGGCCGCGCGTCGCCATCGCCGGCGGTCGGGCGAATTGTCTGTGGCCGGGGAGGAACATGATGAGTATGGAGACATCCATCCCGTTGTGCGAAGCAGCATTTCATGACCTGTTTCAGAGGTCAGTACGGTCGGATTCAGGGAGTGGAATTTTCAGACGGCCCGAAAAACTCGCGGCTGCCCTGCGTGCCGGTGAAGTGACCTCGGCGGTGAGGTCGAGTGGGAAGCCGGTCCAGCGCAGCTCTGCGGGCAGGTGCCGCATGTCGTTGTAGAACAGCACGGAGGACGGCCTGCCGGGCGCGTAGCGGATGGCCGTCAGAGCTGCGTTGCTGTGGTTGAGGCCCATCCAGCGCCACTCGGGTGCGTCGAGGGCAGCCCGGATCAGCCAGCCGATGAGGAAGTTGTGCGTGACGACCAGCTCATGGCGGGGCCGGTCTCCGTCGACCGGGCCTGTGAACTCTGCGAGCGCTTCCCGGGCGAGCGCCGGACCGAGGTTGCGCTCCTCTTCGGGAACCTGAGCGAGGAAGCTGAGCATGGCATCAGCCGAATCCGGCGGCAGCTCCTCCTTCGCAGGCAGGTAGGGGATGTAGTCGCCGGCCAGTTCCGACTGGTGCAGTGGGACGGCGTCAAGTTGTGCGCTGATCAGCTGGGCCGTCTGCTGCGCCCGGGGCAGCGGCCCGTGGTAAATCGCCGAAAGTGGGGTGTTCCGGAGCCGTTCACCGAGCAGAACGGCTTGGCGCCGGCCGCTTTCCGTCAGGGTCGTCTCATCTGCCGACGCTTCACCGTGCCGGGCGAGGTAGAGGTATCGAGTGGCTGCGTCTGTCATGTTCCGGGTCTCCGTCGCCATCCCTGATCTTGTATGTCAGGGATGGACGCTGAGCTCTTTGTGCATGGTTCCGTCGCGGCTGTCCTGACTCAGTTCTGCCTCGTCGGGAGGCCGACTGGGGAGGGCGAATCCATTCGTGCTTCCGTGCGCCCCGCCGTATGGCCTCACTGCGCGGCCGTTCCGGGGAAGTAGTGGAGGCAGCGGGGCCGATCGGTCGGGTCGGCCCGGCGGCACCACCTCGCCTGGTGGGCCAAACGGAAGCGAGGAGTTGGACATGAGCGATCCATCGGCCCGGGATGTCGGCGAATGGTACGACCGCTTCGGAGGCCTGTATGGCCTGACCATGGGCGACAGCATGCACCTGGGCATGTGGACCGACGGCGTGCGGACGCAGACGGGGGAGCCGACAGCCGACGAGATGTGGGAGGAACTGACCCGGGCCCAGGACTCCTGGACCGGCAGCCTCATCAACGAGGTCGGGCTGCTGCCGGGACAGCGGATGCTGGACGTCGGCTGCGGCACCGGCCGGCCCACCGTGCGAATCGGTGCCGAGTCGGGCGCGAGCGTGCTCGGCGTGACGGTCAGCGCCGCGCAGGTCCGGGCCGGCCGCGACCGCGCCTCGAAGGCGGGACTGTCCGACCGCGTCGCCTTCGAACAGGCGGACGCCATGGCCCTGCCCCAGGAGTCCGAGATCTTCGACGCCGCGTGGGCCATCGAGTCGTTCGCGCACTTCTCCGACCGCCCCGCCGCGATCCGCGAGGTTCGGCGGGTGCTGCGGCCCGGGGGCCGCTTCGTTCTCGCGGACTGCTACGAAGCCGAACCCTTCACGCCTGAGGAAGTCCAGCTCTTCCAGGCCGCGTTCGCCCTCTCCCGACTTCCCGCCGGACCCAAGGACTACTCCCGCATGCTCGGCGAGGCCGGCTTCACCATCCACGGCATCCGCGACATGTCCCGAGAGTTCAAGCCCACCTACGAGCTGATCCCGCGCCTGTTCGCCGCAAGGCGCGCCCAGATCGCGGAGCTGGTGGGCACCGCCGCGATGGTGCAGCTCGACACCGTCTACCCGAGCATCCTCGCCCTGTGCCGTGACAAGATGGGATACACCGTGATCAACGCCGTGAAGTCCCCCTGACACGGCCGGGCCCGCCCCGACTCTCGGGTTTCCGTCGCCGGCAGGCCAGGAAGCCGGGCTTGTCGTCGGCCGGTGCCGCTTCGGCGTGGTCGGTCAGCTCCATCCCAGCTCCTCCTCCCAGTCGAGAAAGCCGGCGCCTTCCTCCTCCTGACGCTGGTAGTCGTCGACGGCCTGACGGTTCGCTGCGCGTTCGGCCGCGTTCTTCGGGGCCGGGAACGGGTAATTGTGGCTGAGCGGCCGAGTTGGCCCTTTAGCGCTTGAGTTGGCCAGGCTCAGCGTTGGTGTCGGCCCGCTGCTGCGACCTTTCGAGAGAGATGAAGTGTGATCGGGCTGGCCGACACGGAACCTGCTCAACGCCAGTGCATGGGGATCTTGGCAAGTTCATTGCACGATGAAAGCCTTGCGTTCATGAAGATCCTTTTTATCGGTGGAACCGTCTTCCTGGGCCGTGCGCTTGTGGACGAGGCGCTGCGACGTGGTCACGAGGTGACGTTGTTCAACCGCGGACAGGCGGGCCCGACGCCTTCGGGCGCGGAGGCGGTCCAGGGCGACCGAGGGAACGAAGCCGCCTTGCGTGCGCTGGTGGAGGGGCGGACCTGGGACTGTGTGATGGACACCTGCGGGTTCGAGCCCCAGATCGTGCAGCGTTCTGTCCGGGCCATGGCCGGCCATGCGGAAATGTACGCCTTCGTCTCGTCCTTCCATGCCTACTCGGACTGGCCCGCCAAGGGGGTGGACGAGTCCTTCCCTCGCCACGCCTGCGCTCCGGACGCCTCGCCGGACGACGTGCCCTACAACGCGCTCAAGGCCGGATGCGAGCGGGCGGTCGAGGAGGGCTTCCCCGAACCCGCCCTGATCGTCAATCCCGGAATCATCGTCGGTCCCGGAGAGAACGTCGGGCGCCTCCCGTGGTGGCTGGAGACCATCGCACGTGGCGGCCGTGTGCTGGCTCCGGGGTCCCCGGACCGCGCGATGCAGCTGATCGACGCCCGTGACATCGCCGACTTCATGCTCGACCGGCTCGCCGAGGGCGGCACCGGCCGATATCTGACCACCGGTGTCCGCGAGAACACGACCATGGGTGAGCTGCTGGGTGCCTGCGTCGACGCCACCGGTGTTGACACCGAACTCGTGTGGGCGGACGAGCAGTTCCTCCAGGATCACGGCGTGGCCCCGTGGACCGAAGTACCATTGTGGGCCCCTGACATTCCCGAGGTGGCCGGTACCTGGACCGCTTCCTCGGCCAAGGCCCTGGCCACAGGTCTGCGCTGCCGTCCGGTCGCCGATACCGCCGCGGACACCTGGCGAGCGCTCAGCGAGGGCGGGTATCCGCGGCCCAAGTACCTTCAGGGGAAAATTCCCGTCGGCTTGGACAAGGACAAGCACGACGCGGTCCTCGCCGCGTGGGACGACCGCAGGTCGTAGGCCTGAACCCCACCGCGCCCCGGCCCCGCGACCCGGCAACGGTGCAGCAGGGCCAGGCGCCGCGGAAGTGTCCCCGAGCCTCCGATGACCATAGTCAGCCGTCACTCCGCAAGAAAAGAGACCTGGGGTGATTGGCGTATGTCCCGCCTGTCCATCGGGCCTCGTCCGTGTCAGCGCACCGACGGCTGCCCTGCGGGCCAACAATGACGCTCAGCCAGGCCAACTCAAGCGCTAGAGGGCCAACTCAGCCGCTCAGTCCCAGTAATTGATGCTCGCCATAAAAGGGCTCCGAATTCAGTAGTCGAGATCCAGGTAGTCGATGTCGTTAATGGCCACGTCCGACAGCCCCATGGCCCGGCCCCCGCCGTCCTGGAAATAAACGTCCTTAAAGCCTTCGGCGATGATCCCACGCATCTCCTGGTCGCTGGCCCCGGCGTCGCGGGCGTCGAACAGGCGCTGCGCGTACGTCGCGGGGAGGCGGACAGTGAGGCGGCGGAAGCGGCCGTCGTCGGTGGTGCCGATCGGCGCGGTGTAGCCGAAGCGGGCCCGCGTCTCCACGGTGATCCCGGTGGCGGCGGCCTGCTTCCGCCGGCGCTTGCGCACCTGGGGCTGCCAGCGGGACCGGACAGCGCTGTCGATCCTCACGGCGATGTCCTTGGGCGGGTGCTTGCGCTCGCCCTTGCGGTAGCGCTCCACCGACCGCTGGGTGACACCCAGTTCGGCAGCCACGGCGCGCGTCGTCTTCAGCTGCTTCATCAGGAAGTTGATGCGGCCCTGGAGGGTCTTGGGCGGCTCCCGGGTGAACGCCTCCCGGTCGGCACGCTCGATCGCGTCCTCGATCTCTCCCACCGGTCAGCTCCCGTCCGTAAGCGCGCCGTGGCCGTAGCGGCGGCGGATCAGGTGAGCGTCGGCGGCCGGGGCGAGGTCCACGACCAGGCGCTCGCCCACGCCGGAGGCTGTAGTGGCGTCGGGCGTGAGGTAGCCAAGACTGCGGAGCTCGCCGACCGCCTTGCGGAAGGCGTCGCGGCCCTCGGCGCCCAGGCGCTCGTCACGGGTAAGGGAGACCAGATCGCTGACCGTGGGCTCCTGCCCGGGGGTGTAGCCGGTGGCGAGTTCGGCCAGGACGCCGCGGGCACGCCAGGTCAGACGCATGTCCCGCATCGCCCGCGCGAACAAGGCCGGGTCGTGGACAGGCGAGGCAGAGGGAGCGGGCCACTCCGGGAAGGCCGTGGCGTCGGTGGTGTTCATCGGGTACGACTCCTTCGGTGATATCTCCAGTGGGGGCGCGCCAGAGTACGGCCTACTTGCCCTCTTCGAGGACGGCGTCGCCGCCCTTGATGTGGCGAGCGGGGTTGAGGCCCTTCTCCATCAGGTCGACCGCCCACGCCATCTCCTGGACGCCCTCCAGCTTTGCCAGGCCCGGGGTGGGACCGAGGCGGAAGCCGCCCGGCTGCGGCTTACCGGAGGTGGCGTACGGCAGGAAGTCCATCGGCGAGGCCCCGGGTGAGGGGTAGACGACGCAGTCGGACAGCACGGCCAGCGGGTACAGGCCCGTCATCTTGGCCATGTTGCTGAGCTTGCGGTGCATGTTGACCCGGGCCTTGCTGATGACGGCGGCCCGGATGTCCGGGCGCCAGGTCGGCCGCTGAAGGGCCGGCCACGTCTCGCCGTCGCGGTACTGCTTGCCCTGCGGGCCCTCGCGGAGCTTGCCGATGCCGCCCTTGACGGTGCCCTTGATGGCGGCGAGTACGGCCGCCAGGGCCGGGTCGGCCTGCTTGTGCTGCTCCATCGCGGCAAGGAACTCGAGGTCGGTGAGGTCCTTCGTGACGCCCAGGTCGGCGAGCGTGTCGACGTACGCGTTCTTGAGCCGGTCGTGCCACGGGTCCAGGTACGCCCCGGCCTCCCGGCGTAGGTACGCCTCGATCGGGGCGACGTTGTAGCCGAGCTCCTGGGCGTAGGCGACGGTGTGCGTCTGGTACCAGGCAGGTCCCGTCGGGCGCTCGCCGGTCGGCGTGAACGGCGAAGGGAGGCGCGGGTCCAGTTCAACGTGGGAGAGGTCCACCAGCCAGGAGCCGGGGATCTTCGGGTTGAACGTCGGGGCGTGGAAGTGGTCGGGCGCGGAGAGCCCCACCGTCAGCCTCGCCGCGGCCGCGAGGAACGCGGTGTTCAAGTCGAGCCCCACCGCCCACGGCAGCAGGCACTCCTCATCGGACAGCAGTGAGACGTCGCGCACCCACTGGTACGCCTCCTCGTTCAGGAAGCCGCCGGTCCAGCCGGAGTGGACGACCACGGGGTGCTCGGGACGGGCCTCCGGCGGTGCCGGGTCCATCGGGTCCGTGCCCAGCGAGCCGGGGTTGTGGCCGGAGACCCAGTTGCCGGTCTCCTTGTCCTGCACGGCCCGGGTCGGCGGGCGCAGTGCTGTCATCAGCTCCAGTCCGGACACGGCCGTGCTGCCGCGCGGGGTGATGACCCGCTGGGCGTAAATCCCGAGGACGCGGGCGACGTCGGCCGGCTCCATCTCCGACGCCCCCGGCCACGACCGCTCATCGAGGGCGTCCCACGAGAGGACGGCGAGCTGCACGCACTGGCGCTGGTTTCCGGTGGCCCTGCGGTAGATCCTCGCCCACGGGCCGAACCCGCGCTGCGTGAGCTGCCACTTCGCCTTGGTGACCTGCTTGATCACGGGGTGGTCCTCGGGCAGGCGCAGGGAGCGGCGCTGCTCGTGGCCCTCCAAGCGCTCTGGCAGCCCGAGCTTCACGGCCGCGGACGCGGTGAGCACGATCAGCGGGTCGGAGTCCTTCCCGTTGCGGTGCAGCTTCGGCGCGCCGAGACCGGACTCCTTGAGGGTCCACTCCACCAGATGAGGCACGGTGGTCGCCGGGCAGTCCAGCACGATGCCGTCGACGCCGTACGCGGAGCCGTCACCGTCCAGCACCGCGAGCGGGCCGTGCGGGAAGCGTGGATCGGTCGCGGGCTTGGCTGCCTTTTTCGCGGCCGGGCGGCGAGACGACGTCGCCGGGCGGGCGGGTCGCTCCGGCGCGACCGGGGCGGCGGGTGCCTCCGCCGGCGCGACGGTCTCCGCCGCGGGCACCTCGGGCGCAGCCGGGCCGGTGAACGTTTCCGGGGCCGGTTGCGGCGCGGCGGCCGGGACGGGCGCAGCGGCGGGAGTGCCGTGGGCGGGGTACTTCGCCGCCCAGCCGTTCAGCAACCGCTGGTACGCCTCCAGGCGTGGCGACTTCGGCTCGGAGCGGCCGTTCTCGTAGTTCTTGACCGACTGCGTCGACGTCTTCAACGCGGTCGCGAGGCGGACCTGGGTGATACCGGCGGCCTCGCGCAGCCGGGCGCGCTCCGCCGGGGGCGGGAGCTGAGGCTCCTCCTCCAGCAGCGCGTCGATGTTCGCGAACAGCTCTTCCTCGGATGCCATGTGTCTCTACCTCCAGTCTGGACAGTAGCAGAATTTACCCTTGCGTTTAACTCAAACATTTAACCCGTCCACAAGTCTGCCAATCTGACGTCAGAGGAGCGCGTCAGAAGCGAACACCCGTACGTAAAGGGTGAGTTGACGGATTTTTCTGTCCTGTTTCTGCGATGTGCAGGCAGTCCCGCTCTTCTATAGGCATGTGAGGCTCTGTCCCGGTCATGTGCAGGCAGGTTCTGGAGAGTTACGGTCTTGTGCAGGTGCGGCGGTCACGGCGCTGGATTCCTACGACTGGACGGGCCGTACGGTCGAGTACCACCGTGCGTAGGTCCGGGAGCACCTCGGCTTCCGCGAGTGCAGCGTCGCGGACGCGGAGAAGCTGACGGCGTATCCGGCCGAGCACGTTGCGCACAAGGAACGCAGGCCCGAGCAGGTCCGGGTGGAGCTGCCGGCACATTGCCGCATGGAGAGCATGGAACCGCCCACGCCGGGCCGGTGCGACCGGATCGTGGCGGCTGCCCTGCGGGCGCCCGAGGAGTCGCTGACTGCGCAGATCTCCTCACGGCTGACGGCGGAGACCATCGAGCGGCTGGTGGCTCCGGTGGCCGCCGGCACCGACCAGGACGACGACGCCGGACCCGACCGTGGCGGTACGGAGGGCGAGGACGCGCCTCCGGCGCTGGGGAAGACCAAGGAAGCGGTCTACGTCAACACCCTCATGCTCCAAGACATCCTCGGTGAACCGGAGTGGGCAGAGCTCCTCACGCCCGCCGACCGGCGCTGACCGACCCCGCTCTTCTGGTCCCATGTCCGCCCGTACGGAGAGGCCAATTTCGACATGGACGCCCGTCTCAACCTCGCTGCGGCCACCATGCCCGGCCCTCGGGCCCCGCTGGATGACCAGCCGACCCCACCCCGGGACCGGGAGAAGGCGGAGCTTCCGCCGATGCAGGCAAAGCGGTAGCGGGGCCGTTCTGAACCCTGCCACCTGTGCCGGGCGGCGCTGGGACGGTGAGTTCCAACGCGAGCGGGGACCTGGTGGTTGTGCAGAGGCGTCCTGTGCTAACAGTTGAAGTTCATCCATGCTGCTGAGGGCGCGCGTTCGTCGGCTGCGGGGAGGGGGCGAGTGGGTGTGTCGCGACGTAGGAAGATCACGGTCATGGTGGCGGCGGTCGTGTTGACCGTGTCGACGCCGTTCTTCTGGCTGCTGGACAGCCCAGATACCGGCCAGTTGGTTGCCGCCTCGGTCCAGGGCGCCACCGGTATTGCCGCCCTGGTTTGGGCGCTGATGCAGTCCCCAGCCACCCCACAGCCCCGGGTTGCGGTGGTCGATACCGGGAAGGCCAAGGCCACCGGTGGAGGCCGGGCGTCCACCGGCGTGCGACGCCCGCAAGATGCCGGGAGCGGGGCGATTCGGGCGGAGCGTCGCCGCCCGCGCCCGCGGCGCCCGGCTCGGCCGCCCGCCGGCCATGACCGAGGAACAGGTGCGCCACGCCCGCGACCTGCTCACTCACCCAGAGAACTCCGTCTCCTCGATCGCCAAGTTCCTCGGCGTCTCCCGCGACACGATCTGCAAGTACGTGCCCGAGCTGAAGGGCGGACGACTCGCGCTCGCCGAGCCGACAGGGGCAGCCGCACTGCCCCGCCCAGCGCAGTCGGCAAAGTAACCACGGCATCGCCCCAGGTCAGCGATATCCGTTGTTCTTGCGGCGGCTGACCCGGCCCCCTCAGGTGGGCGGAAATCCGCTTGGTGAACCCTCTCGCCCGTGCTGAAATGCGCGGATGGATACTTCTGAGGTACTCGCCCTCTTCGACCGTCAGATGCGGCGGGATACCCTCGCCGACGCGCCCGGCGCCCGGGTCGAGCGGGTCGGCAAGGTGGTGCGGCAGGTCGGCGTCGAGGGCGGCTGGAGCGCGGTCGTCTGGTCCGGCCTGGACCAGGCCACGGCGCGGCCGGCGATCGCCGAGCAGGTGCAGTACTTCACCGAGCTGGGCCGTGAGTTCGAGTGGAAGCTCTACTCGCACGACCAGCCGGAGGATCTCGGCGAGCTGCTGCTGGCGGCCGGGTTCGAGGCTGAGCCCGACGAGGCCCTGATGATCGCCCGGATCGCCGACCTGCCCGATGGCAGCGGACTGCCCGAGGGTGTCCGGCTGCACCCGGTGACTACCCCAGCCGACGTGGAGCTCATGCTGTCCGCGCACGAGGGGGCGTTCGAGACGACTGCGGACTGGTTGCGGCCGAGCCTGCTCGACATGCTGGCCGAGAGCCCGGGGGCGGTCAGCATGGTCGTCGCGATGGCCGGCGACATGCCGGTCTGCGGGGCGCGGATGGAACTACACCCGGGCACCGAGTTCGCCAGCCTCTGGGGCGGCGGCACCGTACCCGCCTGGCGCGGCCGGGGGATCTACCGGGCGCTGGTTGCGCACCGCGCCGAGATCGCCGCCGAGCACGGCTACCACTACCTGCAGGTGGACGCCTCCGACCAGAGCCGCCCGATCCTGCAGCGGCTCGGCTTCGCCGCTCTGAGCACCACGACCCCGTACGTGTACAAGCCGTAGCCGGTACCCCCTGCTCAACGCTTCTCGCTCGCGGGCTGGAGCACTTCGGCCGGGCAGGGGTGAGGAACCTCCCGGGCCTGGAGGACTCTGGTGCGCAATTCTCTGCGGCTGCTTGACCGGTAGGTGATGATCGTTCCTGCGGTCGTTACGTGTCGTCCGGCCGTGGAGGGTGGGTTGTGATGTCGTTGCGGCCGATGGGGCTGCCGCCGGTGCCGGAGCAGACGGTGCGGGTCGCGCGGGCGGCGTTCCCGCAGGGGAGTTTGGCGATCCGGGTGCGGGACCGGCTCGGGGAGGTCTTCACCGATGAGCCGTTCGCCGAGGCGTTCGGGGTGCGTGGGGCGCCGGGTCTGTCGCCGGGGATGCTGTCGCTGGTCACGGTGTTGCAGTTCGCGGAGAATTTGACTGATCGGCAGGCCGCGGCGATGGCGATACGGGCCATCGACTGGGAGTACGCCCTCGGCCTGGAGCTGACGGACACCGGCTTCGACCACAGTGTGCTGCCCCGGTTCCGGGCCCGCCTGGTCGACAACGGCATGGAGCGTGTCGTCTTCGACCGGCTCCTTGAGTACTGCGTGGACGCCGGGCTGGTGGCCGCGGGAGGAAAGCAGCGCACCGATTCCACCCATGTGGTCAGCGCGGTACGGGACTTGAACCGGTTGGAGCTGGCCGGGGAGAGCGTGCGGGCTGCGCTGGAGGCGCTGTCGGTCGCGGCACCGGACTGGCTGGCCCGGGCCGTGGACGTGCCGGAGTTCGCCCACCGCTACGGACCTCGGGTCGACAGCTGGAAACTGCCCGGCTCCAAGGTCAAGCGCGACCAGTTGTCCCAGGTCTACGGACAGGACGCGTTGCGGCTGTGCCGGGCCGTCTGGTCGCCCGACGCGCCGGCCTGGCTGCGGGAGATCGGGGCCGTGGACATCATGCGCCAAGTCCTCGTGCAGACCTACACCGTCCGCACCAGCAGCCGGGGCAAGGAGGTGGTCAGCAAGCGGGAAGCCGACGAGGACGGTGTCCCGCCCGGCCA
Organism: Streptomyces sp. NBC_01241; assembly: GCF_041435435.1. Classification (NCBI taxonomy): domain Bacteria; kingdom Bacillati; phylum Actinomycetota; class Actinomycetes; order Kitasatosporales; family Streptomycetaceae; genus Streptomyces; species Streptomyces sp. NBC_01241. Next base: position 342,883 of record NZ_CP108494.1, on the reverse strand, counting down.
TCTCCGCCTCGCCTCGCCCTACGACACCGACGCCCGCTGGTCCGCCAAGGGCGACGACCTGTTCTGGCTCGGCTACAAGGTCCATCTCACCGAGAGCTGCGACAACACTCCCCCCGAAGCCGAAGCCGAAGCCGAAGCCGAAGCCGAAGCCGAAGCCGAAGTCCGGGGACGGCCGAACCTGATCACGGATGTGACCACCACCCTGTCGACGGTGCCGGACGTGAAGGCCACCGCGCCGATCCAGCAACAACTCGCCGACCGCGGCCTGCCGCCCGCCGAGCACTACCTGGACTCCGGTTACCCCTCCGCCGAACTGATCGAGACCGCCCGCAGCCGCGGAACCGTCATGGTCACTCCCGTCCTCCTCGACCGATCCGCCCAGGCCAAGAGCCACGCCGGCTACGACAAGAGCGCCTTCCGGATCGACTGGAAAGCCCGACGGGTCCGCTGCCCCCAGGGCAACACCAGCACCGGATGGCACCCGGTGCGACAACGCGAACGAGACGCCATCGTCGTCGAGTTCGCTAAGACGGACTGCCAAGCATGCCCCGTCCGACCCGAGTGCACCTCGGCCCGGCGCGGCAACCGCATGCTCACCCTCTACCCCGAGCACCTGCACACCGTCCTCGCCGCCGCCCGCGCCGAACAGAAGACCAAGACCTGGAAGGACAAGTACGCCCTGCGGGCCGGAGTGGAAGGAACCATCAACCGTGCGACACGAGGGCGCACGATACGAGTGAACACACCGAGTGGAGGTTCGATGTTGAAGGTGTAGTTCCGGGCCAGTGTCCAGGGTCTGTCCCCACCCTGACGTGCGTTGCGGGTAACCGCGGGGTGCGGAGCTCAGGGGGTCAAGCCCAAGGGTGCCCGTGCCATCCGGGGACCACAGGCGAAGGGGAAGACTGGACGGGCGAACGACGAGTGAACCCCTGGTTGATGTCTCGTCAGGTATCAGCTCCGGATGATGGATCGCTCTGCCGGAGTCCAGGAACCGGCCGTTGAGAGGCGGCAAGCGGCGACTGTAAGAGGTGAGTTGCAGTCGTAGGACACCGCTGTTCCCGGGGCATAGGGGGCGCCCACCCCAGTCGGATCTCGTACGTGTGCAACGCGGAAACCCCGTCGGGGTCCGGGGCCGGTTATCCGGTGCCCGGTTGGCCGACCGCGAGGAGAGCTCAACTCCCCGGCGGGAACAGGAGGACCCAAGAAGCGAACGCCGGCGGCCGAAAGGCAGCGGGAAAGCGGGACACGATGACCGGCCCCTCCGCCGGTCGTCTCGTATAACCGGCCGGATACGGGCAGCTGCCCGGACCCGAAAGGGTGCTGACGTGGGTCTGGTGGGCCTGTGAAGTGACGATGACCGAAGGCGATGGAACCGAGGGACAAGTTGGACACCAAGGCGGTGAAGGAGGCCGGGATGGCAGATGCCGCTCCGGCTGTGATCGCGGTGGTGAACGGACCCGAGGACGATGTCACCGACTGGCTGTCGATCGACTGGCAGCGGGTGGATGACGACGTACGGCGGCTGCGGCAGAGGATCTTCACGGCGTCACAGGCAGGGGACCTGAAGAGGGTCCGCAATTTGCAGAAGCTGATGCTCCGTTCCCGCGCCAACGCACTGCATGCGGTGCGGCGGGTGACGGAGGTCAACGCTGGCCGCGAGACGGCGGGCGTCGACGGCAAGGTGGTGCTGACCGCGCCCGGCAAGGCCGAGGTGGCCGACTGGGTGCAGCACCGCTCCGAGTCGTGGACGGCCCGGCCCGTCAGACGGGTGTATGTGCCGAAGCCCGACGGGCGTCGGCGTCCGCTCGGCATTCCCGTGATCTTGGACCGCTGTCTTCAGGCTGTGGTCCTTGGTGCTCTGGAGCCCGAGTGGGAGGCACGGTTCGAGCCGAGGTCCTACGGATTCAGGCCCGGCCGTGGCTGTCATGACGCGATCGAGTCCATCTTTCTGACCTGCCGGGGCCCCAACCCTGGTCGGCCATGGGTACTTGACGCGGACCTGGCGGCGGCATTCGACCGGATCGACCATGATCACTTGCTCCGGCGGCTCGGCACGTTTCCCGCGCGGGAACTGGTCGCGCAGTGGCTGCGGGCCGGTGTGGTCGAGGACGGTCGGCTCACCGAGACCGGGGAGGGAACTCCCCAGGGCGGTGTGATCACGCCCCCAACGCAATGGGCAACTTCTGCTTCGAGGTGACGCTCGGCTACCGGCGCTTGGAACTCCTTCCTCGCGCGGAGGGTAAGGAGCGTCACAATGGGTAGTAGGTTTGTGACATGGTGCGTGGTGATCGTGTCGATAGCGTCGAGTACGCCCGGCGGGTCAACGCCGCCGCGGATCTGGTCGGGGCGGGTGCGCCCGTGGCCGCAGCCGCCCGCACGTTGGCGAGTAGGTACGGGGTGTCGGTGCGTCAGGCACGCCGGTATCTGGAGCAGGCCATGGCCGCTGGACATCTCGAAGTCCCCGAGTCGAGCGTGGTGTTCACTGTCAAGCTGCCGGAATCGCTGGCAGGACAGATCCGCGCCCGTGCCCACGAGAGCGACCGGGCGATCTCCGCGGTGGTGGCCCAGGCCCTGGCCGAATTCCTTGAGCGGGGTGCCCCGGAGGGGCGGCCGGGCAGGTGAGCGGCCGGCCGGTGGAGGTGGAGGCGGTCTTCGACCGTCATGCGGCGGCGGACTTGTCCGCGGCCTATGCGGCGTTGGTTCCGCAGCGGCGGGCCCGGATACGGGATCGCCTGGAGCAGGCAGGAGTGAGCGATGACCAGCGTGGCGATCTACGCCCGGGTGTCCTCGGCCCGGCAGAAGAAGGACCAGACGATCAGCTCGCAGACCGCGGCCCTGCGCGCGCACGTCGCAGAACAGCGTCTTGAGCTGCCCGAGGAGTGGGTGTTCGAGGACGAGGGGCACTCCGGGGCGACCCTGGTGCGGCCCGCGCTGGAGCGGTTGCGCGACCTGGTCGCCCAGGTCGGCGTGGATGTGGTGCTGTGCTATGCGCCCGACCGCCTCGCCCGCAAGTTCGCTTACCAGGCCCTGCTGGTCGAGGAGTTCGCCCGGGCAGGCACCCGGGTGGAGTTCGTCCGCGGCCCACGCGGCGACAGCCCCGAGGACCAGCTGATGGTCCAGTTCCAGGGCATGTTCGCCGAGTACGAGAAGGCCCAGCTGATGGAACGCTACCGGCGCGGGAAGACCTACCGGGCCCGCTCGGGGGCGGTGAACGTGCTGGGCGGAGCCCCGTTCGGCTACCGCTACCTGCGCAAGACCCCCGAGTGCGGGGCCACCTACGAGATCGTCGAGTCCGAGGCGGCGCTGGTGGTCGAGCTGTTCCGCCGCTATACCGACGACGGGGTCTCCATCGCGGACCTGACCCGCTGGCTCACCGACAGCGGCACTCCCACCCGCACCGGCAAGACCCGCTGGGACCGCAGCGTGGTCTGGGGCATGCTCAAAAACCCCGCCTACCAAGGGCAGGCAGCCTTCGGCAAGACCCAGATCCTCCACGAGTCCCCGGGCCTGAACCGCCGGGCCCGCCTGGAGGGCCGCAGTACTCCGCGCGCCGTCAAGACCGCCGACCGCCCCCGCGAGGAGTGGATCACCATCCCCGTTCCCGCGCTCGTCACCCCGGCCACCTTCGAACGCGCCGCCCAGCGGCTCGCCGACAACAAGCGCTTCGCTTCGCGCAACAGCAAGGTCCCCTCCCTGCTTCAGGGGCTGTCGGCGTGTGTGAGCTGCGGATACGGCTACTACCGCACCTCGACCACTACTTCCTCCGGCAAGAAGATCTACTACTACCGGTGCCTGGGCTCCGACGACTACCGCTACGCGGGCGGCCGGGTCTGCACCAACAAGCCCGTCCGCGCCGACTACCTCGACACCGTCGTCTGGGACCACATCATCGGCATGATCGCCGACCCGCACCTGATCCGGTCCGAGATCGACAAGCGGCTGGACCGTGCCCGCACCTCCGACCCCGCCACCCGCCAGCGCAGCCGTCTCGAACTGGCCCTGGCCAAGGCCACCGCAGCGATCACGCGCATGATCGAGGCGTTCCAGGAACAGCTCGTCACCATCGATGAACTGCGGGCCCGGATGCCCGGCCTGCGGGCCCGGGAGAGTAACCTGCGTGGCCAACTCGACGCGCTGGAAGCCCAGCTCGCCGACCGCGACGCCTACCTCAAGCTCGCTGACGACCTCGAAGGCTTCCTCGCCCAGCTCCGCGAGAACGCTGGGACAGCCGAGGTCCCCGAGCGCCAGCGCGTCCTGAGGCTCCTCGTCAAGGACGTCCTCGTCGGCCCCGAGAAGATCACCATCCGGCACCGCATACCCGTGCGTGAGCGCACCGCCGACGACCAGCATCAAGATCAAGACGCTACGGAGGGTGACTCATGCCCGAGTTACCCATTGCGTTGGGGGCGTGATCAGCCCCGCGCTGATGAACGTGGCTCTGCACGGAATGGAGGAGGCCGCCGGGGTGCGGTATCACGCGAGCGGCATCCACGCCGGGAGCGTGATGCGCAAGAGCCCCGTGCTGGTGAGGTACGCAGACGATCTGGTGGCGATGTGCCACAGCCGTGAGCAGGCCGAGGAGGTCAAGCAGCGGCTCGCCGCCTGGCTGGAACCCAGAGGGCTCGCCTTCAACGAGGACAAGACGCGCATCGTGCGCCTCACCGAGGGCTTCTGCTTCCTGGGCTTCCACGTCCGGCTGTATCGCAACCGGAAACTGCTGATCAAACCCAGCAAGGCGTCCGTGAAACGGATCCGGAAACGGCTCGCCGCCGAGATGTGGGACCTGCGCGGGTCCAATGCCGAGGCGGTGATCAGGACCCTCAACCCGATCATCCGGGGCTGGTCCGCCTACTTCCGGATCGGGGTGTCCAGCAGGGTCTTCAGCTCGCTGGACTTCTACGTGTGGCAGCTCGCCTACAAGTGGGCCAAGCACGAACACGCGAACAAGCCAAAGGACTGGATCGTGCACCGCTACTTCGGAGAGTTCAACCCCCGCCGGGGTGACCGGTGGGTCTTCGGAGACCGCGGCAGCGGACGGTTCCTCACCAAGTTCGCGTGGACGAAGATCGTCCGGCACCAGCTCGTCAAGTTCGGGGCGTCTCCGGATGACCCGGCACTGACCGAGTACTGGGCCCGGCGGCGGCGCAAGGACGTGATCCCGCTGATCGACAAGGCCGACTGGCACCTGCTCAACCGCCAGAACGGCCGCTGTCCGCTCTGCGGGGCTCTTCTGCTGCACGCTGACCATCCGCCGTCCAGCCCCATCGCGTGGGAGCAGTGGCTGCGGGCGACCCGCAAAGCGATCAGCCGCAAGGCGATCGTCATCACCGGGCCGGGCACACCGGACGCCCCACCCGCCCAACTCCTGCACGCCCACTGCCGACAACGGCTTGTCACCGCCACCGGCAAGGGGCCCAGCCTTCTGCCCGCCCGTGAGCCATAGGGCCTGCTTGAGCCGTGTGCGGGGCCAACCCGCCCGCACGGTTCTCAGGGGGCGGCGGCGCGGCAACGCGCCGCCGCTACCCGACAGGCACTCGACATCACCGGCATCCGCCGGGCCCGCTACCGCGGGCTGCCGAAAGTCCGCCTCCAGCACGCCTTCTCCGCCACCGCGATCAACGTCGTCCGCCTAGACGCCCACTGGACCGAGCATCCACTGGACCGCAGCCGCACCAGCAACCTCACCCGCCTCAGCTACCGACTCACAGCCTGACCACCCACCCGGAATTGCGCACCAGAGTCCTGGAGGGCGGCAAAGTCGGCGTGAGCCCGCTCGACGACCTCGGGGTATACCTGGGCCGCCGGCTTTATCCAGGGTTCGAACCCACTGCGCGCAGGTCAGGCCGGATACTGCGGCTTCAGGCACGTGAGGCAAGTGGGACCGGCTGCGGGGACCGGTGGTGCAGCCGATAGCGGCTGCACCACCGGTCCCCACAGCCGAACGGCACGTTCTGATCGGACGGAGGGACGGACCCCGTCGGCCGTCCCTCCGTCCGTACCGCGCCCAGCGATCAGGCGGCGATGAACTCGGCCACGAGCCCGTCACGCAGCGTCAGGTGGGCGCCGTTGAAGCGGGACCTCATGCGCCGGTCGTGGGTGACGACGACCACCGTGCCCTGATAGCCGGTCAGCGCCGCCTCCAGTTCCTCGACGAGCGCGGGCGAGAGGTGGTTCGTGGGCTCGTCCAGCAGCAGCAGGTCCACCGGCTCGGTCACCAGCCGGGCCAGTTCGATGCGGCGCCGCTGCCCGTACGACAGCTCCTCCACCCGCTGCCGCAGGTCGTCCGGGCTGAACAGCCCGAGCGAGAGCAGCGCCTCGGTGTGCTCGTCGATGTCACCGACCCGTCCAGTGCTGAAGGCATGAAGCACCGTCATCCCCGTCGGCCATGGCGCCTGTTCCTGCCTCAGATGCCCCACCCGCCCCGACACCCGCACCGATCCGCTGTCGGGTGTCAGCTCCCCGGAGAGCACCCGCAGCAGCGTCGTCTTGCCGGCCCCGTTGGGGCCGGTGATCAGCAGCCGTTCACCGGGCCCGAGGCGCAGGGAGTCGATGCCGAGCCGGTCGCCCACCCGTACGTCGGTGAGCTCGGCCACCGTCTCCTCCGTTTGCGCGGCCTCGGTGGTGATCTCCGCGGCGAAGGTGAGCGGCTCGGGCGGCGGCGCGACGGGGTTCTCGGTCAGCCGTGCGACCCGTTCCTTGGCGTTGCGGATCCGCACCATCGCGCCGTGGCCCCGCCCGCGCATCCGGAACTGCCCGGCGCCGAAGACGGCGAAGGGAAGCTTGCGCGGGATGTTGTCCAGCCGTGCCACGTTGGACGTGATCAGCTCGCGACTGCGGTCCAGTTCGGCGCACCACTGCTCGTACTCCAGCAGCCGACGCTGTCGTTCGGCCGCCTTGGCCGCCAGATAGCCCTCGTAGCCGTTGCCGTAGCGCGCCACCGTGCCGGAGTCGACTTCCAGGATCGTCGTCGTGAGCCGGTCGAGGAACAGCCGGTCGTGGGTGACTGCGACGACGGTGCCCTTGTGCCCCCGCAGGTGTTCCTCCAGCCAGCCCACGGCCCGGTCGTCCAGGTCGTTGGTCGGCTCGTCCAGCAACAGCAGTTCGGGTTCCGAGGCCAGAGTCGCGGCCAGGGCGAGGCGCGACCGCTCGCCGCCGGACAGGGTGCCCAGCCGCCTGCCGCGGTCCAGCCCGGGCAGCCCGAGTCCGTGCAGCGCGATCTCCACCCGGGAGTCGGCCTCGTAGCCGCCCCGGGCCTGGTACCGGTCGACCAGCACGGCGTAGCCCTCCAGGAGGGTGGTGAGTTCGGCATCCTGCTCTTCCTGGTGTGGCCTTTCGGCCAGTTCGGACTCGACCTGGCGCATGCCCTCCTCCAGTTCCCGCAGGTCAGCCAGGGCCAGATCGACGACGTCCTGGACCGTGGCGTCCAGCGGCAGCTCCAGTGTCTGGGCCAGATAGCCGACTCCACCGGGCGCGACCACCGTGAGCGCACCGTTGTCGGGCTGTTCCTGCCCGGCGATGAGCTTGATCAGCGTGGACTTGCCAGATCCGTTGTCCCCGATGACACCTACCTTCTCGCCCGGCTTGATCGTGACACCGATCCGGTCGAGTACGACGTGGCCCTGGTAACGCTTGGTGATGTCATGCAGGGCGAGTTGTGCTGTCGACACGCAGGAGTCCTCCTGATCGTCACTGGGTTGAGTGATGTATCGCCGCGCACACAGAAGACCGTCGGGAGCGGATCCGTTCGGTGGGAATACCGCACGGCGAAGGATCGCGGTGCGGTTGTTTCCTCAGGGGTGCACGGCGGGGCGCGGTGACGGAGCCAGGCTCGACGTCCCACACCTTCGCGGACCACACGTACCGATCACAGGGAACCCATGCCGCCAGCGTAGGCGGTACGAGGCTGCACCGGCAACCGGTCTGGCCGGAGCCCCGGGTGGGAGGGCTGGGTCCGCCCCCGGCCCTCCCACCCGGGTCACGGCTGGGGGTAGGCCCGTAGCACGGACGCCAGTTCCGGCCACACCCCCGCCTTGAGCAGGGTCCCTTGCTCGGTGTGTTCGGCCGAGAGCACCTCGCCCTCCTGGTGGGCCCGCGAGGCCAGGCCGCCCTGGGTGTAGGGGACCATGGCCTCAATCTCCACCTCGGGGCGCGGCAGCTGGACGTCGCTAAGGTCCCGCAGGGCCTCGATACCGTCTCCGGTGCGCGCGGAGACGGCGATCGAGCCTGGTTCCGCCTCCAGCAGGCGGAAGAGCACGTCCGGGTCGGCGGCGTCTGCCTTGTTGACGACCACGACCTCCCTGATCCCGCCCGCGCCGACCTCCGCCAGGACCTCCCGGACGGAGGCGAGTTGCGCCTCCGGTTCCGGGTGCGAGCCGTCCACCACGTGCAGCACCAGGTCCGCGTCCGCCACCTCGTCGATCGTGGAGCGGAACGCCTCGACGAGGTGGTGCGGCAGGTGCCGTACGAAGCCGACGGTGTCGGCGATGGTGTAGGTGCGGCCGCTCGGGGTCTCCGCGCGGCGCACCTTCGTGTCCAGGGTGGCGAACAGCGCGTTCTCCACCAGCACTCCGGCGCCGGTCAGCCGGTTCAGCAGGGAGAACTTGCCGGCGTTGGTGTATCCGCGAGGGCGACCGACAGCACCTTGTTGCGCCGCCGCTCCTCGCGCTTGACGTCCCGTCCGGTCTTCAACTGGGCGATTTCCCGGCGGAGTTTGGCCATCCGCTCGTGAAGCTGCCGCCGGTCGGTCTCGATCTTCGTCTCGCCGGGTCCGCGGGTCGCCATGCCGCCCCCAGCTCCGTCGCCCATCTGCCCGGGACATCGGCTGACCCCAGCCGCGCAGCCTGGGGAGCATGTACTGCATCTGGGCCAGTGCCACCTGAGCCTTGCCCTCGCGGGACTTGGCGTGCTGAGCGAAGATGTCCAGGATCAGCGCGGTACGGTCCACGACCTTGACGCGTACGACGTCCTCGAGGTGGACCAGCTGGCTGGGGCTCAGTTCTCCGTCGCATGCGACCGTGTCGGCACCGGCCTCCTCTATGATCTCGCGCAGCTCCGCGGCCTTGCACGATCCGATGTAGGTCGCGGGGTCGGGCTTCTGTGGGGTGCACTCGCTGGCCGACCCGCTGCCGATCAACACCGCCGACGAGGGCATGGGCCGTATCGCCTTCCTCCTCCTGGCCCTGTTCGCCGAAATGGAGCGCAGCTTCACCGCCGAACGCGCCGCTCACGCCCGCGCCGTCGCCGAAGCCGCCGGCCGCCGCATCGGCCGCCCTGTCGCCCACCCCTCCGACAAGATCGAGTACGCGCGGCTCCTCAAGGGCCAGGGTGCCGGCTGCGGCGAGATCAGTGCCAAGACCGGCATCCCCAAGACCTCCCTGCACCGCTACCTACAGGGATGACCGCGGCAAGAAGCGGCAAATCCGCGGCTGGCGCACTGCTCGCCCCGCCGACTGTGGCCACGCCGCGGCCGCCGCCCGGCCGCGAAGTAGGTTCTTGACCCTCTCACCGCGTCAGGTGGTCAACTCGGAGACATCATGTTCACCATCGGAGACTTCGCCAGACACGGCCGCGTATCGGTCCGGATGTTGCGTCACTACGACGCGACCAGCCTACTGCGCCCGGCCCACGTCGACCCGGCCACCGGGTACCGCTACTACACGGCCGCCCAGCTGGCCCGCCTCAACCGCGTCATCGCGCTCAAGGACCTCGGCTTCACCCTCCAGCAGGTCCAGGAGATCCTGGACGAGAAGGTCACAACCGAGGAACTGCGCGCCATGCTCCGGCTGCGACGGGCCGAACTGGAGGCTGCAATGACGGCTGCGGCTGCCCGGCTGGTCCAGGTCGAGGCGAGGCTACGCTCGATCGAGAGCGAGGGGCAGATGCCCAGCAACGACGTTGTACTGAAAAGCCTGCCGAGCGTTCGGGTGGCCGAACTTACCGGTGTGGCACCGGACTTCGACACCATCGGGCCGGTTATCCAGCCGCTGTACGGCGAGCTGTTCCGGCATCTGGAGGCGGCGGGCATCGCTCCCTCCGGGCCCGGTATCGCCTACTACGAGGACGCTCCGGACGGCGGGGTCCTCATCCACGCGGGCGTCTAGGTCTCTGTGCCCCTCAGGGAGGATGACAGGCTGCGGATCGTGGCCCTGCCGCCCGTTGAGCAGGCGGCGACCATCGTGCACCGCGGCTCGATGGAGACCGTCCTACCCACTATCCAGACCCTGGGCCGCTGGATCGACGCCAATGGCTACCGCTCGACCGGCTACCTGCGGGAGGTCAACCTGGAGTGCCCCGACAACCACGACGAGTGGGTGACCGAGCTCCAGGAACCGGTGACCAAGGCCTGATGAGAGAGGGGTCAGCCGGCACCCTGGCTGACCCCAGCATGATCCGCCGTCAGCGAGTGCAGCCAACTTCGGACATCAGCGCAGCCGACTTCGAAAGCTGACAATCGGGCGTGAGATCCATAGCGGGAGTCTCTCAGAACGGCCTCGCACAATACGCCAGTTCCGAGATGACTTTTGCGAACGGTGACCTGCGAAAACGTGATCGCCTCCGGGGCTCTCGCAGAACTCTCACAGATGGTCATTTGTGAGAATCACGCAGCGCCCGGCCGTGGCCGCTGCGCTCGGGTACGCGGGCCGAACTGTTCCGTGTACAGAAGCCCCGGCCGCGCCTGACGGTTCAGCCCATGAGGGTGTTGAGCCAGCCGGTCAGCAGACGGTTGATCTCCTCGGGGCGTTCCTGCTGGATCCAGTGGCCGCAGCCCTCTACGAGGTGGGAGGCGGTCAGGCCGGGGAGGGTGGTGGGGAAGGCGTCGATAGCGTCGGACATCCAGGTGGTGGAGGCGTCCAGGGCGCCGCCGATGAACAGGGACGGCTGCTTGATCGGGGCGCCGCGGTGGGGGGCGAGGTCTTCCCAGTCGCGGTCCACGTTGCGGTAGCGGTTGAGGGCGCCGGTCAGACCCGTGCGCTCGAACTCCCCGGCGTAGACGTCGAGGTCGTCCTCGGTCAGCCAGGCCGGGAGGATGCCGGTGGGAAAACGGTCACGCAGCTGGCCGCCGTGGGCGACGAAGTGCGGGTCGGGCTCGCCCTGGGCGGGCATGGTGTCGGCGGACAGGGCGGCGTAGAAGCCCGCGATCCAGCCCCGCACGTCAGGCTCGATCTCCGTCTCGGTGCGGCCGGGCTCCTGGAAGTAGGAGACGTAGAACTCCTGCTCGGGGCCGCCGATCTGGCCGAAGATGTCGGTGGGGCGGGGGCCGCCGGGTGGCGCGTACGGGACGCTCAGCAGGGCGACGGCCCGGAAGACCTCGGGGTGGAGCAGGGCGGAGGCGGCGGCGATGTTGGAGCCCCAGTCGTGGCCGACGACCACCGCGCTCTCCTCGCCGAGGGCGTGCACGAGGGCGACGTTGTCCTCCACCAGGTCCAGCATCCGGTAGGCGTCGGTCGCCGCAGGCTTGGAGGAGCGGCCGTAGCCGCGCACGTCGATCGCCACCGCCCGGTAGCCGGCCGCGGCGAGTGCCGGGAGCTGGCGGCGCCAGGAGTACCAGGACTCGGGGAAGCCGTGCACGAGCAGGACCAGCGGGCCGGTGCCCTGCTCGACCAGGTGCAGGCGCCCGGCCGGGGCCCCGACGGTGCGGTGGCGGAGTGCGGCGGACGGCTCGGGCTGCATGGGGGCTTCTCCTCGGTTCGCGGGTGGACGCAGGTACGCATCGATCATGCGGCGCGGCGACCGTCCGACGCGATTACCCTTGCCAGTCTGGCAAACTTGCAGGACAGGATGGTGGAGCGGCGCGTCCGGAAGGGGGCGGAGCGGGTGACAGGCGACGACGTGGCCGACACGCTGGCGGCGATGGGCCCCCGGCTGCGGGCCGCGCGCGAACACCGCGGCTCCACGCTCACCGGCGTCAGCCGCGCGACCGGCATCTCCCCGAGCACGCTGTCGCGGATCGAGATCAGCCGACGCAAGCCCACCCTGGAAGTGGTGTTGCAGTTGGCGAAGGAGTACGGCGTCTCCCTGGACGAGCTGGCCGGCACCGCCCCCGCCGCCGAGCCCCGCACCTCCGCGCTCCGGCGTTTCGGCGACGACAAGGCGGTGCTGCCGCTGACCCGGTACGTCGGGGGCCTGCACGCCCACAAACACGTCCTGCCCGCCGTCCAGGAGCCGCCCGCGCGGCCCCGGCAGGTCTCCCACGACGGCTGGGAATGGCTGTGCGTCCTGTACGGGCGGCTGTGGCTCGCACTCGGCGAGCAGGACCTCGTCCTGAGTGCCGGGGACGTCGCCGAGTTCGACACCCGCAATCCCCACGGGGTCGCGAACGCCGGCCCCGGCGGCCCGGTCGAGTACCTGATCATGTTCGGGCCGCAGGGAGAGCGCCTGCGACCGCGCACCCCGCCCGCCCCCGGCCTCAGGGCCCGGTAGCAAGCAGAGAACGAACGGCCTGACGTCCTGGATATGTCCGGGATGTCAGGTCTCTTCCTCGTTGTCCTCAGCGGCGTCGGGGTCGCAGAAGGGGCGCAGGCTCTGGCCGGGGCGCTGGCCTTGATGTGGAACAGGTAGCGGCTCGATCCTTCCAAAAGATCGAGCCTCGATCAAACCCGGAACGGTTCAGAAGGAACGACACCGGAACCGGAAACCCCTATGCAGAGTGGCCTCACGTCTCTGGGGGAGGTGGCATGCCGATATCAGGCGGACGGGCCGGTTTCACGACTCGGGGCACTGCCCATGATCCTGGTGAAGGCTGCCGGTTCCTCGTCGTATCCGCGGATGCCCGGGCGGAAGGTCCACGCTCCGGAGTTGTCGCGTACGAACTCGCCGACCTTCGCCGCCGTCGCCTCCAGGACACCGCCGAAGTCGTCCTCGGCCAGGACGGTGTAGCCCTCGCGCAGGCGCAGGCCGCGGCTGAGCACGCCGGCGAACGTCCTGCGGCTGGCGTTCTGGTGGATGACAACGCCGACCACCACACGCGCGTACCGGCTGTCGAGGCGGTCGAGCTCCAGCGTCATGACCTCGTCCCAGCCGAGGCCCTTGCCGTCTTTGCTGTCACGGTTGAGGTAGATGGTGCCGTCTGGGGAGCGGCTGTCCCAGTGCACTATGTAGGAGGGGTCTCCGTAAGGGGCAGCCGCCAGGTAGGTCGCGGCGACGATGTCGAGGTGGCTGGCCGGTTCACCGATGGGGCTCGGAGCCCACTTCAGCGCGACCTCGATCTTGAGAATGTCCTTGCTGGTGCTGTTCAACAGCCCCGTCTCCCTCGTATCCACGTGCTTTCCATCCCAACTTCTTTGAGACCAAGGATGATTGTCCATCGTGCCACGTCCCGGCGGGGCGGGGCGCGCGGTCGAGGTCGGCGAGCAGACGTTCGGCGTCGGTCATCAGTGATCCGTACACGTGCCAGGCGCCCGGCTCGGTCAGTGTGCCCTGCTCGATCTCGCCGGTCATCATCGTGTGCCACGCGGCGGCGTCGTCGATGGCCCGGCGCAGTCGCTCGCGGGCGTCGTCCTGGGCCGGACCCTCGGCCGGGCCGGGGTTGGCGAAGCATGCCACCGCCTCGCCCGCCGCCTCCAGGGTCGCCGCGTAGCGGTCGAGGAACATCTGCCCCAGGCGGTGGTCGTCGACGGCGTCGGCCAGCGTCCGGGCGATGCCGCGGACCTGGAAGGTGATCCGGTGCAAAGCCCGCAGGGCCTCGCCGTGGCCCGACAGCTCGCGTCGTCCGCGTACGACGACGCACCGAGTGTTCCAGCGCAGGCTCTCCTGACTCTCACGGACGTCCTCGTGCGCCCGCACCGCCAGGTCCTCCAGGCGTCTGCCCTTCTCCAGCCAGGTGTGCGCACGGTCGGCGGGTTGCCGTTCCCTCAGCCCGGCCCATGTCGACGAGCAGCTCCCCCAAGGCCACGGCCAGACCGCGTACCGCGGAGTCGGAGGCGCTCAGGTGCACGGGCGGCAGGATGACGGCGTTCACCGCGATCCCCACCGCCGCTCCGGTCAGCGTCGCAAGGGTCAGCGCGACCACATGGCCCACGGGAACGGCCGTCGCCGCGGCCAGGGCCAGCACCGCCGTCGAGGCGACCTGCAGACGGCCGTCCGACCCCCGCCGCCCGGCCACGACCAGCGCGATCGCCGGGATGACGGCGGCGCTCCCCGCAGCCGGGCCCAGCAGCCACATGACGGCCACGGCCACCGCCAGCCCGGCCGCCCGGGCGGCCGGGCTGCGCAGCGCCTGTGTCACCGACCGATAGACGGTGGGGGCGCTGACCATGGCCAGCGCGGTGGCCACGGCGAGATACCGCTGCTCCCGCGGCAACCACCACGAAGCGGCCTGCCAGGCCAGGAGGGTCGCGATCAGGACCTTGGCGGTCCGTACCGCTGCCGGCCGTATCGTCGCGGACCGTATCGCCGCAAGCCATACCGACCGGACGACTCGCGGCGGCCACCAGGCCCGACCCGCGTTCCGCCACCACACGGCGACGGCCTGACCTCGCGCGAGGACGTGTGCTGTCATGCTTTCGGCTCCGGCTTCGTCCTTCATCCGCGACGGCGCTGCGCCGCTCATCCGATCGGCAGCCGCCGACGCCCCCTCTTCGCGGAGCGCTCGGCGGCCTCCGGCATCTGCCCCCTCGCCCCGGCCCGCCGCGAAGGCAGCTTCCCCGAGGTCCTCGCGGCGGGTACGTTCAGGACGCCCCGTTCAGGAACCGGTCGAGGTGGCCGTCCAGGTCCAGTGCCTCGGCCTCCTGGGTGGCGGGCACCAGCTGGTAGGTGCGCAGCAGTCAGTGCTTGAGGGCCGGGAGCGGAGCGATGAGGTGGGCGGAGCCGCCCGGAGAAGTCAGGAGAAGGCGCAGGAGGGCATTTGGGCCGGTCCCGGTAGGCCGTACCCGCACGTCGCCCTCTCCGCTGGGTGCCAGCATTCCCCGGGCGAGCAACTCGCGTGAGATGCCCCAGAGTACGGGGCCTCGGACGAGGTCATGGAAGAGGAACTCCACCACCAGCGGGTCCTGCGACTTGTACAGCAGGTGGGCTGGTACCGGGAGCCGTGCGCCCAGGGGCGACACGAGCTCCATGTCGAGCATGTGGTCTACGCAAGTGATCAGGGCTTTGTGTTGGTTCGGGGGCCGGGGCGGCGCCTGGGCTCTGGTGGCGGTGGTTGCGGGGCCTTCGCGCGGGGCGGGGGCGGCATGCGGTGTCATGGCCGTTGCTGTCCGTTGAGCGGCCATGACACCGCATGCCGCCCCCGCGGTGCCCGCCCGCATGTGTGCGGGGGGTGATTCGGGCCGTGTCACTTGCCCATCGGTGTGCGGCGGCCCGGGTGGTGATGTTCCTGGGGTCCGCGATTCTCAGCGGTGTGAACGGTCGTGGTGTTCCAGGCTGTCCCAGTAGGTGTGTCCGTGGTTCTCGGCCCAGCGGATCTGGTCGAGGACCCACTGGCGACGGTCTTCGTCGATCCGTGCCTGGTAGCCGTGGCGGTCGTCGTGCCGGACCCCGTGGCGGCCTCCATCGCGATCCTGCTTCCAGTGGCCACGGCCGTCGCTGCCCCGGCCGCCGAGTGCGCTGTGCCGGTCCCTGCTGTGGTTGTCGTGCCGGTCCTCGTTGTGGTGGTCGGTGATTCGGACGGTGGATACGGCGCCCGGCTGGGTGCTGCTCGGGTGCGTCGCCGCCGAGGCGGTGCCGCCGGTGGCGAGAAGCCCGGCTGCGGCGATGGCGGTCGAGGTGATCGCGACGACAGTCCGACGAAGAGTCCCGCTTGTCATGATTTCCTGTCTTTCCCCACCCTGCGATGTGAATGGGTGAGTTAGTGATTGTTTGCCTTGCTGACGTTGAAGACACTAACTCCAAATGGTTGAACAATGAACTACTTCTGGTGGGTGAGGTCCACCACGCGCCGAAGAGCCGTTGCGTCGGAATATTCGCGCGAAACCCGATGTTGCGAGCCGGTTCCCGGGCGGCTCGGCCTGCGCGCACCGGGCGAGGAGGCGCCGTTCGGCGGCCGCGCACCGGTCCCAGCTGCGGGGGCGCCTGAGCGCGGCGGCGGCAGCGGCGGACGGCGAGTACCAGGGCAACGACGAGCTGTTCGTCGACCCCGACTTCGGGGCGCCCAGGCTCAAGGCCCGCCGGGCGGAGAAGTCGCGCGGGGGCGCGCAGGTGCTGGAGCAGGCCGTCAAGGAGCGGATGCGCGAGTGCACCCTGCTGGGGATCGTGGCCCGCACCGCGATTGCCCGTGCGCCCGTCGGTACGGGCGAGCACACGGCGCGAGCGAGGGTGCCTGGCGCTCCGGCCTCCGGGGTCGGTCGATCGGGGTGGTGGCCGCCTGGCGGTCCTCCGGCAGCGCAGCGATCCGCTCCGGCGCCACGTGCTGGACGTGTCGGCCGTCGCGGTGGGTGACTGTGCGACCCGGGCACACCGCAGCCCGGGTATGCGGGGTGCGTACCCGGGCTGCGCGGTGGGGCCTCGCGATGGATGGCCCCGGTGTCAGGCCGTGAGGGTCTTGTGGAGTGCGTCGAGGCCGTCGCCGTAGATGCCGGTGAAGAGGTCGACGACTTCGTCGTCGGTGGCGTTGTCGGGGTTGAAGCGGCCGGACCACTGGACCTCGGCGATGTCGTCGCGGCCGGGAACGGTGTGGACCCGGATGGTGGAGACGTAGCCGTTGACCGGGAACGGGGCCTGGAGGATGGCGTAGCTGTAGTGGCGCTCGGCCTCGTTGAAGTCCACGAGACGCTCGATGATGACCTCGCCGTTCGGGTTCTTCAGTCGACGGACCCGGCCGCCTTGGAGCGGGGTGCTCTCGAGGATGTAGGGGAGCCAGTCGGGCAGGGCGTCGAAGCCGCCGATGAGGCTCCAGACCTTGTCGGGGGAGGCGGGCGCTATGCGGCTGACGGAGGTGGAAGCCATGTATTTTTCTCCTGGATCCCGGTGCTGTGGTGGGGGTTTCGGGTTGTGTGGTCAGGCGCCGTTGGGCAGCGGGGCGGCCGGGCTGACCAGGCCGGCGGTGCGCAGCTCGTGCCAGAACGCGGCCGGGACGGTCTCGTTCAGGGCGGCGACGTCCTCGGCGATCCGGCTCGGGCGGGTCGCGCCGGGAACGGCGGCGGCGGCAACCGGGTGGGCGAGGGAGAACTGGAGGGCGGCGGCCTTGATGGAGACGTCGTGCTTCTGGGCCAGGGCCTTCAGGCGGGAAACCTTCTCGACGATCTCCGGCGGGGCCGGCTGGTACTCGAAGTGGGCGCCGCCGGCGAGGACGCCGGAGCTGTAGGGGCCGCCGACGACCATGTCGACGTTCTGCTCCTGGGCCATGGGCAGCAGCCGCTGCAGGGCGTGCTCGTGGTCGAGGAGGGTGTAGCGGCCGGCGAGGAGGAATCCGTCCGGCTGCGGCTCGTCGAGGGTGAGGGTCAGCTCGATGGGCTCGGTGCGGTTGACGCCGAGGCCCCAGGCCTTGATGACGCCCTCGTCGCGCAGCCGGGACAGCATCCGGAAGGCGCCGGTACGGGCCTCCTCGAACTTCTGCAGCCACAGGTCGCCGTGGAAGTCCTGGGCGATGTCGTGGACCCAGACGATGTCGAGCCGGTCGGTGCCGAGTCGCTTGAGGCTGTCCTCGATGGAACGCTCGGTGGCCTCGGCGGTCCACACGTGGAGCATCTTGTTGGGATTGCCGTGCTCGAACAGGCCGCCCTTCTCGCCGAGGTCGCGGGCACCCTCCTCCAGCTCGTCGAGGATGACCCGGCCGACCTTGGTCGACAGGACGTAGGCGTCGCGGGGCTTGGTGGACAGGACCTCGCCCAGGCGGGACTCCGAGAGGCCGGCGCCGTAGAACGGGGCGGTGTCGTAGTAGCGGATGCCCTGGTCCCAGGCGGCCTCGACCGTGGCGGTGACCTCCTCGTCGGGGATCGCGCGGAACATGTTGCCGAGCGGGGCGGTGCCGAAGCCGAGCCGGCCGGGAAGGATTTCCTTGAGGGACATGACAGTGCCTTTTCGATCAGTGGAGCCAGGGTGTGACGGCATCCCCAGCACGGGGGTGAGAGGCATGAGTGAACGGATGCCTCTGCGGTTGGCGGCTCTGCCGGCGGAGCCGTGGCAGTGGATGCACGGCGGCGTCTTGTCAGGGCCGGACGTACGGCGCAGATAGATGCAGAAGCGCCTTATTGGTGAGAACAATAATTGCAGACGCCTGGTAATGCAAGGCTTTGCCGCACCGCGCCGGTGTCACGGGCTCGGGCGCCGGGCGCTTGAGGCACGGTCTTCCCCGCCGTCAACCTCACTGCGATCCGCGCGGGCTCGCAAGGCGAAGGCGACCGAATGATGACCGCCCGACTACGCCGACGACGGCGCGCCGCATCCCAGCGCCTCGCGCAGGGCGGCCACACTGGTCGGGCGGGCCTTCGCCAGCAGCTTCAGGCCGTCCTCGCTCACGCTGGTGTAGATGCCGCGACGGTCGATGGGGCACAGGCAGCGGGAGAGCAGCCTCAGTTCAAGGGGTTCATACGCGAGGTCCTGGCGAAGGGAAGTGCGGCAGGACGTCCTCGGCGAGCTCGTGCAGCACGTCGTCGACGGGCCGCTCGTTGGGCCGCAGGTTCAAGGAGACATGGGCGACGCCGAGATCGGCCATCTGCCCCAGGTGATCGACCAAGGCCTTGCTCCCGGTGCTGAGTACCAGCCGGATGGGCTGCGGCGGGGCGTCGGGCTCCTCCCGCAGGCGCAGCACCATGGGCGTGAGGTGCGGCTTGCCGCCGCCCGCGGTGAGCCGTTGCCGCTCGCGAGTCTTCAGGCGCAGGGCGCCGAGGTCGCTGGGTCCTTCCGGGGCGGGGGACGGCGCCCCGTTCCGGGCGGTCTGCCCGGAACGAAGCGGCGGGGTGTACGGGCCGAGCCATACAGCTCGGGAGCCGTATCGGTGACCGTGTGCCGGCTCGGACGTGCGGCTCAGTTGAACTGGTCCGGGTGGGGGCCGGTGCGCAGGTCGCGGTCGGTGGCGGCGATCGCGGCCATGTCCTCGTCGGTGAGCTGGAAGCCGAACACGTCGAGGTTCTGGCGGATGCGGGACGGGGTGACCGACTTGGGGATGACGATGTTGCCGAGCTGAAGGTGCCAGCGAAGGACCACCTGGGCGGGGGACTTGCCGGTGCGCTCGGCGATCGTGGTGATCGCCGGATCGCTCAGGACGGCGCCCTGGGCGAGCGGGCTCCACGCCTCTGTGGCGATGCCGTGCTCAGCATGGAAGGCGCGCAGCTCGGCCTGCTGCAGGCCGGGGTGCAGTTCGACCTGGTTGACCGCCGGGACGAGCTCGCTGTTGTCCAGCAGCCGCTGGAGGTGGGCGGGTTGGAAGTTGGAGACGCCCGCCGCCCCGATGCGGCCGTCGGCGGCCAGGCGCTCGATGGCCCGCCAGGAGTCCAGGTAGAGGTCGCGGGCCGGGGTGGGCCAGTGGATCAGGTAGAGGTCGATCCGGTCCAGGCCCAGCTTGGCGAGGCTGGCGTCGAAGGCACGCAGGGTGGAGTCGTAGCCCTGCTCGGCGTTCCAAAGCTTGGTGGTGACGAACAGGTCCTCGCGCGGCAGTCCGGAGGCGGTGAGGGCCCGGCCGACGCCGGTCTCGTTGCCGTAGATCGCCGCGGTGTCGATGCTGCGGTAGCCGGCCTCCAGGGCGGCGGAGACGGCGGCGGTGGTCTGGTCGTCGGGGACCTGGAAGACGCCGAAGCCGAGCTGGGGGATCTCGACGCCGTTGTTCAGCTTCACGGTGGGGATGGTGGTCATGGTGTCTGGCTCTTTCAGTCGGTGCGGTCGGTGAGGGTGTAGTGGACGGTCTGGGTGCTGATGAGGCCGTCGCGGAAGACGAAGGTGTCGATGCCGTCGGTGACCTGGTGGGCGGGGGTGGACGCGCTCCACCGGAGGAACAGCACCTCGCCGGCGAACTGCGGGGTGAGCTGCCAGTCGGCGTCCGGAAGATCGGCCAGCAGGCGGCCGATGACCTGCCTGACCCCGTGCCACCCATGGGACACCCCTGCGGGGGTGATCAGGACGGCTTGGTGTAGTTCGCGGCGATCAGGTCGAGGTCCCCGGTGCCGAGCCGCTTCCCGTGGTCGGCGAAGACCTCCTGCGGGGTGCGGGTCATCGGGCGAGTTCCTTCAGAGCGGCGGTGGCGAAGGAGTGGTCCTGCTCGGGCGCGCCGCCGCCGACACCCACCGCGCCGATCAGACGGCCGTCGCGGTGGACGGGGACGCCACCGGCGATGAACAGCAGCGGCCGGTCGAGCGCGGTCGGCAGGGAGTGGAACGGCCCCTCGGGCTTCACGAGGTCGACCAGGTCGGCGGTCGGCGCGTCGAGCTGCAGGGCGGTGTAGGCCTTGCGGGTGCCGGTCTCGCCGGAGATCAGGACGGCGCGGTCGTCGCGGCGGAAGGCGAGCAGGTGCCCGCCCGCGTCCAGGACGGTGACGCTGACCGGGACCCCGGCCTCCTCGGCGGCGGCCCGGGCGGCCGCGATCAGAGTCTCGGCGGCGGCGGTGGTCAGCGGGGTGACGGCGGTGGTGCTCATGAGGGGGGTTCTCCTGGGCGAGGGGGATGCGGAAGGAGGGGAGGTCAGTGGTGGACGGGGGCGGGGACGGCGGCCGCGGTCCCAGGCGCGGGGGTGCGGCGCTCCAGGGCGGCGGACCAGACGGCGAGGACCAGCGCGGCGGCGGCGAGGACGGCGCCGACCCAGTTCGGGGCGGTGTAGCCGAGGCCGGCGGCGATGACGAGACCGCCCAGCCAGGCGGCGAGCGCGTTGCCGAGGTTGAAGGCACCGATGTTGACCGCCGAGGCCAGCGTCGGCGCACCGTGGGCCTGGTCGAGGACGCGCTTCTGGAGTGGCGGGACGGTGGCGAAGCCGAGCGCCCCGACGAGCAGGATGGCGATCGCGGCGAGGATCTTGTTGTGCGCGAACACGGTGAACAGTGCGAGCACCACGGAGAGCCCGCCGAGGGTGGTGTACAGCATCGGCATCAGCTTGCGGTCGGCGTAGCGGCCGCCGAGCAGGTTGCCGAGGAACATGCCGACGCCGAACAGCACCAGCAGCCAGGTGACCGCACCGTCCGAGTAGCCCGCCACACGGGTCATCAGCGGGGCGATGTACGTGATCGCGGCGAAGACACCGCCGAAGCCGAGCACCGTCATCGCCATCGCGAGCAGCACCTGCGGGTTACGGAACGCAGTCAGCTCCCCGCGCAGGCGCGCGCCCTCGGGCCGGGGCATGGCGGGTACGAGCCTGACGATGCCGAGCAGGCCGACCACGCCGAGCGCGGCGACGACGGCGAACGTGGTGCGCCAGCCCACTGCCTGCCCGATGAACGTGCCCAGCGGCACGCCGACAATGTTCGCAATGGTCAGCCCGGTGAACATGGTGGCGATGGCGCCGGCCTTCTTGTCGGGGGCGACCAGGTCGGCGGCGACCACCGAGCCGATCCCGAAGAAGGCGCCGTGGGCCAGCGAGGTCACGATCCGGCCGGTGAGCATCAGCGGGAAGCTCGGTGCGAGCGCGGAGAACAGGTTGCCGACCACGAACAAGCCCATGAGCAGGATCAGCATCGTCTTGCGGCTGATCCTGTTGCCGAGCACGGTCATCAGCGGGGCGCCGATGACCACGCCGAGCGCGTAGCCGGTGACCAGCAGGCCGGCGGTGGGGATGGACACGCCGTAGTCTGCGGCGATCTCGGGCAGCAGGCCCATGATCACGAACTCGGTGGTCCCGATCCCGAAGGCCCCGATGGCCAGAGCGAGAAGTGCGAGAGGCATGGCGCCACTTTCCGTGCGATTGTTAGTGCGTCTTACGAGCCTCGACAATAATTGCATACGCGCTATAAGTGCAAGGGCGGGCATTCCTCCTGGGTCTTGGATTCCAGTGGCGCTCGGGACTCGGTGGCGCGCCGGTGCCGCCCGCCCGCCCCGGTCCGACGCGAGATGCTTGCAAGAGCCTTATGCGGGCTCTGGCTGATATTTCCAGGAAGGGCTTATCCTGGACTCCAGTCGCATCCAGAAGGAGTCCCGGACCCATGACCGCCACGGATCCCGCGCTGACCGCCCTTGCCAACGGATGGGCAGCCCTCTCCCTCCTGTACGGCAGGATCGAGGCGCACATCGAGCGCGCCCTGCAGTCCGAGCACGGCCTGAGCGTGCGGGAGTACTCGCTGCTCGACGTGCTCAGCCGCCAGCACGACGGCGAGGGCGGGCACCTGCAGATGAAGCAGGTCGCCGACGCGGTGGTGCTCAGCCAGAGCGCCACCACTCGCCTGGTCTCCCGCCTGGAGGACCGTGGCCTGCTCTCCCGCTACCTGTGCCCGACCGACCGCCGCGGCATCTACACCGATGTCAGCGACGCGGGCCTGAAGCTCATCCAAGAGGCCCGGCCGACCAACGACACCGCCCTCGGAAAGGCGCTCGACGAAGCCGCCAAGAACCCCGAGCTGGCTCCCCTGGTCACGGCAGTCGAGGCGATGAACCCGACGCGTCGGCACCCCGATCCCCTTCCGGCACAGTGAGAGGTAGCGTTCACCCTGCCCTTCGCGGGAGGAGGGAGAGATGCCGGCCGTTGATCCGGTGACGCGGACCCTCGACGACATCGACCTCACCGGTGTCTTCATGGCATGCGCAGCATGATCCCGCTCATGAAGGGGCGAGGGGGTGGCTCGATCGTCAACATCTCCTCGTCGGCGGGCCCGATGGGCCTGGCGATGACCGTTGTTACGGAGCCGCCAAGTGGGGCGTGCGCGGGCTGACCAAAGTCGGCGCGGTGGAGCTGGGCACGGCGAGGATTCGCGTCAATTCGATGCATCCGGGCATGACGTACGCCCCCATGACCGCGCATGTCGGCATCGAACCGGGCGAGGGAAAGTACCCGAACACCCCCATGGGCAGGGTCGGCGAAGCCCCGGAGATCGCGGAGGCCGTCGTCTTCCTGCTGTCGGACGCGGCCTCGTACATCACGGGTGCCGAGCTGGCCGTGGACGGTGGAGGGTGGGCCACGGGCCCTACGGTGCAGCGGCTCGCCGGGAGGTGACGCGGGCTTCGGCCGCCCCCCAGCCGCAGGCCGGACAGATTCGTCCGATCCGCCGTGAGCCTCCGTATTGCACCCTTCGGCGCAGTCACACAGCTTCGTCTCGCTGACAGGCCGAGGCGGACGCCGGTGAGCGTGACGACCGGCAGACCACCGACGAGCGAGCGGAACTCGCGGCGCTGCGCAAGGAGAACGCTGCCCCGGCAGCGGCCGGGGCAGGCTCTGGGTACCCCGCCCACGAGGCGCTTATCACGCCATGGACATCCCCGCTCGACCTTCCGCCCAGCACTGCGACGCTGACAGCCTGACTGCTCAACGGGTGGTCGAGGGGTACAGATTGCTGACTGCCCGGCGGAGCTCCGGAATTATCGGCGGATGGTCAACAGCAGGGAGCGCTCGGGACTTCGGCAGTTGCTGGACGGTGTCGTCTCGCGCCACCTCAGTGGGAACACGCACGCCACGCTCAACGCAGCGTTTGCGGAGCCGGCCATGCCGGAGGTCCCCGAGGAAGAGGGGGCGCTGCGCGTACGGATCGAACGCAGCTACGCCCAGGTCTCCGTCAACGACCTCCCCCGAGTCGCGCAATGCATCCTGATCCGAGGGAACCTGACCGCCGCGATGCGTCAGCGGGCCATGCACGAGAAGACGGGTCAGCTCGTCGACGTTGTCTCCGAGGCCGTCCGCGAGAGGTCGTCGGGGCCGTAAGAACGCCCCGGGTGGTGAGGGCGCTGTGCACCCCACCGCCCGCGGCGCTCATGAGCCGGAGAGAGGACCCCGGTGCCGGCTCGGGAGGGAAGTCGCCACCGGGATCGGACGCTCAGGAGTACCCGCGGTAGCCGTCGACGGTGATGTTCGTGACGGTCGCCCCCAACGGATCAGCGAAGTAGTCGGGGTCGGCCGGCGCGATCGTGATCGGCGTGATCCGTTGCGATCGGTACCGAAGGCCGTCCACCGCTCCGGAAGCCAGCTGCGCTCCAGTGGCCACCACGGACGTCTCGCCGAGGGTGATCCGGTACTTCGTGTCCGCCTTGAACGTGCCGGACACGGTGACCCTGGCCGCGTTCCAACCGCTGTTGCCATCCTGGCCGGCCAGCCACCCGGTCACGGAGGACGCATTGCGGCCGCCGTTGATGGGTGAGAGCCGACTGGTCAGAGAACCGGCGGCGATCGAGAAGTGCCGGTCCGCGCTGACGGCGGTGCCGGCCGGCCGCACGAGCGGCGCACCGTCCGTGTGCACCTTGATGACCGGCAGGTCGGCATCGGTCGGCTGAGCCGGCAAGGTGATCACCAGATCGTTGCCGTCCGTCCGGTACGGCAGTTGGTCAGCCGTGCCGTCCACCGTGACATCGAGGATCGTGCTGGCCATACCTGGCAGCCTGATGTCGCCACCGCCGTTCGGCCAGCTGCTCACGCCGAGGTAGACCGCGTTGCCCTTGATCGTGCTGTCGCCCCAGGACATCCGGCCGTAGAGCGTCGGCCGGGCACCCTCGACGGCGTTGGGGTGGCGTGCATTCCAGGCACCGATTCCGGCCATCACGCCGGCCTGGAAGTCGTCGATGGCGCCGTTGCCCTGCGGTCCGACGTTCAACAGGTAGTTGCCGCCGCCCGATGTCACGGTGAACAGGGACCTGACCTGCTGGGTGGTCTTGGACGTCTTGGAGGCGTCGGAGCGATCGGCGCTCGGCCAGGTGCAGTAACCCCAGCACATCGGGAAGATCGAGTAGGCAGACTGCCACGGCGCCTGCAGCTGCTTGGTCGGCACCGAGTTGTCGCCGCCGACCTCGAAGTCGCCCTTGTTGTTCCAGACCCGGGAGTTGACCATGGTCTGTGGCTGCAGCCGGTGCACCGTCGCCGCCATCTCCGCGCTCTGTGCGGCGGTCGGCTTGCCCATGTCGAACCACAGTTCGTCGAGCTGCCCGTACTTCGTCAGCAACTCGGTCAGCTGCGACTTGATGTACGGCATCATCGAGTCGGGAATCGGGTTCAGGTTCTGATACGGCTCGGGGGTCTGCAACGTCCAGTCGATGATGGAGAAGTACAGACCGAAGCCCATGCCCTGAGCGCGGCAGGCGCTGCTCAGCTCCTTGATGGGATCACGGCCGAACGGTGTCTGAGCGACGACGTTGTAGTCGGTGGTCGCGGTGTCCCACATGGCGAAGCCGTCGTGGTGCTTCGACGTGAGCACCAAATACTTGGCACCCGCCGCCTTGGCGGTGGCGCACCACTGGGCAGCGTCGAACTTGTCGGCGGTGAACTGGTGCGCGCCGGCCAGGTAGTCGGAGGTCGGGATGTTCATCCACGCCTTGATCTGCTCCGGGTAGCCGATGGTCTGCTGCACCCCGTTGTAGTAGCCACCGTAGGAGGAGAACATGCCCCAGTGCACGAACATGCCGAACTGGAGCTTCTCCCAGTTCGCGATGTTCGTGTCGGTGCTCAGCGGGATCGCTGCGGGGTAGGCATCGATGGGCTTGGGGGCTGGATTGGCCTGGGCCGGGCCGCCGGCGGCCAGAGCACAACCGGCCACGAGGGCGACTGTCGCGAACGCCGCCTTCAAACTTCTGGTCAAACTTGTGACTTGGGGGTGCACGTCACTGTCCTCCCGCTGCTTCTGCAGCCGTGTGTGAGTGGGATCTCCTGGCATCCGACTGGAGACTCAAACATCGGTTCTATTGATCTTGAGGCTGCCTAATAAAGCCTGTCAAGGGAACTTGCAGCGAGAAGGGCTGAAAACATCGGAGGTATGCCGTCGACGGGTCGCATTGGAGAAGAGTCAACTGCCCGACGCCCTCACCTGCCAGAGGTCTGACGGCAACCGGTTCACCTTCACCTGGACCCCGTGATCTGCGGTATGAACCGGACCGGCTGGCTGGGCACCGTAGCTGGCGAAGTCCGCCACCCACGGCGCTCAGTCACCTATCCCACAACCACGGTCGTCCGTCGGCACCGTGTGACGTCACCCAGAATCCCGCCGCGTTGACGCCAAGGCGGGCCGCCGGACACTGGGCGACCCGCCCGGCATGCTTCGTTTCCTACGCCGCCCAGTCGAGTCAGAGTTCGGCCAGCTGCAGGAGCTTGTCGACGGCAGGGCCAGCGGACGGACAGAACGAGGCCGCCGCAGGAAGGCTGAGCGAAGCCCCGACCCGTGCTCGTCGGCTGGCTGGGGGTGCACTATCGATGGAGCATAAGGGGTATATGGGTGTGCGACGTTCGTGGGATCACTTCCGGGAGCATCCAGCCGGTGGTGGGCTGGTTGCGGTCCCGTTCGTGCTGGTTTTGACGATCGCCGCGCTGGATATCTACACCGGGCGCGATATCCATCTGGGCCCACTGCTGGTCATCGCGCCCGCTCTGACCGCCTCCCTCGCCGGGCCACGGCTCACCGCTCTCGCCGGGGTCCTGGCAGTGGCGGCCCAGGTGCTCACCGCTGTCTTCCTCGGCGGACTGACCACGCCCGACCACTTGGCACAGATCATCGCGCTGACCACGCTCTCCGCCTTGGTGATTTTCATGCGGTGTGTGCGGGAGCGGCGCGACCGGGCGCTGAGCCGGGCACGCTCTGTGGCGGAGACGGCTCAGCGTGTTCTGCTTCGGCCTCCACCACGCCGGATCGGGCCGTTGCAGGTGGCATGGCTCTACATGTCCGCGGAGGACGAGACCGAGATCGGGGGTGATCTGTTTGCGTTCGCCCGCGCCGCGCATGCCGCGACCCGGGTGGTCATCGGCGATGTCCGGGGCAACGGGCTGGCCGCCATCGGTGAGGCCTCGCTGGTGCTGGGGGCATTCCGTGAGGGCGCTCACCGGTATGCCACCCTCTCCGGGCTGGTAGCCGCCCTCGAAGACAGCGTCTCCCGGAACCTGGAGGACGTGACGGACACCGAGCACGACCCCGGCGAGCACTTCATCACCTGCCTCGTCCTGGAGATCCCCGACGACGCCCTGTCGGCCGCCGAGATGATCAATTGCGGGCATCCGCCGCCTCTGCTGTTGCACGATCAGCGGGTCACGGTCCTGCACGCCCGACAGCCCCTGCCTCCGCTGGGCGTGTGCGAACGAACGACCGAGGACGACCGCATCGACCCGTTCACCTTCGAAGGCGGTGACATGCTCGTCCTCTACACCGACGGTGTCATCGAAGCCCGCTCGCCGAACGGAGCGTTCTACCCGCTCGCCGAACGGGTCGCCTCCTTCCCCGCCACCAACCCCGACACTCTGCTGCACCACATCCACCGCGATCTGCTCGCCCACGTCGGCGGCCACCTCGCCGACGACGCCGCCCTCCTGGTCATCGAACGCACTCCTTCTCACCGGCCGAACCTCACACCCCATCCCATGGGTCACCACCGGCACCACCTCAGTGGATCGCCCCCGCCCCCAGGCCGCTGAACCCAAGAACCGGGCGCCGGCAACGGTTTCGGCAGCGCTTCGTATCCGGCGAGGCAGAGGCTGAGGCAGCACTGGTCTTCGGCTTCGACGAACACATGCTGCCCCCAGCAGGAGGTGAGATGGTGCGCGACATCGACCAGCCGACGGCGGTCTTCAGGCGTGCACGCCGGGAAACGTGCCCAGCCTTGGTCGGCGATCCTGTTGCCAAGCAGGTGGGCCGTGGGAAACACAGCAACGGGTGGAACCCGAATCCGCTCTTGTAGGTGGGTGCGGCCTGGTCTTTCTCGGAGTGGCAGGTGACCAGCGTGGCGTCGAGGTCCAGGACCAGGCCGGGCAGTTCGCGTCCGCCGGCCTTCACTGCGGGTATCGCGGTGCGGGTCTCGGCGGCCTGTAGCCAGGCCACCTCCCGGGCTGCGGCGCGGGCCAACCGCAGGCGGTCCAGTATGCGTTCGTCGACAGCGGCCAGCAACCGCCAAGCCGTCGGCGTGGAGGCCACCGGGCCGAACACCTCGCGCTGGTCCCGTAGAACGGCCGGATCCGCGATCGCCTCGCCGCCGTCGGCGAGCATCACTGCGAGATCGGCGGCGATCCGGCCTGGGTCATGGCCGGTGCCGCGCGGCCGAAGCTGCCGGAGCACGGTGGAATACGCCGCCGTCAGCCCGGTCGCTTCGGCGAGGTCCGCCAGCAAACGTGACCCGGCGTGCCCGACCACCCCCGACCCGTCAGCAGACACCACAAGCCGGGGCCGCGAACCGATATCCTTCACGCAGAAAGTGCCTTCCTCCGGCGACGACCGAACCCCTAGACAAGGTCCATCGTCCCAGCTCAGGAAGGCACCTTGCGTTTCTACCCCAACCCTTAGCCACACCCCAACCGAAGCGACGAGGTTAGCTGCGGGTGTTCCCGACGACGAGGGAGGAGGTGCGGCCATCGATGTCGGCGCCGAGGTTTGCTGGTGGCGGCTTCGACGACGGCTTGCCCTCCGGAGAAGCCCGTAACCTCGAAGAGAGCGACCTGCCATTGCCTTGGGTTCGGATCGCAGTCCACACTGATACGTCGCGCACGACCACCACCTCCCCCTCCCGTGTCCCACCCCGGCATCAAGCGGTACGTGCACACCCAGCCCCGCGAGACGGTGCCCCACCCCGGCTCCACCTCACCGGTATAGGACGCGCATGCGACGTTCCACCCTCATCACCCGGGCCCTCGGCAGCACCGCACTGGTCTGCGCCGCCGTGGCCCTGTCCCTGGTCTTCGTACGCTACGACGCGCCCGCCCCGCGCTGGGACATACTCGGGGCGCTCGGAGCGGCCGCCGTCACCGCCGGAGGGTGGATGCTCGCCTGCCGTACGGCGCCACCGCTCGGCGCCGCGCCATCCACCGCGGCAGGCAGGCCGCCGCTCCCGCACCGGCTCCCGCTGCCCGCTCGTGACGTGGGCCGGGCTACCGGAACCGTCCTCCTTGTCCTGACCCCGCTCGTCCTGACCCGGCTGGCCGCCGGTTCGGTTGGGGTGCTCTCCGGACTGCTGATCATCCTGGTCCTCGTGGTGACGGTGAAAGCACTCCTCTTCGCTCGCAAACGGGGCGGTGAGGCCGTGGCGCGCAGCAAGTTCCGCGTACTGACGGACGACGCCACGCGGGGCGAGCTCCACGCCGTACGTGTCCGGGTCGGCGAACCCGTACGGATGCGCTACCTCCAGCGTGGCGGCAAGCCGGGCGAACTCGACGTCACCCAGTTCCACTGGCTCGTCCTCCAGGACGGCGAACGTGGCATCAGACTCGGCAACGCCCCCGAGGAGGTGGGCCGGGCGGCCCTGCGCCTCGCCGGCCAGGACGGCTGGCTCTGCTGGCCGGAGCGGTGGAAGCTGATCGAGGCGGAGCTGCCCGCAGTATTTGTTTCCGACAGCGGTGAAGTGCTCATGGGGCTCACGGACCCTGACGAGGCGCGCCCGTACCTGACCGGAACGCGTCCCCCATCGTCCGACCGCGCCGTCCGGCGCCTGCCCCGCACGGCCAAGTTTGCCGCACCCGTACACACCCGGATCCTCGGCGGCGTCCTGCTCGCCGCCCTGCTCACCGCCCCCGTCCTGCCCGAAGGACTGTCCTGGACCGTACAGGAGGAGTCGGACCCGTCGATCGCATGAGCAGGCGGTCGCGACCGAGCGCCGTACGCCCGGATCCAGCCAGCCCGCAGCCGCCGGAGTGAAGTTCTCCAGGACACGCGGGAAACGTGACGAAGCCCTTCCCCGGTGGGGGAAGGGCTTCGTGAGTGAGCGCTGGGCAGGCCTTGCACCTGCATTTCCCCGCAGGAAGCGGGGCGTCTTTCCTTGGACCACCAACGCAGTGTCAGTCGCCGTGAGTTGCGGCGAACTTTCAAGATCAACTATAGCGCATGCGGCCGTCGGTCGGCCCCGGCCATCACGAAGGCGGTTGAGTGGCAGACCCGTGCGATGCGCGCTTGGTGCCAAGGCGTTCCCCGATGCGGAGACGGTGCTGGACAACGCGTTGTCCCCGATCGCGGCGATCCGCGCCCAGCACCGTGCACGAGCCGAGCAGGCCGGGACGGCTCACAGCGTGCCGCAGCTGGGGCGGACCGCGAGCGGGCCCAGCACCCGTCGGAAAGTCTTCCCGCTCTCCTGTCCCGCTGATCAGCGTAGACCGGGACAACTTGCCTGAATTCCGCTAGTGTCCTGCGCCGGAGATCCGTCGGCAGAAGCGGGCGAGGGAGTCGAGGATCTCCTCGGCCGTCTTGGTCCAGATGAACGGTGTTGGGTTTTCGTTCCACTCCTTGACCCACGCACGGATGTCGGCTTCCAGGGAACGCACGCTTTTGTGGGAGCCGCGGCGGATCTTCTGGTCGGCGAGGAAGCCGAACCACCTCTCCACCTGATTGATCCAGGACGAACCGGTAGGGGTGAAGTGCAGTTGGAACCGGGGGTGTTTGGCCAGCCACGCCTTGATGGCGGGCGTCTTGTGGGTGCCGTAGTTATCGCAGATCAGGTGGACCTGGAGATGCCCGGGAACCTCCTTTTCGATCTTGATGAGGAACTTCTTGAACTCCGCTGCCCGGTGCCGACGGTGCAGCGAGGTGATGACTTCGCCGGTCGCGACGTCGAAGGCCGCGAAGAGGGTAGTCAGACCGTTACGGACGTAGTCGTGGGTGCGACGCTCGGGCATGCCCGGCATCATCGGCAGCACCGGCTGAGACCGGTCCAGCGCCTGGATCTGCGACTTCTCGTCCACCGACAGCACTACCGCCCCTTCGGGCGGATTGAAGTACAGCCCGACCACGTCGTAGACCTTCTCCACGAACAAGGGGTCCGTCGACAGTTTGAAGGTGTCCGTCAGATGAGGCTTGAGATGGAACTTCCGCCAGATTCGGCCCACGGTCGACTTCGACAGCCCACTGCGGTCGGCCATCGACTTGCGCGACCAGTGAGTGGCGTTCTTCGGCATCTCCTCCAACGTGCTGACCACGACGGCCTCCACCTGGTCGACGCTGATGGTGGGCGGCCGGCCCGGCCGGGGCTCGTCCACCAACCCGTCCAGCCGGGCGGCCAGGAACCGCCGGCGCCACTTGCGGACCGTATCCGCCGCTACCCGAAGATCCCGCGCCACCACAACAATCGGCGGAACGTCAGGACCTGCACACGCCAGCACGATCCGCGCCCGTAACGCCACCGCCTGCGCAGACGTCGCCCGCCGGGCCCAACGCTCCAACACCGCACGCTCGTCAACGGACAACAACAACGGTTCCAGCTTCGGACCACGACGCGGTGCGGGCACACCCGCAGAAACACTCATACAGGAACTAACGATGGATCTCCGGCGCAGGACACTAGTAGGGCTCGCCTGCCGTTCAGCCCGGATCCACCGGCTTGATTCCGGAGTGATCGTTTCGGGGTTGTCTTGGCGGTTGGCGAGATGATCTGGCTGTTCGGGCAGGGAGTATCCGCTGGTCTGTCCAGCTCTTCCACGTGTTCGGCGGTCTCGGGCCCTTGCGGGCGGGGTGGTCAGGGCTTCTCAGGCTGTGGGTGGTGGCGCGTGCACGAGGTCGAAGAGCTGGGTGAAGTCGTCGGCCCAGGGCCAGTGTTCGGGCAGGTGGAGGGTGAGGCGCCGGGCGGAGCGGGCCGGGCGGGCGGGCACGTTGATCAGGTGGTCGCGGATCGTTGCGGTGGTGGCCTTGGCGTGGAAGGCGGACGCCAGGGCGCCGGCGGCGCGGGTCAGATTGTGCGCGAGAGCGGCCAGCGCGAGCCAGGCGGCGTTCGCCTGGAAGTGCCCGGAGGGGGCGTGGGCGAACGGGCCGTTCTTCAAGTCCGCGATCACCTGTTCCACGACAGCGTGCCGCCTGTGCTCACGTTCGGCATCGGACAGGGAGAGCGGAGAGTCGGTGAACGCGGCGTGGTAGCGCCAGGTATCGAAGAGTGCGCCCTGTCCCTCGGGCACCGCTGCCGGGTTGAGCCGTTTGACGCGGCGCACGATCAGACGGGCGGTGGCCTGCTGCTTCTTCGGCTTGGAGGTGAAGGCGGTGTAGGTGGTCTCGGCTATCTCGGCGTCCGAGATCCAGCACTGCCCCTCCTCGTCCCACACGGCCTTGGGGTACTTGATCGCCTTCCACGCGGCTTCGTCGATGCCCGCGATCGCGGCCTTGACCGAGGCGTTCATCCGCACGGTGACCGAGAACCGGACGCCCAGGGCCCGGCAGGCGTTCACGATATTGGCGCCGTAGAACGCGGAGTCGGCCCGCACGACCAGCAGCCCG
This sequence comes from Streptomyces sp. NBC_01241, assembly GCF_041435435.1. Taxonomy (NCBI): domain Bacteria; kingdom Bacillati; phylum Actinomycetota; class Actinomycetes; order Kitasatosporales; family Streptomycetaceae; genus Streptomyces; species Streptomyces sp. NBC_01241. Next base: position 310,746 of record NZ_CP108494.1, on the reverse strand, counting down.
CTCGCGCCGCACGCTCTTGCGGTGCGGATCGATTCGGCGACGAACGCGGCCGCACCTCGGGCGGAGTTGGACGGTCCCTTGCGCAGGCGGGTGGCGACGATCACCGGAGCGGCCAGCGGGGTGGAGACGATCCCGATCAGCGCGTTCAAGCCCTTGACCTTGCTGTATCCGTAGCCGGCGCCCTGCTTGGCGTAGCCGTAGGTGCGACGGATCGTGTCGTCGATGTCCACGTAGGCCACTTGGTCGGCGCCGGGCAGCAGCGGGGTGTGCGCGGCCAGTTCGGGTAGGAACCGGCGGGCCACCGCGTGCAGTTGCTTCACGTGTCCGTGGCTGAAGGAGCGCAGGTACGAGCCCAGCGTGGACGGCGCCCGCACCCCGCTGAACAGCCGCGGCAGCCCACCGTGCCGCAGCCGGTCCATGTCATCGATGCTGTCCGCCCCGGCGACCATGCCGCCGACCAGCGACATCAGCTTCGCCGCGGGGAAGGCCCCGGTGCCGTCCGTCGAGGCCGGCAGCCGGACGTGCTCGTCGACGAGTGCGGGCAGTCCGCACCGCTCGGCCAGCCGCACCACCGGGGCCAGCCCGCCGTAGCCGACCAGATTCGGATCATCAAACCGTGCGGAGACCCTCGCTGCGGCATGGGAAGATTGCATCTCGGAAGTGCCCTCGTGGTTGTGCGTGCTGGAAGCGTGAAGAACTCCCATCATCGCAGGTCACAGGGCACTTCCTCGTTTCCGGAGAGGCTATCCACAGGCATCGAGCCGGTGGATCCGGGTTCAGTGAGGAGGGCGCCCGGCGTCAGGAGCGGCTGAGCTCGTAATCCATTCGGTGAGGGCGGTGAGGGCGTCCACCGGGTGTCTGGCACGGACCCGGATCTTTCGGTAGCGGTCGCCCGGCACCGGAAACTGCGGGGTTCGGTCCGATCTGCGGGCGAGGCGCCAGATCCAGGTGCCGCGGTGAAACCTTCGGGCCGAGGCGAAGCCGTGGTCGCCACGTAGCCGTACCTCCACGTTCAGCGGTTCGCGGAACGGAGTCAGCTCGGTCGTGTCGTAGTCGACGTGGAACCTGACCTCGGCTTCCTTCCAGTCCAGCCGATCGGCTTCCGCGATTCGCTCGCGCGCGATCCGGGCGCCTTTGCGGAGGAACACGGGGTCATGGATGACCAGGGCGTCGGTCTCCAGGGTGAGCCGGGGTCTGGACAGCAGAGCCCTAACGGTCTGCACCTGAGCCGGAACGGTCGCGAAGGACACCGCACCGGCTGCCACGGCCATCGCGGTGCCCAGCACATCAGGCTGCCCCGCAGCGGCGTCCCATCCGAATGCGAGGGCCGTCAACGGCAGGCCCAGCCCCCACGGAAGCACGGCGAACAGGGCGAATACGGCCCGCCATCGTGAACGGACAAGCGCGATGTCCATGACCGGCGATGCTAGGCGGCCAGGGCCGGCCATGCCAACATCGCCCACGCCCTCGGACACCATGGCCGCGATGACTGCCGAATCCTCAAACGCTACGGATTTGTGTCGGCGTGCTTTGAACCGTGACCCCTTATCGGTCGATGAAAAGTGACCCCTTCCGTGATCAAGTGATCAGTCTGGCTCCATGGGAGTCAGGTGGAAGAGGTGATCGGTGTGGAGGACTGGGCTGAGATCCGGCGGCTCCACCGTGCGGAGGGAATGTCGATCAAGGGGATCGCGCGGCATCTGGGGATCGCCCGAAACACTGTGCGACGGGCCGTGGCCGGCGAGGATCCGCCGAAGTACCGGCGGGCGCCGAAGGGCTCGCTCGTGGACGCGGTGGAGCCGGCGATCCGCGAGTTGCTGGCGGAGTACCAGCGGATGCCCGCCACGGTGATCGCCGAGCGGATCGGATGGGAACGGTCGTTGTCGGTGCTGAAGCGGCGGGTGCGCGAACTGCGGCCGGTCTACCTTCCGGCGGATCCGGTCTCGCGGGCGGCCGACCACGCGAGCCGGTCATCCCGCCGAAGCGGGGAATGTGCTGGCCCAGCAGCTAGTGCTTGAGAACGCTCGGCAGCGCTTGTGAAGCCCAATAGTCGTTGTCCGTTGCCATGGGTTTCGCCCCACCCCAGGATCCACTGCGATAACCGATACTGAGGTAATCGTCACGCACCGTAAAGTGGGCGGCTGACCGTGTCGGCTTCCCCGGGAACACGGGCCGTGGTGGTGGGGCGACGGCCGGGGCGACCGGTCCAGCGAGGCCGCAGCCGAGTACTGCAGCAATACGCCGGCTGTGTTGGGGCGTTCACCCGAGGCAGAGTCCGAGGGTGTCGAGGGTGTACGCCACCGAACCCCGCAAGCTGATAGCAGAGCCGATCCGCGAACGGGCCCGTTTTGCTGACATTCACTCCAGATAGTGAGCGTATCGCCGTACAGCCTTTGGCCCGAGTTGTGATGTCCGTCACTTTGATCTTCAGATAAGAGTGGACCCCTGTGGCGTGACGGCCCGTAAACAAGCAGGCCGGAAGGGGTGACAGCCCGTCAAGATGCTCACGTAGAGCGCTGGTTAGTGATCTGTGGGTGATATTCAACCGGGTGCGCATGCGTGTTCGTCCATCGAAGCCGGTTGAGTAGTCACTCCCGGCACAGCGATCAGCCGTGGCCCCACCCCCAGACCCTCAACGAAGAGGACTCTCCCTGATGACCGAAGACGTTCGTGCGGACGGCAGCAGTCCGGTCGCCGACGCCGTACTGCCCCTCCCGCTGGAGTTCGAGGCGCACTACGTCACCCACCAGGAGGCGTTCCACCAGTACGCCCTGTTCTACCTGGGTTCGAATGAAGCGGCCGAGGAAGCTGTCCACCGGGCGTTCCTGGAGATCCTGCATCACTGGAACACCCTCCTCTGCGAGAGCAACCTGCAGCAGCAGACCTGGGCGATCATGCGGCGGGTCGTCATATCGCAGTCACTCATGAGCTTCCGCAAAAAGATCACCCTGATGCACAGCAACATCGGCCTGTTCGTCGCGCTCAGCAAGCTCCCCCCGCGCCAGTTCGACGTGATCGTCCTGCGGTACGTCCTGAACTGCGACACCAAGCGGATCAGCTGGTACATGGGCATCACCGACAGCACCGTCGACTACCACTGCCGCAAGGCCAAAGAACGACTGAGCGACGTACTCAACCTCCCGAACGAGACGAAAGGGAAAGCCGCATGAGTGCCACCGTCGAGCAGTACCTCGCCGAAGCCGGCCCGTCTGCCCACGAACCCCGGCGCGCCTTCGACGTCGCCGCCGGGCTGCACCGCCTGGCCCGGGACGCCGGATACGTCCGACCAGCACTCCAAGTGCCCCAGAGCTCCCGCGCCCACCGCCGACTCACCGTGGTCTCGCGCTGGTGCCTGACCCAGCCCGGCGCGGTCACCCACATAGAACGCCTCGCTGCCGAACTCGGCGAAGACGGATCCGACGCGAACCGCGCACCGCTCAAGAACCTCGACATCGAAGGCGCCCAGGTCTTCGCCTGCGCCCTGTACCTCGCCGATCACCCCGAAAGCGCCTTGTTCTGGTGGCAGCTGGCCGCCGGCGCCGGACACGGAGCCGCCGCCTACTGCCTCTATCTGCGCCACCTCGGTCTCGGAGAATCACGTGAGGCGACGCACTGGCTCAACCAGCTCCAGCGCTGCCTCGACGGCCCTTCCGACGAGTTCATCCACGGCCTGGAGCACTTCGCCGGCTACGTCGGCCGCCACGGCTCGAACGCGACCGTCGCCACCGGCCGGCTGGAAGCCGAGATCGGGCGCCTGGTCGGTAGCGGCAATACCGGTGGACTGGTCTGCCGCCCCGACCAGCAACTCGCCGACCGACTCCACGAACTCTCCTGCCGGAGCTGACCCAAAACACGAAGCCCTACCGACGACCCCGGTTCCTACGCCAATGGGTCGACAGTGGGCTCCTCGCACCGATGTACCCCCGCGATGGAAGGAACACCTCCATGAACTCTAAGCCCAAACCCCTCAGACCGAGCCGGAACAGGCGATCGCTGAACGCCCGGCACTGGATTGCTCGCCGCCGCCGCGTCATCGCCGCCAATATTCTGCGCGGCGCCTGCTACGGCATGGGCACCGGCGCCGTGGGCCTCGTCTTCTGGTGGATCGAGCAACGGCTGTAGTGCGACTTGTGCCGCGTGTCAGACGTGGCCACCGCACCACCCGGAGGCTTCAACTCATTCCGGGAGTCCTACGGTGGCCACCAGCGACGTTGAAGGGAAGCTCAGAGGTCCGGTTGGCTACAGCCCGACCGGGTTGAGGTAGGTGGCCGGGCGGGTGGCGCCGTCCTGCTTGAGGATCTGGCCGCCAAACGGCCACTTCAGGGTGAAGTACTCCGTCTCGTTCGGCGGGGTGACCAGGAACTTCGCCGGAACGAACTTCTCCTTCTGCGGAGTGGACTTGGCCACCGGGAGCAGGTTGATGCTGAAGTCCACCGTGTCCCCCTGCTTCAGGATCATCTTTTCGGGCTTCTTGGAGGAGCGCGCCAGCGACCAAGTGCGGTCGGTCTTCTGAGCGCCGATCATGTCTACACCGGCGAAGCCGGACAGGGTGCAGGTGCGCTTGCTCTGGTTGGTGAACCAGATGTACGCCTGGGTCTGCTTCTTGGTCTGCTCCATCTCCGGCTTCGCGTCATCCCCCATGGCGAAGCCGGCCTTCAGGTCGGCGGTGTGGCAACGGGTCGGCTCGGCCTTGGCGGGGGCGGCCGAGGCCGGGACGGCGGTAATGGCAGTGCCGGCGACGACAACGGCCGCAAGGGCCACGGCGGTCAGCTTGCTCTTCATGAAGTTTCGGTTTCCCCTCGAATACGAATTCGGCGCGCGAGGTCAGTGCGCGCCTACGCACCTGAAGATGTGCAATGTCTGGGGGAGGTTCGGTGTGCCGGAGAACCTTTTTCCGACAGCCAGGCTCGCGACGGTGGCCGCGTACAAGAACTCATGCGGTGTGGCGCCGCCGCCGAGTGCCGTGACCACGCGTTCTCGTTCTCGGCGCGCGTGGGCACGGGTGCCAGTGACGCCCATGACGGCCGGGGCGTACACGCGGTGCACGCGGCAGGCCCGCGACCGGGGGCGGTCGCGTGTCTCCCCCGAGTTGTGGCTCGCGGGGCCAGATCGGGGGCCGTCGATTTTCTACGGGTTGCTTCCGAGCCTTCGGATCGTTGATGTGGTATGGGGCGTTTCGATGAGTTGATCGGTCCGTTGCGGGCGAAGCTGGAGGCGGTGACGCCGCATCTGGACGAGCGTCAGCGTCGGTTGTTGTACGGGGCGGAGGCCCGGATACTCGGTCACGGTGGGATCGCCGCCGTCGCGAAGGCGGCAGGAGTCTCCAAGGGCTGCGTCTCCCGTGGGCTGGCCGAGCTGGAGGAGGATCCCGCGCCACACGGCCGTACCCGCCGGGCCGGCGCGGGCCGTCCGGCCGCGGCCGAGAAGGATCCGGGGCTGCGGGCCGCACTACTGGCCCTGGTCGAGGACAGTACCCAGGGTGATCCCATACGGCCGCTGACGTGGACGACGAAGTCGCTGCGCCACCTGGCGGGTGAACTGGCCGCCCAGGGCCACGCGGTGGGCCGGGACACCATCGCCGCGCTGCTCAAGCAGGCCGGGTTCAGCCTGCGCGCGAACGCGCGGGTCCTGGCGGGGAGTTCGCACCCGGACCGTGATGCCCAGTTCCGGCACCTCAACGACACGGTGGGCCAGTTCCTGGCCGCCGGCGATCCCGTGATTCAGTGTGGACACCAAGAAGAAGGAGCAGATCGGGCTGTTCGCGCAGGCCGGGAGGGAGTGGGTGCCGCCGGGTGCGCCGGTGAAGGTCCTCGACCACGACTTCCCCTCCCACGCTACCGGTACGGCGATCCCGTACGGCATCTACGACCTGGGGCGCAATACCGGCTTCGTCGTGGTGGGCACCGACCACGACACCGCCGCGTTCGCGGTCGCGGCCCTGCGCCGCTGGTGGAGGGAGGAAGGCCAAACGGCCTACCCCGACGCACACAGACTCCTGATCACCGCGGACGGCGGGGGCTCGAACAGCTCCCGCGCCCGCGCCTGGAAGGCCAACCTCGCCGCCCTGGCCACCGAGACGGGTCTGGAGATCAGCGTGTGCCACCTGCCCCCAGGCACATCGAAATGGAACAAGGTCGAACATCGCCTGTTCTCCTTCATCTCC